>JBDKSN010000018.1:0-9820 GCA_039680625.1 Anaerolineales bacterium | reverse complement strand
GCTCGCGCAGCACGGGCAGCAGCTCTAGACGCAGGCGGTTGCGCGTATAGGCCGGGTCTGCGTTGGTCTCATCCTTGCGGGGAGTCAGCCCGAGAGCGGCGCAATAGCTCACCGTGTCTTGCCGGCTCACAGCCAACAGCGGGCGCAGCAACGTGAGAGCGGCGCTCGCGACATCCTCGGGCAGGGGCCACGGCGCGGCCGGCGCCATGCCCACGAGGCCCGTCAGGCCAGCGCCGCGCACCAGATGCAACAACAGCGTCTCGGCCTGGTCGTCGGCGGTGTGCCCCACGGCCACCGCCCGCGCGCCCACTCGCAGCGCCACTCGAGCCAAGAAGCGATAGCGCGCCAGGCGTGCCGCTTCTTCGAGCGAGCGCCCCTCGGCCTCGGCTAGGGCGCGCACTTGGGCCTGGCCCACAGTACAGGGTAACCCCCAGCGGGCGCACAGGGCGGCCACCCAGGCAGCATCCTCCGCGGCAGCCGCTCGCAAGCCGTGGTCGAGATGGGCCACCTGCAGACGATAGCCCAGCTCGGGCGCCAGGGCGTGCAGGGCATGGAGCAGGCACAGCGAGTCTGCGCCGCCAGAGACCGCCACAACCAACGCGCCGCCCGCGGCAGGTTGGCCTGCGGCGCGCAGCGCCTCACGCACCCGATCCTGTACAGCGGAGAGGACGTTCACCCTTTGATTCTAGGCTAGCCTGCACCGTGAACCAACTTGGGCCGCCAGCGAAGCCCCACTGGCGGCCCAAAAGCTCTTCCTCGAGCGACAAGCCCGACCGAGGCTACTCCGCGGCGGGCAGCTCTTGTCGCGCCAACAGCGCGGGATCCTCTCCCGCCGCGAGGCCCCGCAGCCGCACGCGGAAGGTGCGCGCGTCGGCCGGGAGCAGGTACTCGGGTCGCGTGCCGGGGCCGCAGCTCGCGCCACCCAGGCCGCATTGCCGATAGTCGAGATTGACCGTCACCTCGGGCTGCCAGCGCAACTCGTGCAAGTGGTTGGCCACGGTGAGGTTCTCGGTGGTGTAGTGATGCGCGCTGGCCTCCATGGTCGGCTCGGCCACCGCCAACAGGCCAGCGCCCGTGTCGTCGGTCAGGGCGAGCCAACGCACGTCGACCTTGTTGCCGTTCTCTTGCGGCACGACGTAGGGCACGTATTGCTGGTCGACGGTGCCGCTGTAGAGGCCCACTCGTGAGCTCGCCTTGCGATCGATGTAGCACTCGTGCGGCCCGCCGCCGAGCCAAGTCATGGTGTCGTAGCCCGCCTTGAGCCGCATCTCGAGGCCCAAGCGCGGGAGCGGCGGCCGCTGGCTGAACGGATCGATAGAGGTATCGACCACGATGTCTCCGCTGCCAAACACCGTATAGATGTAGCGGCAGGCAAAGCCCTCGGTGCGCTCGGGATGATGTGCACCAAAGGCCACCTTGACGCGCACGGCCTGCGGCGAGACACGCTCGGCCTCTACCCGGCGAACCACGTGGTGCATGCGGTCGTAGCCCGCCCGGCGCCACACGGCCTCCATCGGCATCTGCCAGCCACCCTTGTCGTTCTCAGTGGGCGCGCGCCCAAGGTTGAGGCGCGGCGCGCTGTCGAGCAGCTCTCGGCCGGCACGGATGAACGAAGTCATCGTGCCCGTCTGGCGAGAGAAGGTCGCACTAAAGCCCTCGGCGCTCAGCGTGATCGCCTCGGGGCTCTCGGTGCAGACCAACTCGGGCATGTCGTACGCGGCACGTGGCGGCGCAGAGACGGGCAGTTTGAACTGATCCCAGCCGACCACGTGGCCCGCCTGGGCCCAAAGCGTATCTTGTGCCAGCCGGAAGGTCACCGTGAGCCAGTATTCGGCGCCGGCCTTGGGCGTCACAGGTGCATAGGGCACCGTGAACGCCTCTCGCTCGCCCGCGGGGATGACCATCGCGGCCAGCTCGCCCGACTGGATCACCACACCATCCTCCGTCAGCTCCCACGAGGCCGCGAGGTCGCCGGTGTCGGCGAAAAAGCGCTTGTTGCGCGCGCGAAAGCGCCCGGCATTCACATCGATCGCCTCGACCACCACCGGCCGCAAGATCTCTTTGTACTCGATCAGACTGGGGTGCACCAGCCGGTCAGGGCCGACCAGGCCATTGCAGCAAAAGCTGCCGTCATTGGGCCCCGGACCAAAATCGCCGCCATAGGCCCACCATTCGGTGCCATCTGGCTCGCGACGGCGCAGGCCCTGGTCAACCCAGTCCCAAATGCAGCCGCCGATGAGCTTCTTGTGGCTCTCGATGGCCTCCCAGTACTCTTTCAGGTTGCCACAGCTGTTGCCCATGGCATGGGCATACTCGCACATGAACACCGGCCGCGGGTCATCATCCTCGGCCAGCTCGACGATGTACTCTACGGTCGGGTACATGCGCGAAACGATATCCAGCTCGGGCGCCTTGAAGCCTGACTCATAATGCACTGGCCGCGAGGGATCGTTGGCGTGCACCCAGTCGGCCTGCGCCGCGTGGTTGGGGCCATAGCCCGATTCGTTGCCCAGCGACCAGATGATCACCGAAGGGTGATTCCTGTCGCGCTGCACCATGCGCACCACCCGCTCCATGAACGCGGTGCGCCACTGCGGGTCGAGACTCGGCTTGGACCACAGCCCGTGCGATTCGAGGTTGCCCTCGTCGATGACAAAGAGGCCATATTCGTCGCACAGGTCGAGCCAGCGCGGGTCGTTGGGGTAATGGCTCGTGCGCACGGTGTTGATGTTGTGCTGTTTCATCAACTGGATGTCTTGCACCATCGAGGCATAAGGGACGACCTTGCCCGTGTCGGCATCGTGCTCGTGCCGGTTGACCCCCTGGATCTTGATCGAGACGCCATTGACCAAGAGCTGGCCATCGGCGATCTCGACCTTGCGAAAGCCCACACGGCAGGTCTCGACCTCGACCGGCTCGCCACACGGGTCTTGTAACGAGAGCAACAGGCGATAGAGATAGGGCGTCTCGGCCGTCCACTTGCGCGGGTTAGCGATGGGCGCGCTGAGCGAGAGCTCGGCCTTGCCCGCCGCAGCCACCACCAAAGGCGCCGCTTGCGGGGCAATCGCGTCCTGGCCAGTGGCGTCGAGCAGGCGCGCCTGCACCGTCAGGCCCTTGGCTGGCTCGTGGCCCTTGTTGGTCACGGTCACGCGCACACGCAGCGTGGCGTCGCGATAGGCGGCGTCGAGGTCGGTGTTCACCGAGAAATCGCTGATGTGCACCTGCGGCGTCGCATAGAGATACACGCTGCGATGGATGCCCGCCAGGCGCCAATGGTCTTGGTCCTCGAGATACACCGCATCAGACCAGCGATAGACCTGCGCCGCGAGCACGTTGGTGCCCGGCCGTATGTAGTCGGTGATGTCGAACTCGGCAGGCAGGTGGCTATCCTGGCTATAGCCCACTTGCTGGCCGTTCACATAGGCGTAGAACGCCGACTCGACGGCGCCAAAGACGACATAGACCCTCATGCCCGCCCAGTCGGCCGGCAGCTCGAAGGTGGTGCGATAGGTACCCACCTCGTTGCTGTCATAGGGCACATTGGGCACATCATCCGGCGGGAAGGGATACTGCACATTGACATACACAGGCACGCCATAGCCATACATCTGCCAGTCGCCGGGCACGGGGATCTTGTGCCAGCCCGAGAGGTCATCTGTGAGCGAGGCAAAGGCCGTCGGCGCCTCGCCGGGGTTTCGGGCAAAGTGAAAATCCCATTCACCATCGAGCGACCGATACCAGGGCGAACCGGCCCAGTCGCCCTGTTGGGCGCTGGCGACATCCGCAAAAGGCAGCAGCGTGGCATGCCCAGGTTCCTTGTTGCGGCCCACGACCTGTGGATTCTCCCAGTCATTGATCTGCTTCACAATCATGCCTCCTTGCACTCCGTTGAACACGATCATTCACACAGGTGCCGCCGGGCTGGGTGCCGCGTGCGGCCATCTCCTCCTGCTCAAACCCCATCACGCTCTGCCTGAATGCGACCGACATCCTCGGCGGCGACCCGTTGAGCGCGTACAGCGAGCGCGATCGGCTCGTTGGGCGAGGGCATCGGCGGATAGTCGGGCAGGCCGATGTCGTGCACCAGGTCGACGATGTGCACCAGCTGGCCGCTGGCGATCGAGCGGCTGGCGGCCACACCCGTGAGGATCGAATAAGCACCCGCGCGCTGATCGGCGGCGCGCAGATAGCGGTCGGGGCGTCGCTCTGCGGCAAAGATGTCTTCGAGCAACAGCGCATCGCCCCCTCCGTGCCCCCCTTCGGCCTGCCACACGGGCACGGCATAGCCCGAGCCGAAATGCGGGTACACGCGGATGGTGGTGCCCTCAGGCTTGATCTCGCCCGGCACCGAGCCATCGCCGTTGATATAGACCGTCTCTTCACACTTGTGCTCGAGGCGCCCCTTGGAGCCGTTGAAAACGACGATATAGCCCTCCCAAGGCGTAAAGGCATTGAGCGAGTAGCTCATCTTGGCGCCCGAGGCATAGCTCACCAGCACGTTCATCGTGTCATAGATGTCGGTGTCGGCTGAGAACACGCAGCGGTCACGATAGTAGCCGTCGTATGCCTCATTCCCGAGGTAGAGCGCGGCGAGCTCGGGCGACGAGCGCAGGTCGAGGCGAAAGGGGCAGCCCGCCTCAGGGCAGTCGAGGCAGCGCTCGGTGCGGCGGGTGAGGCCATAGCGCTCGGCCTGTTTGGGCGTATAGAAGCGCCGCTGGCCCATCGCCGAGACGGTCTCGGGCACCGACGAGAGCCACCAGTTCATCAAGTCAAAGTGATGGGTGGCCTTGTGCACCAGCAGGCTGCCCGAGTTGACCTTGTTGCGATGCCAGCGCCGGAAATAGTCGGCGCCGTGGTAAGTATCGAGCATCCAGTGGAAATCGACCGAGAGCACATCGCCGATCACGCCAGACATGAGCAACTCTTTGACCTGGGTGCGAGGCGGCGAATAGCGATAGTTGAAGGTGACCCGGATCTCTTTGCCGGTGCGCCGCTGGGTGTCGATGATGCGCTGGCACTTGGCGGCATCGGTGGTCAGAGGCTTTTCCGTAATCACGTCGCAGCCCAGCTCGAGGGCGCGGCAGATGTACGCATCGTGCGTGCAGTCCTTGGTGGTGACGATCACGGTGTCGGGGCGAGTCTCGGCGATCATGCGCTCGAAAGCGGTATGCGCATAGCCGGGCACCTCGCCACCGCCATGCTCCTCAACCCAGCGCTGGCGCAGGGCGACGCGCCCTGGGTTGAGGTCGCACAGGCCCACCAAAGCCGACGTGTCGCGGTATGGCCCCAAGATCGCGGCAGTGTACATCAACGAGCGGCCACCCAGGCCTACCTGGGCGTAGCGTTTCACGGTCATGGCTCTCTCTCCACAGGGTTGCGGCGTCAGACGCGCTCACAGCATAGCCGATGCACCCGCACCGAGCAAAGGGCACACAGGTGCCTCGCCACGCTCCGGCCACTGACCCCGCACCGCCTTCGAGGCGCATGGCTTGTACGAGATGCCGGGCTACCCAGCAGCCAAAGGCAATACAAAACCCCGGAGAGAGTGCCGATGACGACTCTTCTCCGGGGCGAGAGGGTGAGCGGTGGGATTCGAACCCACGGTCTTCTGGGCCACAACCAGATGCCTTAGCCACTCGGCTACGCCCACCATGACGCTGCCATACTACCACAAAGCCGCGTAACCGCCAATTTGGCCTACTGCGTCAGCGGCTCATCGCGCACGACGCGATACACGTGCCACACGCGCTGCCCGGTGGTGAACCAGGTGCCCACGGCCAGCAGCCAGAGCGCATAGGGCACCAGGCCCAAGATCAGCGCAGCGATGATCACGATGCTGCGCTCGACGCGCGTGAACCAGCCCACCTTGCATTCGATGCCCAGGCCCTCGGCCCGCGCACGTGTGTAGCTCACCAGGAGCGAGCCAGCCAACGCAGCAAACGAGAGCAGCGCGTTCATGGGCTCCCCTTGGCTGGCATAGTGCCAGAGCAGGCCACCAAAGATGGCCGTCTCAGAGACGCGGTCGACCGTCGAGTCGAAAAACGCGCCAAAGCGGGTCGGCCGATTGAGCTTGCGCGCCATGGTGCCGTCGACCGCATCGAACCCCGCAGCGACGATGAGGAGCCACCCCCCCAGTGAGAGATGGCCCAGGGCGATCAGCACGCCAACGATGACGTTCAACAGCCCACCAATGGCCGTGACCGTGTTGGCCGTCAAGCCGAGGCGGCATAGCCAGCCAGCAATGGGATCGAGGAAGCCACGCGAGATGCGGCGCAGCCAATCGTCCAGCATGAGCACCTCCCCGTGCAGATGGCCCGCATGATAGGCGGCCACGCTCGGCGTGTCAATGCGCCCTCTAGTAGCCCGGATTCCGGTTTGGCGCAACGGGGTTACCCGCACTATGCTCAGGGGAACGTGAACGGAGGTGGGGGACAGTGGTCACCGTGCGGGTGCAGCCGGGAGTGTGCGGGTTCACTGCCGAGATCGAGGCCACCGCCGACGAGGCCCTCAACGTCTGCCTCGTTGTGCGCTCAACCTGCCCGCAAATCCAACGGCTCGGGGAGGCTTTGACGCAGGTGTCTGCCCTCGAGCTGCTGCGGCGGCCAATCCAGGAGACGACGCTCTATCAGGCCGCGGGCGCGGCGCGGGTGCACGTCGCCTGCCCCATCCCCTCGGCCATGGCCAAGGCCATCGAGGTGGCCGCAGGCCTCGCCCTGCCTGGCGACGTGCACGTGACCATGCTCCCCTAGAGCTCGGCGTACTTTGTCGGTAGGCAGCACAGCGAATACACGCTCGGCCCGGCGTGTGCGCCGACGATGGCGGGTACATGGCCGGTGCGCATCTCCACGATCCGTAGCTCTTCGAGGGCCAACAGACGTAGCTGCTCTGCCTGCTCCTCAGAGACGCCATGTACTACCCGCGCCAACACCGGCGTGTCGGCGCCGAGCCACTCGAGCATCATCTCTACCGAGCGCTGTATCACCCGCGCAGAAGTGCGCACGCGCTCGAGCAGCCTGACCTCGCCACCGACAAAACCGAGCAACGGCTTGAACTGGAGCACCGAGCCTACCAACGCCTCGGCAGCATTGAGGTGCCCCCTCTGATATATGTAGTCGAGGGTGTCGACGGCAAACACCGTGCGCGCCTCTTCAGCGGCGCGCCGCACGATCTCAGCCGCTTCGGTCAGTCTGGCACCGCGGGCGATCGCGCGAACCGCCGTCTCGACACAAAGCAGCGTCGCCGACGACGTGGCGAGCGTATCGACCACTTCGACGGGGATGCTGACGCCTCTGGCTGCCAAACGGGCCGTAGCGCACATGTTGCTGACCTTTGAGGATAGATGGACGCACAGGATGCCTTCGTAGCCAGCCTTCTCGAGGGCACGGAAGAGCTGTAGAACCTGGCTGGTAGGTGATTCAAGCGTGTTAGGTAGCTGCGAGAACGTGGGCAACAACTCGAAGAATCGCTCATCGGTGATATCGATGCCGTCGCGCAGGATCTTGCCGTCGATCTCCAGGAGCAGAGGGATGATCCACGCATCGTGCTCTGCCGCCCACGCCTGATCCACACCCGCTGAACTGTCGGTGACCACAGCGATCGGCAACATCTCGTCCTCCTTTGGGCACCTGCGCATAGTATACCATATGGGCTCGGCCCCAGGGGGATGAGTTTACGCAGGTTGCCGTTAGGTCGCATTGCCCGCTGGCTATCGCGAAGAAGAGCGCATCGAGAACAGGGGGAGATCTCGATGCGCTCCTTCATGCACCTGGCCCACACCCGCGGTCGGCCAGACGTCACTCGCTAGAGCAAGGCATACTTCACGGGTAGGCAGCAGAGCGAATAGATGCTCGGCCCGGTGTGCGCGCCGAGGATAGCGGGCACATAGCCGCTGCGCATCTCGACGACCTGGAGCTGCTCGAGGGCCAGTGTTCGCAGTTGCTCCGCGTATTCCGGAGAAGCGCCGCGTACTACCCGCGCAATCACGGGCGTGTCAGCGCCAACCCACTGAGCCATCACCTCTACCTGGCGGCGCACCGCCCGCGACGAAGTGCGCACGCGCTCGAGCACCACGATCTTGCCGTCGACAAAGCCCAACAGCGGCTTGAGTTGCAGCATCGAGCCTACCAGCGCGGCAGTCGCGCTGAGGCGTCCTCCCCGGACCAGATAGTCGAGGGTGTCGACAGCAAAGATCGAGCGCGCCTCTACGGCCACTCGCCGCGTGATCTCGGCCACCTCGGCCAGGTTGGCGCCTTGGGCGATCGCCCGCACCGCCGTCTCGACACAGAAAAGCGTCGCCGAGGCGGTGCAGAGCGTGTCGACCACTTCGACCGGGATATCCACTTCCCTGGCCGCTACCTCGGCCGTAGCGAAGGTGTTGCTGATCCCCGAGGACAAGAAGGCGGCCACGATGCCCTCGTAACCAGCCGCTTGGAGGCTCTGGTAGAGTTGGAGGAGGTCGCCAAGCCGCGCCTGCGACGTCTGAGGGGGGCGGGCACAGGTGGGCAACACCTCGTAGAAACGCTCATTGCTGATGTCGATGCCGTCGCGGAAAGTCTGCCCGTCCATCTCCAACAAGAGGGGAACGATCCACACGCCATGTTCCGCCGCCCACGCCTGATCCACACCCGCTGAACTGTCGGTGACGACAGCGATCCGCGACATCTCGGTCCTCCTGGGGCCATTGTGCACATGATAACACCACTTTCGTGCTGTTCGCTACGCCTCCAGGAGGACGGATCTAGGAGGGTACCCCAGCGCGGAATGGAACCGGTCGCCAACAAGAGGGCGCATCCAGACCCTTCCCGGATCTCGATGCGCCCGAAAGCACTCTGGGCCGCGCTAAACGGCTCGCCTAGAGCTGAGTGAGCTCGATGGGCACGCAGCACAGCGAAGCCGTGCCCGGACCCACGTGAGTGCCCAACACCGGCGGCACGTCGCCAATGCGTAGCTCGCTGATGTTGAGTGACTGACGGGCCAGGTCGGCCAGCTGCTGCGCACGCTCAGGGGCTGCCGCATGGATCACGCGCGCCAACACGGGCGTGTTGGCCCCCACCCAGTCGACCATCACCTCTACGCTGCGCTGTAGCGCTCGGGAAGAGGTGCGCACCCGTTCTAGGGCGGTGATCTTGCCATCGACAAAGTGGAGCAGTGGCTTGAACTGGAGCACCGAGCCGACGAGCGCCGCTGCCCCGCCGATGCGCCCGCCTTTGTACAGGTATTCCAGGGTATCCACCGCAAAGACCGTGTGCTGGCCCTCGGCTACGCGGCGAGCCAACGCCGCCACTGTGGCCAGGTCAGCGCCACTCTCGGCCGCGCGCACGGCGGCCTCGGCAGCAAAGAGGCTGGCCGATGCGGCGCAGGTCGTGTCGATCACTTCCACGGGGATGGCGACCTCTTGCGCACCGAGCTGGGCCGAGGCACACGTGCCGCTGATGCCCGACGAGAGGTGTACCGAGACGATGCCCGAGTAGCCGGCATCCTTCAGAAACTGGTAGGCCCGGCCAAAGTCGCCGGCCGAGGGCTGAGACGTGGTCGGCAACGGCGAACAGTTGGGCAGCTGTGCATAGAACTGATCGGGGGTGATGTCCACGTTCTCGCGCAGCGTCTGCCCCTGCATCTGGATGGTGAGTGGGACGATCGGCACGCCGTGCTCGGCAGCATAGTCCGCGCTCATCCCAACGGTGCTATCCACGACGACGGCAACTGAGGGCATCTCCATCCTCCTTGGGGTCCACACTCAACTTTTTGATAAGACACAGCAACCGCCTGCTAGGTTGCATGAAACGAGAACGCCAGCACATTCTGGCGCCCTCGACTGGGT
>JBDKSN010000017.1:0-20246 GCA_039680625.1 Anaerolineales bacterium | reverse complement strand
GATGCGCCTCGCCGCCGAGGTCGAGGCCGGGGCCATAGGCGGGATGGAAGGCACCCATGACGATGATGCCGCCATAGGCCACGCCACGCAAGGCCGACTGGAAGGCGGCGAGCGAGCCGCTATACTCGATCGCCACATCCACCCCGCGCTTGCCGGTGGCCAATTTCAGTTCGCGCCCAGCGTCGCACGCGGTGGGGTCGAGCGCCAACGTAGCGCCCAGCTCGAGGGCGATCTCGCGCCGAGAGGGCAGGGGGTCGAGGGCCACGATCTGCCGAGCGCCGGCGAGCTTCAGGAGCTGCACGACGACCAGGCCGATGGCTCCCAGGCCAAAGAGGGCGACATTGTCTCCCAGGCGCACATGGCCATCGCGCACCGCGCCCAGGGCAAACTCAGCCGGATCGAGGCAGACCGCCGTCTGCCAGGGCATGCCCGCGGGCATCGGCCAGCAGTGCTTCTCGTCGCGGATGACCGTGTCGGCAAAGCCCGAGTACACGCAGACGCGGTCTCCCACTTGGAGGCGCGATACAGCAGCGCCCACCTCTTCGACGATGCCGACGACCATGTTGCCCACGGCAAAGGGATAGAGCTCGCGGGCATCGGCGACTGGTTCAAAGATCTGCAGCTCGGGGTCGTAGCGTCCGCGAGCGACAGCATAGCCCTTGAAAAAGGCCATCTCGGTGCCGTGTTTGGCGGCGGCGTGCTCTGGTCGGATGCGCACCTCAGTTGGGCCCAGGGGCGGCAACACAACTTCTTGCCAGGCGAGCGCGCCCGGCGCGGTACAGATCAGTCGTCTAGGCATAGTGAGCTCCTTCCGTGAGTCATGGCGTCGCCGATCGATGTCTAGGGCCTCGACCGAGGCTTGATGAGGCGAGTATAGGCCAGGGGGCAGCGCCTGAGCAAGCCCAATGGCCGGGCGGTAAGGCGCTGCCATTGACCATGCCGAACGGGTGCGCTATGCTGCGCTCATCATGCCGAGGGAGGTGTGGTTATGTCCGATCGGGTTCGTGTTGGCCTGGCGGGGTGTGGCAGTGTGGCGCAGCGCGGGCTGATCCCGCACCTGGCGCAGCCCGATATCACCGACCAGATCGAGTTTCGCGCGGTGATGGACGTGGTGCCCGGCCGCGCCGCAGCCACCGCAGCCAAGTACAATCTGCCTCTGTGGTACGAGGACTATGACCAGATGCTCAAGGAGGGCGATCTGGATATGGTGGTGCTGGCCACGCCCATCGGCCTGCACTATGAGCAGGGGATGAAGGCCATCGAGGCGGGCAAGCACGTGCACTTTAACAAGACCATGACGACGCGCAAGGCCGAGGCCGACGACATCATCGCCGCAGCCAAGGCCAAGGGCGTCAAGCTCGTCGCTTCCCCTGGCGAGATGCAGTGCAAGCTGTTCCAAGATGCACGCACGCTGCTGATGGAGCAACGCATCATCGGGCGCATCTACTATGCGCTCTTTGGCGGCGGTATGTTGCACGAATACGAGGCTTTCCGCATGCCCGACGACGTGATCAGCAACGTCAACCCGCTGTGGTACTACAAAAAGCCCGGCGGTGGCCCCATGTATGACGGCGTGGTGTACACGCTGCACCAGGCGACAGGCATTCTGGGCCCCGTCAAGCGCGTGACCGGCTTCTCGGGCATTGGCCTCAAAGAGCGCCGCTTCAAGGGGGAGGTCACCCAGGCGGATATGGATGACAACACTCATCTGATCCTGGACTTTGGCGACTCGGTGTTCGCCAACGTCTATGGCGCCTTCACCTACAACATTCGACGCGAGCACAGCATCCAGTTCGCGGGCTCGGAAGGCTCGCTCGACTTGGGCGAGTCGGGCATCACGGTCCATAGCGGCCGTGAGCCGGGCCTCTATGGTCTGCCGGGGAGCGAACTCAAGACTGGCCCGCGTCGCGCCCACGATGAGATGCCCTACCTGCAAGGCGTTCACCTCACCTTGCCCGAGCATCACGTGTATTCGGACATCATGCATTTGGTGGACTGCATCCGCAACAACAAACAGCCCGTGGTGACTGCCGAACACGCTCGCCACGTCATCGAGATCATCGAGGCTGGCTATCGTTCGTCAGAGACGGGCCGGGCCATCGAACTCACGACGACGTTCTAGGCAACGAAGGTGCTCTCGGCGAGGGCGGGAATAGCCCGCCCTCGCTACCCCTCACAGCAGCGCGAGCTGACGCTGCCCTGATGCTCCGACTCGATCGCCAGAGTCGCACCTCGTCACTTGGCCATTTGCAGACCGCCTACCGTGTTTGACAGTGCGACGCGAGTCGCTTTATGATCGTGCGTGATGGTTCGTCTTTGAGCCGGTATCCACCAGGCCCTGGGGCAGAAGGATGGCGAGCGACTATGGCGTCTGTTCGTGAGCAGGTCAAGATCAGCCCGACCTATGCCGAACGCATAGCGGCGCTGCGAGAAACCAAGAACATTCACACCGACATCAAAGTGAAGCGCTTTGGCCACTTTGATACCGATGACCACGGCTACATCCCGTGGGATGAGCCGATCGCGTTCGAACCGTACTCCGACCATCCCTCTGGTGGCGTATGGGGGCCGAAAGCGATCGGCATCAGCTTCCGGCGATGGCTGAACGCGCATCCGGTGTATGTCCACCCGATGTGCTCGGTGGCCGGGTGCTGGGTCTACAAGGGCATCCCGGGGGTGGCCGGCTGGACGCTGGATAGCATGTTCGCCGACAGCAAGCCCAAGCCGAGTGATCCCAAGCCGACAGACCAAGAGCGCTACTTTCGCACCTGGCGGCCCGAAGACCGGCCGATGGAACTCGTGCCGCTGATGCGGAAATACAACATCGTCTCGCCGGGTGTGGCGGCGGCGAATCACATCGGCCCCGATATGCAGATCGGCCTGGATCTGGGTTTTGGCGGCATCCTGGCCAATATCCGGCGCTATCGCGAGCTGAATCGGCCGCCCGATACCTCGTTCTATGACGGCGAGGAGCAGCTCGTGCTAGGCATCCAGGAGTGGATCGCCAAACACGTGACGCTGGCGCGCGAGATGGCGGCTGAGGAGGAGAGCGAAGGCCTGCGCGACAATCTGCTGGCGATCGCCGATGCCAGCGAGTGGGTCATCGAGAACCCGCCGCGCACGTTCCGTGAGGCCTGCCAGTTCTTGGCCTATGCGCAAGATGTCGACCGCATGTGGGCGCTGGGTGGCGCCCTGGGGCAGCTCGATGAGCTGCTGCGCCCCTACTATGAGCGGGACTTGGCGGCGGGCATCGAGACGGACGAGTCGGTAGTGTGGCATCTTTGCAGCCTGTTCTTTAACGATCCGCACTATTCGCAGATCGGAGGCCAGGCGGCCGATGGCCACGACCTGACCAGCCCCATGTCTTTTCGCGTGCTCGACGCCATGCATGCGCTGCATATTCCGACGAATATCGCCCTGCGCGTGTGGGACGGTATGGATCGCAGCCTGTTGCGCCGGGCGCTCGAATACATGATCGAGGATGGCACCGGCGTGAGTTTTTCGCTCTCGGGCGGGCTTGACAGCGGCTTTGTCAGGCTTGGTCATACCGAGGGGCTTGCCCGGATGCGTGCCAAGGTCGGTTGCAACTGGACGGCGCTCCCCGGCGTCGAGTACTGCCTGCAAGACGTGACACGGGTCGATCTGGTACAGCCCATGTTGCTGGCCATCGACGAGGTGCTGCAGAGCGAGGCCGAGCCGACCATGGACGCCCTGTGGGCCGCGTATGAGCGCAACATGGCCGAGGTAGTCAACATCGTCAAGCGCGGCAAAGACATTCACATGGAGCGCCAGGCGCGCAATTACCCCGAGATCGTACTCAACCTGTTCTGCCATGGGCCTATCGAACGCGGCGTAGACTGCTCTGCTGGTGGCGTGGACATCGTCGACCTGGCCATGGATGCGATCGGCCTTGCCACCACCGCCGACTCGTTCGCCGCCATCGAGCAACGGATCTTTCGGGAGAAGCGGCTCAGTTTCGCCGAGTTCGTCGCCATCATGCACAACAACTATGCGGACAACGAGCGCGTGCGTTATATGATGAACAGCATCAAGCGCTATGGCTCGGGCAATGCGCGCGCCGACGAGTGGGCTGTGCGCATCGCCAACCTCTGGACTCACCTCGTGGCCGACACGCCAACGCCTCACGGATATCGCACTGTGCCGGGGTTGTTCTCGCATGGGGCCACCAACACCTATGGTGAGCACCTGCCCGCTACGCCCAACGGCCGCCGTGCGGGCGAGCCGATCTCGCACAGCGCCGATCCCGACCCAGGGTTTGTGCCTGGCAGCGGCAACGCCGCGACGGCCAAGGCCAACGCGGTGGCCTCGGTGCAGTCGGGCTATGGCAACAGCACGCCGCTGCAGATCGAGCTAGACGACACGCTCGTGCACAGCCATGGCGGCTTGGAGTTGCTCGAATCGCTGATCTTGACCCACAACAAGCAGGGCGGCACGCTCATCAACATGAACGTGGTCTCCAAGAAGGACGTCATGGAGGCGCACGCAGACCCGATGACCCATCCGGACCTGATGATCCGCGTCACGGGCTATAGCGCCTACTTCCGTACCTTGAGCAAGGAATACCGACAGCCGATCGTCGACCGCATCCTCTCGGAAGGCTGATCACGTCGGGGAATAGACATCCCCGAGACCGCCTCGGCGGCTTCGGGGATGTTGTCTTGCTGGGCAGTCCGGTATACTCACGGCACCTCGAGTTGGAGCACACCCATGACCAGCCTCGCTCGTTCGCTCAAGAACGCTTGGCAGAACACTCGACGGGTGATGCATGGGAACCTGGCCACCATGTCGTTCACGAGCATGTTGGGCATGTTCTCGCGCAGCATGGCCTATCCGTATGTGTCGCTGTATATCCTGGCGCTGCATGGAGACCCCGAGCAGATTGGGCTGATCAATGCGCTGGCGCCACTGTTGGGCCTGATTGCCTTTCCGTTGGGCGGCTACCTCGCCGACCACGTGGGCCGGGTCAAGCTGATGGGCTGGACGACGATCATCGCCGCGTCAATGGAGCTGCTCTATGCCGTAGCGCCCAGCTGGGAGTGGCTGGCGTTGGCCTCGCTCCTGATGGGCTTCTCGGTCGTGCAGTTCCCTGCCCAATCGGCGCTGTTGGCCGACTCGACCACACCCCAAGACCGCAGCCGGGCGATCGGTTTGATGAACACGATCTCGTCGCTGCCGTCGATGGCCGCTCCTTGGGTGGCTGGGCTGGTCATCGATGCGGTGGGCATCGATCCTGGTGCGCGCTATCTCTATGCCTTTCTCGGCTGTGGCAACATCCTCGTCGGCTTTGCGGTGCTCAGGCTGCTGCACGAGACGCGGTCGACGCCGCCCGAGCCTTTCCACTTGGCGATGGTGCCTCGGCTCCTGTGGTCCACCTACAGTGGTCTGGGCGCTCTCTTGCGACCAATCCCCCGCACCGCGCTTGCCGTCGGGATCATTGGCGTCATCGGCCTGGCCGTCAACGCCATCGCTGGGCCGTTCTGGGTCGTGCAGGCGATCGATGGGCTGGGCCTCACCGCGACCGAGTGGGGCATCATTTTGCTGCTCGAATCTGCAGTGCGTATCTTGAGCATGGCGCCAGCCGGCGTGCTGGCCGACCGCATTGGCCGCTCACGGTGCATGCTCCTCTCGCTGAGCATGCTGGCGGTAGCTTTGCCGCTATTCACGGTGGTGCACGGCTACTGGGGCGTGCTGTTCGTACGCCTGCTCATCGGCCTGGCTGACGGCATCTTTGTCCCTGCGAGCGTGGCCCTGCTGGCCGACAGCATCCCCCGGCAAATGCGTGGGCGTGTGCTCGCAGCCATCGGCCAGGGGAGCGTCCTCATCGGCAGCAGCAGTGGCGGGACGGGAGGGCCGGCTCTGGGCTATCTGGTGATCGTGCCCCTCATCTTGAGCTCACTTGCCTCGGGCTACATCTATGACGCGGGCGTGCGGCTGCCCTGGTTGGTCTCGTTTGGCCTGATCCTCGTCACACTGGTGATCGCCGCGCTGTATGTGCGCGATCCGCACCAAGCAGAGGTCTGATGTGGATCATTCCGCGCAGGCACGACCTAGCGACTCAAGCTCCGGCCAGTAGCGCTAGCGAGGCGATCGATACCAACACCGCGGTGACCGCTGCGATGGCATTGGTGAGCCCTCGATTGCGCCAGCGGCCCATAATTGGCTTGCTGTTCGCCAGCAGGATCATCAGCACGAGTACGAGGGGCAAGAGCAAAGAGTTGGCCACCTGCGAGAGCCACATCAACGGGAAGAGCTCGATGCCCGGGATGAGCACCACGGCCCCGCTGAGGCCGATCATCCCGCCAAAGAGCCCGTAGAAAGCGCGCGCATCGGCCCGTCTCAGGTTCAGGCCACGAGCCCAGCCCATCACCTCGCATACCGCATAGGTCGTGGCCAGAGGCAACACCGAGGCGGCGAGCATGGAGGCGCCCATGAGCCCCACGCCAAAGAGCACTTCGGCCCACTGCCCGGCGACGGGTGCAAGGGCCAGCGCGGCCTGCTCGGCCGTCTCGACGACGATGCCCCGCGCAAAGAGGCTGGCCGCAGTACAGATGATGATGAACGCCGAGACCACGTTCCCCACGGCGGCGCCGAACATGACATCCAGGCGCGTATGGCCAAAGTGCTCCATGTCGACGCCCTTGTCAGCAATGCTCGCTTGCATGTACACCGCCGCCCAGGGCGTGATCGTGGTACCCACCGTGGCCAGCACGGCCAAGAGATATTGCGTGTCAAAGTGCACCTGCGGCACGATGGCCTGTCGCAATACGGCGCCCCAATCGGGCTTGAGCAGGATCGCCGACGCGATATAGGTCACCGAGAACATCGATAATGCGATGAGGACCTTTTCGACACGATTATAGGTGCCGTGGGTTACCAGCAGGTAGATCGCTACGGCTGCGATGGGGACAGCGATATAGCGGCTGACGCCAAATAGCTCGGCAGCAGCCGCAATGCCCGCCAACTGAGACGCCGTGGTGCCGAGATTCGCCAAGACCAACCCCACGAGTACCAGAAAGGTGAGGCGCAGACCAAAGCGCTCGCGGATGAGGTCGGTCAATCCCTTGCCCGTGGTAGCGCCCATACGCGCGGCCATCTCTTGCACCACCACCTCACCCACCGTCACCCAAACGATGATCCAGAGGAACGAATAGCCATAGCGCGAGCCGACCATCGAGTAGGTGGCGATGCCCGGTGCGTCGTTGTCGGCGCTCGCGGTAATGAGGCCCGGGCCTAGCACAGAGACGAACAGCAAGGCGCGCCGCGCCGCTCGCGAGAGGGTGTTCTTGAGCTTCATGGAGTACCTCCTGCGGGTGGTCAGAAGAAGCGCGGCAGTCGCTTCTTCCAGGCGGTGGGGATCACGGCGTCGATGGCGTCATCGACGGTCACAATGCCCTGCAGCACCCCTTCGTCGTCGACCACGGGCACCTCGAGCAGGTTGTACTTGGCCACGAGCTGGGCGACCTCGATCTGACTCGTCAGCAGGCCGACGGTGACGGGCGCTGGCTGCATGATCTCGCTCAGGCGAGCAGACGGGTCGGCCATGACCACATCGCGCAGGCTGACAATGCCCTCGAGATGGCCGGCCTCGTCGGTGACGTGGATGTAGTACATGGTCTCATCCTCACGCGCCTGAGGCGAGGTACGCAGATGCTCCAGCACCTCGGCCACGGTCAGGTTGGCCGGTACAGCGGTGAATTCGTTGGTCATGATGCCGCCGGCGGTATCCTCCGGATAGGCGAGCAGCCGACCTACTGCTTGCTGGTCTTCGGACTCCATCCGTGCCAGGTACTCTTGGCGTTCCTCTTCTTCGAGGGCGGACAACAAATCAGCAGCATCATCGGGGTCCATGGCCGCGAGCACACCGGCGGCACGGTCGTCCGGCAGGGCGGCAAGCAGCGCTGGCTGCAGCTCGTCCTCTACCTCGGCGATGGCATCGGCGAGCACCTCGTCGTCGAGCATCTCGAGCAGGGCCACGCTGCTGGGTCGGTCGAGCTCTTCGACGATATCGGCCATGTCTGCTGCGTTGAGCTGCTCGAGCTTGTTGCGCGTCACGCGCAGGCGGATGGGCGCATCGGGTTGGACGGCGGCGACCTGACTCCAGGGAATGAAGCGATCGGGCACGGCAGTGCCCAAGACTCGCTGGCTGAGAGTGGAGACCCGCTCAAGGCCCAGGCGGCGTAAAAGGCTGGCGCCGCCGACGGCCACAGAGGTCAGCAGATAGCGCCCGTCGTCGCGGCGCACGAGCTGGGCGTCGTTGACCCGCACGAGCTGGTGCCCTTCGAGGTCGACGATCTGCCGATCCAGCACGTGCCGTCGCAGAGACAACTCGGTACCTTGAGGCAGGTATTCCGACGGCGTGGGGTTCGAGAGGATGATTGCCGGAGCGAGCCAGGCAATCTGCTGCGCCGGCACAAGCTGCTCCTTGCGGTCAGGGAGGCGCATCTCGATGGCGCATACGACCGGCGCGGCATGGCCGTTCTCGTGTACCAAGACGTCCGTACAACGACCCAGCGGGGTATTCCGCGGGTCATAGACGGTCTTGCCAATCAACTGGCTGACATAGATGGCCATTCTCGACCTCCTTCTGGCGCCAGGCGACGCCCTGCTGCTGTCGTGCGGTGAGAGGTGCCGTTGACGACAACAATGAGAACGCACGGCAACCCAACGTCACCGTGCGTTCTCGAGAGTCGAGAGTGGAACGAGGACGTCAGATCGCTAGGCAGTGCCCTGCGTGACGCGATGCGCTCGGTTGTTCTTCGCCCTGACTACTGTATTCGTCCATGATGCTCGATCGCTGGCGGCCCTTGCGGGGCCTCGGAAAGACACTTGCTGCATTATACCCGGGTTGGATGATGTGTCAAGCATGCGCGGAAGAGATCGACGGCGTTTGCCAAACTGAGCGGGGCGCTGCATGATGCGGCCAATCGCAGGGTGACTGGGCCGCGGCCGAGAGAGGAGCACACAACGATGCGAGACAAGCCGATCATCACGGGTATCGAGGTCATTGAGTATGCTTACACGTTGCGCGAGCTGGGCACGGACTATAACGGGTTTAACCTGGTCTATGTCCCTGGGAGCACACTCCAGCGCACGAACACCCTCATCTTGGTGCACACCGATCTTGGTATCAGCGGACACTGCTTGACCAGCCACGTCGATGCGGCCACCTTGCCCATGTTCGCCGACTATCTCATCGGGAAGAACGCCCTGGAGCGCGAGCGGATCTACCAGGACGTCAAGCGAGCATTGCGGCAGGTGGCCCGCGTGGGCCTGTCGGCGATCGACGTTGCCTTGTGGGATATCGCGGGCCAGTACTATGGCGCGCCGATCTGGGAGCTGCTCGGCGGCCACATCCGCCCGCTCAAGTGCTATGCCAGCACCACTCATGGCGACCACAATGGTGGGCTGTCTCGTCCCGAGGACTATGCCGATTATGCGGAACTGTGTTTGCAGCGCGGCTATCCGGCCTTCAAGATCCATGGCTGGGGAGACTCTCTGGTCGACCTGGAGATCGCGACGATCCAGGCCGTGTCTGAGCGGGTGGGCGAGCGGATGGACCTGATGCTCGATCCCGCGTGTGAACTCAACACCTTTGGCGACACGATCAAGGTGGGGCGCGCCTGTGACGAGGCCGGGTTCTATTGGCTCGAAGACCCCTTCAAAGACGGTGGCATCTCGCAGTTTGCCCATCGCAAGCTACGCCAGCTTATTCGCACGCCGCTGCTGATGACCGAGCATGTGCGCACGCTTGAACCGCACGTCGACTTTGCCCTCGCCGACGCCACCGACTTTGTTCGCGGCGACATCGGCTATGATGGCATCACGGGCGTCATGAAGCTTGCCCATGCCGTCGAGGGGTTGGGGCTCGACATCGAGTTGCATGGCTGCGGTCCGGCTGTTCGACACGTCATGACCTCGCTGCGGAACACCAACTACTATGAGATGGGCCTGCTCAATCCCAAGATCTCGGGGTATTTCGGCCCGGCCTACACGGACTATGGCGATGGTCTAGAGGCCATCGATGCCCGAGGATGTGTCTACGCGCCGACTGGCCCGGGCCTGGGGGTGACGCTGGACTGGGACTATATTCGCAGCCATGAGACGGCCCGCATCACTTATGGCAACTAGGCAAGAATATTCTCAGGATACTGAGCATATAATCTGTACTTGACACTGGAGGAAGATGAAGACCCAATCGATCCGCTACTTGCCCCAAGGTGGGCTGGAGATGATCACCCTCGACGTGCCCGAGCCTGGCCCGGGTGAGGTACAGGTGCGTGGCTCAGTCTGCGGCATCTGTGCTTGGGACTTGAACACCTATCGCGCGGGCAGTCAGGTGCCTTGGGCTGCACCTGCCGGACATGAGGGCATCGGGCGCGTGGTCAAGGTGGGGCCTGGGGTCACCACCTTGCGGGAGGGCGATCGTGTGGCCGCCGGAGGCTTTGCCGGGTTAGCCAACGTCCCTGCCAATGGTGCATACAAGCTGCCCGAATCGGATGTAGAGGACATCTATTGGCTAGTAGAGCCGCTGTCGTGTGTTGTCACCGGTGTGGACCATTGCGCGCTCAAGATCGGCGACCGCGTCGCCGTAGTCGGCTGCGGCTTTATGGGCCTGTTGCTCGTGCAATGCCTGGCCAAGTCGTATGCCGAACGGCTGATCGCCTGCGACGTCTCCGACGAGCGCCTCGCGCTGGCTCAACGCTTTGGCGCCGATACGGTGCTCAACCCCATGTCGGCCGATGCCGAGGCTCAGATCAGCGCTCTGCAGGCACTCGACATCGACACGGTGGTAGATGCATCCGGCTCCCAGGCGGGCTTTGCCCTCACACAGCAGCTCGTCAAGCGCGGCGGGCGTATCAACAACTTTGGCTGGATCCATGGCGAGGTCAAGATCAGCGGCGACTCTTGGCACTTGCTGGGCTACACCGTCGTCAACTCCTCGCCAGCCGCCCGCCTGCGCGACCCCTTCCCGACGGCGATCCGCTGGCTCGCTGCGGGCAAGGTCGACACACGCCCGCTGGTCACGCACGTCGTGCCCCTTCAGGAGATGGGCAGCCTGCTGGCCAGCGTGACCCGTGGCCAGGAACAGAACTATATCAAGGGTGTGGTCACGCTCGAAGACGCCTGACGTCGGGAGCCTGAGGACAGGCTGGGCGGTCATGCTCAGCCTGTCCTGTTGCTGGACGTTGCGGATGGATGGTCGCTGACCCGCGGCGAGCATTCGCCTCTTTTGTGCAAGAGTCTATGATGATCCTCATCATCGCCTCCGGCCGCCCGTCGAGCGGCCGTCGGTTCCATATCCCGGGATAATGGTCGGGTACAGATTGCAGGTCAGCAAATTGTCCGGTAAGGCGTCCGCGCCTAAGCCGGTGTCGTTCAGGTCCAGAGCCAGAGAGACAACGCCCGGCGGATGAGGGCAGGGCATTCCTTTGTTCTCCATCCTCGCTCTGTTTCTGTTGGGCCTACTTCTGGTGCACGTCGATGCGGTCGATGTGGCGGGGTGGGTGCCCTCTTGCTAGGGCTGGCCCCGGCCTAGCGATGGCTCGACTGGTCTGCGAACGGACAGTGCCACGCCTGGTGTTAGGTGCGGTGTTTGGCATCGCTCTGGCGGTGATCCTGGCAACCGGTATGGCGCTCGCGGCCGTGCCCTTTGATCAGCGGACGATCGAGATCTTGCTCGGCGGGCTCCTGGCCGTTCTCCTCGGGATGGGGCTGCGCTGGGCGCGGCCCGAGCTTGTCTGACTATAGGCTGATCGCGCGGGTGTCGGGATCGGCGGCCTCAGGGATAGAGATCTGGGACCGTGAGCCAGCCCCCACCGGCGCTCTGTTACCGCGCGACATAGATGCCGCGGATTTCCCCGCTCTGACGGCGCCGATGTCGATGTCAGTGGCCGACATTGCTCCTTCACTGGACGCTGTCTACACGTTGCGCGTCGGGCTGTACGATCAGGTCACTGGCGAACGGGCGAGTGTTGTTCGGGATGGCGTGACGTCAGACCGCCTGGATCTGGATGTAGCCGCGGCGATTGGTCGTTGATATGGCTTCACATCTGGCCAAGCACCTGACGTCCGCGTGGACAAGGCTTGCCGCGCTTGGCGGCGAACCCTCAATATCCTCACGCTATATTGCATTCACCAGCAGCCGCACTATAATAGCGCCGCGTATGGGCATTGCTCTGCGCAGTCGGGCGTTCCCGACGGCCCTCACGCTAGTTCCGCTGGGCCATGTCCTCGTGGTTAGCAGACTGGCCATGCTGATAGGCGCCACTTGGCGCCACCGATCACGATTTGTTCGCGATCGGCCCCAAGGGCACGCAATATGTCTGGCAGCTTGCCGGGGCGTGCTCTCTGCCACACGGGATCCATGATGGACCCCGCCTGCTCGGCCATTGTCGTAGACGGGGATCTCTTGGCCCAAGCAGTGCGTATCGACAGGTCGAGCGATCGGTCATCCGTGGACGCGCCGTGGACTGGCGCGGCAACGTAGCATCGACGGCCCCTTGCGCAACATTGGTTTCAAGGGTGCGTTGTGCCCCGGGTCGCTGGGAGGAGTGTAGGAGATGAAGCGTGCAAGATGGTGGCATCGGCTGACCATCGTGGTGTTGGTCAGCATGCTTGTGGTCTTGACGGGCTGTAGCGCTGCCAAGCCCGCGCATTTGACCGTGCTGGACTGGTCGGGCTATGAGCAAGAGGTCTTCTGGAAGGACTTTAAGGAGCAGCACCCGGATGTAGCGGTCGAATGGACCTTCTTCGCCGACGACAGCGAGGCGTTTGCCAAGCTGCAGAGCGGCTTTGTCGCCGACCTGGTGCACCCGAACATGAGCTGGCTGCAGATCATGGTCGACAACAAGATGCTCCAGCCGATCGACACGTCCAAGCTCTCGAACTGGCCCGGCATCATGGAGCCTTTAGCCAAGATGGGGCAGATCGATGGCGTGCAATATCTCGTGCCCTGGGAATGGGGCTATGACTCGATCTTGGTGCGCACCGACAAGGTGGCCGAGATGCCCGACTCGTGGAACGACCTGTGGGATCCACAGTATGCCGGCCATGTCTCGATCCAAGACTCGGCCGAAGGCGCGGTTGTCGTCGCCTCGTTGGCGCTGGGCTATGATCCCTACAGCCTTACCGACGAGCAGCTCGCAGAGGTCAAGCAAAAACTGATCGACCTCAAGCCCAACCTGCTGGGCTATTGGAGCGACTATACCGAGATCAACCAGCAGATCGCCTCCGGTGAGGTGTGGCTGGGCGCCAACTGCTGGCCCGACGCCTATGTGGCGGTGGCCGCGCAGGGGGTACCCGTCGAGTACATCACGCCCGTCGAGGGGCGCATCGCGTGGGTGTACGGCTATGGCATCCCCACCAGCAGCGAAAATCCCGATCTGGCCCTGGATTACATCAATGCACTGATCTCGGTCGATTAGATGGCCGAGATGTCCAATCAGTACGGGTATGGCGCGGCCAATGCTGAGGTAGCCAAACTGACCGACCCGGAGCTGGTCAGGTTGTTCAACCTCGATCATCCCGAGGTGCTTGAGCAGAGCGTGTTCTTTGAATCGCTCACGGAAGAACAGCGAGCGGCGTGGACGCAGCTGTGGGACGAGGTCAAGGCTGCGCAATAGGCTCTCAGTAGGGCGCCATCTAGGGATGGCGCCCAAGCTATCCTGGACGGACGGATGCGGTGAACACTCGGGTTCGGTTGTGGGTCTTGATCAGTGCACCCGCGCTGATGCTGCTGGTGTTCTTTGTCCTACCCATGCTCAACATGGGCTCGTTCAGCCTACGCCAGGGCAGCTTTGGCGCAGCACGACACATCTGGACCTTTGAGCACTATCGTGAGTTTGCGGAGAACACCTCGTTCCAGCGACTGCTCGTACGCTCCACATGGTGGGCGCTTCTCACGGCAGTGTTGACGGTCCTCCTGGCCTATCCGCTGGCCTACTATCTCGCCTTTCGTGCTGGGCCGCGCCGCGTGACGTTGCTGATGCTGCTGCTGGTACCGGCCTGGACGAGCTTTCTCTTGCGCATCCTGGCCTGGAAGCTGCTTCTTGGCTCTGAGGGCCTGTTCAGCGCGGCGCTCCAGGCGCTGGGGCTGATGGATGAGCCTCGGCCCGTGCTGCTCTACACCCCGGCGGCGGTGATCGTCACCCTGATCTACTCGTGGCTGCCCTTTGTGGCCATGCCCATCTTTGCGGCGCTCGACCGCATGGACCGCAGCCTGCTCGAGGCGGCGGCCGACCTGGGGTGTGCGCCGTGGAAGGCTTTCCTGCGGGTGACTCTGCCGCTGAGCATGCCGGGCGTGGCGGCGGGCTTTCTCTTTGTCTTTATCCCTACGCTGGGCGAGTGGGTCACACCGGCGCTGGTGGGGGGTGTAGATGGCGTGATGTATGGCAACATCATCCAAGATCAGTTTGCCCGCGCGCTGAACTGGCCGTTGGGCTCGCTGATGAGCGTGGTCATGCTGGTTGTCATGCTGGTGTTGCTGGGCGGCGCCGCTTGGGTGGCGCGGCTTTTGCACATTGACCTGGGGGTCGAGTAGCCATGCGACGCCTGCGCCTGCCCTCTCTCGGCGCCCTGTACTATGCCTTGCTGGCGATCTTTATGTATCTGCCGATCGTCATGTTGGTGGTCTTTGCCTTCAACGACTCGCCGCTGATGGTCTTTCCGCTCAAGGGCTTTACGCTCAAGTGGTTCGGCGAGCTGGGGAAGGCTACCGAGATGCTGCAGGCGGCGCGCAATAGCCTGGTTCTCGGCTTGATCACGTCTGTCGTGGCGACCGTGCTGGGCACCATGGCGGCCATCGCCACGATGCGCTACCAGTTTCGCCTCAAGGGTGCTTTCCTGGCGGTCACCTCGATGCCGTTGGTGATCCCCTATGTGGTGCTGGGTGTGGCTCTGTTGCTGCTGTTCAGCACGTTGGGCGTCGAACTATCGCTGTTCACCGTAGGTGTGGGGCATGTGATCATCAGCATGCCCTATGTGACGTTGATCGTCGGCGCGCGCTTGGCAGGTTTTCCGTCGAGCATCGAAGAGGCCGCCCAGGATCTCGGCGCGAACTATTGGTTGACGCTGCGCCGCGTCGTGGTGCCGATCTCTATGCCGGCTATCTTGTCGGCGTTCCTGACTTCATTCACTACGTCGTTCGACGAGTTTGCGGTGAGCTTTTTCCTCACCGGCACCGAGACGACGCTCCCTGTATATGTCTATTCGCAGTTGCGCTTTCCGAGCCGACTGCCGATCGTCGTCACGCTTTCGGCGATCGTGATGGTGTGTTCGGTGGCGCTGCTACTGCTCGCTGAGCGGCTGCGACGCAGCGGAGAGCCTGGCGTCCGGAAAGGTGGAGAGTGAGCGGTTTTGCGGTCGAGTTGGTGCATCTTTCCAAGACGTTTGCCGCGGGGCAGACGGGTAGTGGCGATGTGGCCGCGGTGCGGGGCATCGACCTGGGCATCCGTGCCGGCGAGTTCTTTACCTTGCTGGGCCCATCGGGTTGCGGCAAGACGACGACCCTGCGTCTGATTGCTGGCTTTGAGACGCCTACCGATGGTGAGGTGCTCATCGAGGGCAAGCCCATGGCCCACGTACCACCTCATCGGCGGCCAGTGAACATGGTCTTTCAGAACTATGCCCTGTTTCCACACTTGACGGTGGCGCAGAACGTCGGGTTCGGGCCTAGTGTGCGGCATATGCCGCGCGAAGAGCGCGAGCGCCGCGTGCAAGAGGCGTTGGCACTGGTGCGCTTGCCCGACATCGGGCGGCGCAAGCCCTCGCAACTGTCGGGCGGGCAACAACAGCGAGTAGCCCTGGCTCGCGCCCTGATCAACGAGCCCGCGGTGCTATTGCTCGACGAGCCCCTGGGCGCGCTCGACCTCAAGCTGCGCAAGCAGATGCAGACCGAGCTCAAGCACTTGCAGCAGGCGGTGGGCATCACCTTTGTGTACGTGACCCACGACCAAGAAGAGGCCCTGACGATGTCTGACCGCATCGCGGTGATGAATGAGGGCCTGGTATTGCAGGTAGGCACGCCCGTCGAGATCTATGAACAGCCCACGTCGCGCTTTGTCGCCGACTTTATCGGAGAGACGAACTTTGTCCAGGGCCGAGTGGCCGGCCGCGAGGGAGAGCTGGTGTCGCTCGTCATCGAGGGTGACCGGCTGCAGGCCAGGCTTCCTGGCGACGCGCTCGCCCTAGAGCAGACCGTCACGGTGGCTCTGCGCCCAGAGAAGCTCAATGTCGAGCCGATCGCCAGGGCCAACGGCACGGGCTTGCGCGGCACCGTGCGCGAGGTGGTCTATCTGGGCACCGATACTCGCTTCATCGTGCGTCTGGCTACCGGCGAGGACGTTGTCGCCCGCGTGCAGAATATCGGCGCACAGGGGCTGGGCGAGTTCCGTGTGGGCGATCAGGTGAACCTGGTCTGCGCGCCCGACGACGTGCGGGTGCTCACGAGCTAGCGAGAAGCGGGGAGGCAATCAGGCACACGGCCCACCCCGCGCTGGGGTGGGCCGCCTTTTGCTTGCGAGGTTTGTGTTTTTGCAGGATCATGTGAGCAATCAGCTGGTGCAGGGCATCAGTAGAGGGAATTCATGGAACAGACTCGTCAACAAATCCATCGTTTGCTGCGCGCAGAGGTATACGCCGCGCTTGAAACCGGGCCCGAGGGGCTTTCGGATGCGCAGGTGCAAGAGCGCCTGGCTCGCTACGGCCGCAACGTGCTGCGCGAGGTCAAAGGCAAACCCCTCATCTTGCGCTTCTTGGCCAATTTCACCCACGTCATGGCTCTGTTGCTGTGGGCGGGGGGCATCGTAGGCTTTGTCGCTCAGATGCCGCAGCTGGCCATCGCCATTTGGTCCGTCAACATCATCAATGGTGTCTTTGGCTTCTGGCAAGAGTATCGCGCTGAGAAGGCTACTGAAGCGCTGCGCCAGATGTTGCCGGTCAATGTGCGGGTGATGCGCTCGGGCGTTGAGCGGAGTATACCCGCTGAGGAACTGGTGCCCGGTGACGTCATGATCCTCAGTGAAGGCGACCGCATCTCGGCGGATGGGCGCCTGGTTGAGGATGCCGAGCTCACCGTGGATCAGTCAACCTTCACGGGCGAATCTCATCCGGTGCGCAAGCTCTCTGAGGCGGTGCTTAGCGACCGGCTCAAGGGCGCCGACCTCCCCAACCTGGTCTTTGCCGGTACGAACGTCTCGTCTGGTTCGGGTAAGGCGGTGGTCTTTGCCACGGGCATGGAGACAGAGTTTGGCAAGATCGCTAGCCTGACGCAGGGCTTGTCCGAAGAGCTCAGTCCGCTTCAACGCGAGATGAAGGTCGTCACGCGGAACGTGACGTTCATCGCCGTCTCGGTGGGCATCTTGTTCTTCCTGATCTCGGTGTGGGCTGCAGGGATGCGTTGGTCTGAGGCGTTCATCTTTGCGATGGGCATGATCGTTGCCTTTGTCCCCGAGGGCCTCTTGCCTACCGTGACGCTGTCCCTGGCGATGGGCGTGCAACGCATCGCCAAGCGCAACGCCCTGGTCAAACGGCTGTCGTCGGTCGAGACCCTCGGTTGCACCACCGTCATCTGCACCGACAAGACAGGCACCCTGACGCAGAATGAAATGACTGTGACCGACCTGTACCTGAATGGGCGCGCGCTCCAGGTGACAGGCGTGGGCTATGCCCCCGAGGGCGCGATCACCGAGCAGGGGCGCACCATCGCCGCCACGGCAGACCAAGACGTGGCTCTGTTGCTCACGGCCGCCAGCCTGTGCAACGATGCCCGCTTGCTGCCGCCGACAGAGGAAACGCCGCGCTGGACGATCTTGGGAGATCCGACTGAGGCCGCGCTCAAGGTGGTTGCGGCCAAGGCGGGCCTGGGCGCCGACGACCTGGCTGTGCGCTACCCGCGCGTACGGGTGCTGCCCTTTGATTCACGACGCAAGCGCATGGCGACGATCCACCAAGTGATCCTCAATGGCATGCCGACTCGGTTGGCTTTTGTCAAGGGTGCACCGCGTGAGACGCTCGATCTGTGCACCACACAATGGACCAATGGCCATGGAGTGCCGCTCGATGATGAGGCACGCACCCGAGTGCTCGAGATGAACGACCGCTATGCCCGCGCGGGGCTGCGGGTGCTAGCCGTGGCCTATCGTCAGCCGGGCCAGTTGCCCGCCCCGCAGGGTGTGGGGGGATACACCGCGGCAGACGTCGAGCGAGACCTCACTTTCCTCGGGCTAGTGGCGATGATGGATCCGGCCCGGCCAGAAGTGTCTGCGGCAGTCGCGCAGGCGCATCATGCGGGCATTCGCATCATCATGATCACCGGTGACTATGGGCTTACCGCCGAGAGCATCGCCCGGCGCATCGGCATCGTAGGCGACCAGCAAGTGCGCGTGATCACCGGCGCAGAGCTAGATGGCATGACGGACGCCCAGCTCGATGAGGCGGCCAAAGAGGATATCATCTTTGCGCGTGTTTCGCCCGAGCACAAGCTGCGCGTGGTTCAGTGGTTACAGGCAGCCGGGCATGTGGTGGCCATGACGGGCGATGGCGTCAACGATGCGCCGGCGCTCAAACGCGCCGACATTGGCATCGTGATGGGCCTTACCGGCACCGACGTAGCCAAAGAGGCCGCCGACATGATCCTGACGGACGACAGCTTTGCCTCGATCGTCCACGCTATCGAGGAAGGCCGCGCCGTCTATGCGAACATCAAAAAGTTCGCAACCTATGTGTTCACGAGCAACACTCCTGAGGCAGTGCCTTTTGTGCTCTATGCCCTCACTGGCGGGCGTATCCCCCTCGCGCTGAACGTGATGCACGTGCTGTCCATCGACTTGGGCACCGACATGGTACCAGCGCTCGCCCTTGGCGCCGAACCGCCCGAGCCTGGCTTGATGGATCGCCCCCCGCGTAAGCTGTCGGAGCACATCATTACCCGCGGCATGCTCTTTAGGGCATATGGCTATCTCGGCATCGTCCAGGGCGCGGCGGCGATGTTTGCCTTCTATGCGCGATACTGGCTCGCCGGATATTGGGGCCAGTGGCTCGATCTGCCAGGCGATGGCACGCTCTATCGCTCAGCGACGTCGATGGCGTTGGCGGCCGTCGTGGCGACGCAGATCGGCAACCTCTTTGCCCAGCGTTCTGAGCGGCGCTCGGCTTTTCGCCTTCCACTACGTGGCAATCCATTGCTCTGGGTTGGCATTGCCAGCGAAGTAGCGCTCGTGTTGGCGATCGTGTATGTCCCCTTCATGCAGCGTTTCATTGGCACCGGGCCGATTCCGCCGCACTATTGGTTGCTGATCATCGCGTGGACGCCAGCTCTATTGCTGGCCGATGAACTCCGCAAGGTGGTGCTCAACCTACACGACGCCCGCAAGCTCAAGCGGCAACCTCGATCATTAGCATAGAGGAGGGACCCTATGCGCATCATTGTGATCGGTTGTGGACGAATGGGGTCGGGGGTGGCGCTGGCACTGCAAGCTCGCCAGCACACCGTCACCGTAGTCGATCGCGACGCAAGTAGCTTTGAGCGGCTAGGCCCGGGATTCCGGGGCAAGACCGTGCTGGGAGTGGGCTTTGATCAAAAGGCGCTGATCGAAGCGGGCATCGAGCGCGCCGATGCATTGGCTGCGATGATGCCCAGTGACGAAGCCAACGTGGTGGCGGCGCGGCTTGCCAGCGAGTTCTACCACGTGCCCCGCGTCGTGGTGCGCCTTTATGATCCTCGCAAAGCAGAGGTGTACACCCGGCTCGGCCTGATGACAGTAAGCCCGATGATGTGGGGCACGCATCGCGCCGCCGACATGTTGAGCTATGCCCAGATGGACACGGTGGTGAGCTTGGGCGTGGGCGGCGTCGATATCGTCGATGTGCAGGTGCCCGTGCAATGGCAAGGGCAAACCGTGCAGACGGTCACCGTGCCAGCTTCGATCCTGGTGGTGGCGATCAGTCGCGGTGGTAAGGCGTTCTTGCCCACACTGGGTACCGTGTTCCAGGCGGGAGACGTGGCCCACATCGCCCTCGTGCCCGAGGCCGCCGATAGGCTGCGTGCACTGTTGGGCTCGGCATAAGGGAGGAGGGTGGCGATGCGTGTTCTCGTGGTGGGTGGTGGCAAAGTCGGTTCTTATCTGGCGGGCCTGCTCCTCGCTGAGGGGCACCGGGTGCGGCTGATCGAGCTGCGTCAAGAGCAGTTGGCGGCGCTCCATCGAGACTTGCCGGAAGGCGTCGTGGCC
>JBDKSN010000016.1:0-14593 GCA_039680625.1 Anaerolineales bacterium | reverse complement strand
CTCGTGTGCTAGCCACAGGCGCCTTCCCCTCACGCGTGGCGGTCAAACGCACAAAGAAAGAGGCGTAGTAGTGGACACCGCGCCTTCCCCACACGCGTGGGGGTGAACCATCTCCGTGTAGGCTGTGGTCTGTCTCTAAAAGGCCTTCCCCACACGCGTGGGGGTGAACCGTCAACCGCAAGCCACTTGCGATCTAGCCTTTCGCCTTCCCCACACGCGTGGGGGTGAACCACAAGCGGGCGTGGGGGTCAAGGCCCCCGAGCAGCCTTCCCCACACGCGTGGGGGTGAACCTGGGGGGCAGTGATTATGGCTACCTTTAACAAGGCCTTCCCCACACGCGTGGGGGTGAACCGTCGTATCCGAGGTTGTGAGCGACCGCATAGAGGCCTTCCCCACACGCGTGGGGGTGAACCGGGGTTAGGCCGCATCGCTGCTGGCGTGGACGAGCCTTCCCCACACGCGTGGGGGTGAACCCTCTGCCCCCTATCCCCGCGTACGTTGCGCCGCGCCTTCCCCACACGCGTGGGGGTGAACCGACGGCGAAGAAGATGATGAAAAAGGACCTGAAGCCTTCCCCACACGCGTGGGGGTGAACCGCTGCTCGGGTAGGTGCCCTGGCCGACCGCCACGCCTTCCCCACACGCGTGGGGGTGAACCTCTGCATCGCCTTGCCCCACGTTGTGTCGTAGGGCCTTCCCCACACGCGTGGGGGTGAACCGCCAAGCGGCGGTGGTGGCGGTGTCGGGGAGTGGCCTTCCCCACACGCGTGGGGGTGAACCGCAGGAGTGTTGTCGCGTAACGACGCGCTCGACGCCTTCCCCACACGCGTGGGGGTGAACCGTCATTATGCCCGAGACCATGTTGAGAGGCGTTGCCTTCCCCACACGCGTGGGGGTGAACCGATGCATTATCAGCTTAGACGGGCGCGATATTGGCCTTCCCCACACGCGTGGGGGTGAACCGTCACATTGTTAGTCACAGTATCTGTCACAGCGGCCTTCCCCACACGCGTGGGGGTGAACCGTACAAAGGCCAGAAGGGGAGGCTCACGAAGGAGCCTTCCCCACACGCGTGGGGGTGAACCGACGATCGGACACACCCTGTCCGTTGCCATCCCGCCTTCCCCACACGCGTGGGGGTGAACCGGCAGCTGCGCCAGGCTCCAGCCTTGCTGCAGGGCCTTCCCCACACGCGTGGGGGTGAACCGAATCAGTGGCGCAACATGAAGAACGAGATCGGGCCTTCCCCACACGCGTGGGGGTGAACCTGCCCCAGGGCATGCCTCGCGACGTGCGCGAGAGCCTTCCCCACACGCGTGGGGGTGAACCGCTACGTCGTGCCCTGGCAGCACAGCTAACGCGGCCTTCCCCACACGCGTGGGGGTGAACCGTTGGCTGGGTACACGCAGGCCTCGAACGAGGTGCCTTCCCCACACGCGTGGGGGTGAACCTCCACTCCGCGATTGTCGTGCCGTTCGTCGCGTGCCTTCCCCACACGCGTGGGGGTGAACCGCCATAGGCAAACTTGCCCGCCCGGGCGGCAGAGCCTTCCCCACACGCGTGGGGGTGAACCAAACTATGAGCAAAAGGCCTGGCAGGGCTCCGTGCCTTCCCCACACGCGTGGGGGTGAACCGTCGTCGATGATCGGTTCCACCGGCGCGCTGGTGCCTTGTTGTATGTGCGCCAAGAGATGTGTACCCAGGGGCAAGTACGCCCATGGCGCTTCGACAGCGCTGCGCGCGACTGCTAGATCGAGCGGTCCAGAGAACAGGAGCTGGGCTTGGAGCTACCTTCGCACCTGGCCGGGCGAGCGCAACCTCTGCGGAACCGCCGCCCCGCAGACGGTGTCTCTACACGAGACTAGGCCAGTCGCCACCAGAGCGGGATGGCATCACCACCCATGCCTTGCGCAGGCACGGACAAATGCATGTAACGCGTTCAGCGCTGGGACCCGTCAAGGCCAGCAACGCCCTCAGCTACAAAGACGCAGGGCCATGGCGGCATACACGGCGGCTGCGGCCGCCAGGTCATCGATGCGCACTTGGTCCTCTACAGTGTGCGCATACCGTTCCTCGCCAGGGCCAAAGCCTACGGTCGGAATGCCAGCGACGCCCGCAGTGTAAACCCCATCGGTGCTAAAGGACCAGCGCGTGAGCCGAGGCGCTATCCCCACCTCCGCGGCGATCGCTGCACTTGCCTGGCGTATCAGCGCTGAGTCTTCTGGCGTGATCCACGGCGGATAGACCTCGGGTTGCTCGCAGATCAGACCGGTGTAGCTCGTGGCGCGATAGCGAGGCACGTGGACCTCGGCCTTGATGGCCTCGCGCAGCAACACGCGCCGCACCTCGGCGAGCGCAGTGGCCTCAGTCTCGCCGATCGTCAGGCGCCGGTCGATGTAGACCATGCAGTAGTCGGGGATGACATTGCGGCTGCCCGCCTCAGAAGCGATCGCGGTCACCGCAAGACTCCCCTTGCCCAAGAAAGAGTCGTTGTTCAGCTGGGGCGCCTGCAACTGCAGCGCGAACACCAGCCGGGTGGCCTCATAGATCGCGTTGATGCCGCGCTCAGGGGCACTGGCATGGCAGGATCGGCCGTGCACATCGACCTGCAACTCGATGCGCCCTCGTTGGCCGCGCGCGAGCTGAAGGTCGGTCGCCTCACCGATGACGACAGCACTCGGCTTGAGGCCTTCGACTTCAACGATGTGGCGTATCGCCATGCCCTCGCACGGTTCCTCTTGCACGACTGCTGCCAGAATGACTGGGGCCTTGAGTGCGTCCTTGTGCTCTCTGAGACAGGCGCCGGCATAGACCATCGCGGCCAGGGCGCCCTTCATATCGCAGGCGCCGCGGCCGTACAGTACGCCGTCACTGATCTCGCCACTATAGTGATCTCGCGCCCAAGAGGAATGGTCTCCCGGCCCGACGGTGTGCATATGCCCATCGAGCACTAGCCCTGGGTCTCCGGCCGGGCCAATGCGACCAAGCACATTGCCCATGCGGTCGATGGTGACCGCATCCCAACCCGCGGCGAGCATGGCCTCAGCCAGAATGCCGGCAACCGCCCCTTCTTGCGTGGAAAGGCTCGGGGTGCGCACCAGACGTTGCGCCAACGCGCTGAGGCCTTCGACATCCACCTGTTTTCGGAATGCTGCCATTGCCCCAACCTCTATTGACTCAGTAGGCGCCTTTGCCCAAGAGAACGACGGGGATGGTCTTGAGCATGATGCGCAGATCGAGCAACGGCGACCAGTTCTCGATATAGTAGATATCCAGCAAGACCATCTCCTCAAAGCCAACATCGCTGCGCCCCGAGACCTGCCACATGCCGCTGATGCCCGGCGCTACATCGAGGCGGCGCCGCTGCCATGGCTCATATTGCGCTACTTCGCTAGGGATGGCCGGCCGCGGGCCGATCAGGCTCATCTCGCCCCGGATCACGTTCCAGAACTGCGGCAGCTCATCCAGCGAAAAGTGCCTGAGAAACTTGCCCACGCGGGTGCAGCGCGGGTCGTCACGGATCTTGAACAAGGGGCCATCGGCATCGTTCCGATCACGCAGAGTGTCGAGTTGAGCCTCGGCATCCTGCACCATGGTGCGGAACTTGACACAGGTAAAGGTCTTGCCGCCACGCCCCACCCGTTCTTGCCGAAAGATGGCGGGGCCGGGTGAATCGAGGCGCACGGCCAATGCCAGGGCCGCGAACAGTGGCGAGAGTAATACGAGCACCAGGCTCGCGCCGATGAGGTCCATCGCCCGCTTGGCCACCTTCTCCCAGGCCGCCAGATGGGGCTCGACTACGCCGATGAGCGGGATGCCGTCGAGGCTCTCGACCACCATCTGCGATAGCGAGAGCTGAAACAGATCGGGGACGATGCGCACCTGCACACTGCCCGACTCACAAGCGCGCACCACTTGAAGAATGCGCCGATGCGCCTGCCAGGGCAAGGCGACTACGACCTCGTCGATCTTGTGCGCTGCGATCAGCGCCGGGATCTGGTCGAGCGTACCCAGAGCCTTGAACCGACCAATGTCCGTAGTGCCACGCTCGGGATCGTCGTCGACAAAGCCCACGACCTGCCGCCCAAGCTCGGGACGAGCGATGCACGAACGCATGACGCTCTGGCCGATCTCGCCGGCGCCCGCGATCAGAAGACGGACCACGCCGCGGCCTTGCCGATGGAGTCGGCTAATGACGGCGCCCTCGACCATGCGGGCCATTTCCAGGAGCAACAGGCTCAAGATCCCGGCATAGCCAAAGATGAGCCGCGAATAGTAACTGGGCGTAGCAATAAAGACGGCCACGATCATCGTGGCGATGCCCAGGATCACAGACCGAAGCACAATCACGCCCTCGTCCCACGTGCTGCGGCCCTGTTCGCTCGCGTAGGCGCCCTCGATCCACAGCACCAAAAGCAGGATCGCCGTAAGCGCCGCCATACTCGGCACATAGACCCGCAAAGGCACATAGTAGGCCGGTTCTAGCTGTCGGAACCATTGCCAGTCGTAACGGACGAGATAGGCCAACACAAAGGCCAGGTTGATCAGCACTGCATCGACTAGCGGTTTGAGCCGATGCCATACACGAAACGCCGGCGCCCGCCTCGTCTTGTTGGTCATGCGCCCAACACCTCATGGTAGACCTGCGCCATGTTTCGAGCAGTACGCTCCCAGGTGAACGTCCTGGCACGCGCGAGCCCCCGCTCTCTTGCGGTGGCGCGGGCAGTTGGTTCGGTCAGCATCGTGCCAAGTGCGTCGACCCAGGCCGACGGATCGCCAGGATCGACAAGAAAGCCAGCATCGCCCACGACCTCGGGTAAAGAAGAGACGTTCGAGACGACCACTGGCGTCCCACAGGCCATGGCTTCCAGGGGTGGCAACCCGAAACCCTCATATAGCGACGGATAGGCCACGACCTCAGCCGCATTGTACCACAGCGGCAGTTCGTCCGCTGGCACGTAGCCAGCAAAGATAACGCGCTCGGCGAGATCGAGCCGCTCGGCAGTAGCAAAGACGGCCTCATATCCCCAGCCCTTGCCTCCGGCGATCACCAGCGCGTGAGGCAAGCCGGTACGTCTGACAAGCGATGCATACGCCTCGAGGAGCATGACCAGGTTCTTGCGTGGCTCGATGGTCCCTAGAAACAGAATGAACTTCGCGGGCAGTTGGCGGCGCTGACGAAAGATATCGATCTGCTTCGCATCGGTAACCGGCCGAAAGCGCCCATTCACGCCCGGATAGACCACCCGTACTCGGTCGGCGTCAATACCATAGAGCTTGACCAGATCGTCCTTGGTGGCCCGCGAATCCGCGGTAATGACCGCAGCTTGTCGCGCGGTGTGCGGCGTCAGCCATTGCTGATACGAGCGCCGCGCGCGGGTAAAGAGCTGCGGATACAAGGCAAAGCTTAGGTCGTGCACCGTCACCACCACTGGGCAACCCACGCGGTGCAGCCAGAGAGGTCCCACATTCACCGGCAGGTGGAGCAGATCAGCAGACAAGCGACGGGCTTGGCGGGGTTGCGCCAACTGTTCCCAGGCGATGCGCCGTAGGGGATTAGCTGCCGCCCAATGATTCGGCACGAGCCGCCAGCCGGGATAGCACAGCCGCTCGTCATTGACAAAAGCCGCATAGCGCAGCGTCGGGTCGGCAGTGGGCAAGCAGGTCATCAGACCGTGGATGAACTGACTGACGCCGGCGGAGCGGTACGAAGCATCGGCAGACAATAGGTGCGCATTCAGAGCGACCAAGGGCATTTCAGCAGGATCCGAGGAAGCGTAAACTGCCATCGCGGCGCGCATTCTAGCAGAGGGATCACGGATCGGCAACTGCTGTTCAGTAGAGCACAAACTCTGGCGCGAGTCGGCTCGCCCCGCCATGCTTGGCAACTGACCAGCGGCAACGCACCGGGGCCCATACGCGCGTCGCCGCTAACTCGTATCCTAGAGGCGCTTGATCTTGGTCGCGACGATCAGGAGGAGCAGGCCAAGCAGCGCCAGGAGAGCACCAGCCTCTTTCGCCGGGCCGAAGAGCAGTAGTAGCACGCTCACAAAGGCCAGTAGCGCTATCATGTGCCACCGGCAAGACCGGGTCCACGTGCGGGCCCTGCGCTACCACTCTAGCGCCTGAACCACGGCTTGAGCAAGGGATTCCGCGATACGATGCCATAGGTTGGCAGTAGGTGCGAAGCCAATTCCCTATTGGCAAAGAGGAGCAAGAACGAGACGGCCTGAATGAGGTGCCGGCTTGTGTCAAGCCCTACTGCGATGCCGTTAGCATCTCCCCCATACAGAAATGGCCCGATCGACAGATTCAGGGGATCCACGAGAAGGCACAGCAGGGTCAGATAGTAGGCCGAGCCGCGCAGCCAGGCGCACGAGACAATGGCCAAGCGTCCAGCATATACGGCCAGCAGATAGCCTAGCAGAATCGTGAGGAGATTGGCGCCGCCGGAGATGAAGGCCCAGCGGAGGCCGCTTCGCTCCTCGACAGGCGTTTCAAATACGACCTCAAGGCCGAATGGTCTCACGTAAAAGCCCTCGAACTCGCCATAGTGATACGCCACTAATGCGTGCGCTCCCTCGTGCACGATGGCCCATACCAGCAGCGCTAGGAAAAAGGTCAGCCAGCGCCGCATTTTCACCTCCTTCCGCAGCTCCTCCACACCCCGGATGAAATCGCACGCTGGGCAGCATCACGAGTACGCTGTCTTCCGACTCAGATAGGTGGATGACCCACCGGAAGCATTGCCTGGTACTAGCAACCGCCACGGCAGGCACACCACTCGCTCTAATTGCCCCAGCACAGCCGCAGGATTCATTCAACAGCCAGAACTACCCACAGTCTATCCGTCTGTCCGCTAGGTGTGCGCATTCGCTCATCTGGAATCGAACCGAAGGCATACAGTGCACTCAAATGACAATCGAATCGAGGAATGTATGCCCCGAAAGTACACCATAGGCGTGGAAGACCAGCAGCTGCATCTCAGGAAAGGAGAGGACCTGTCTCTGCGAAAACAAACGAAGGCGAACAGCTGTCACACCTCGAACAGGTGACCGTACTCTGGCGCGAGACGGCTCGCCCCACCATGTTTAGCAGCTGACTAGCGGCGACGCACCGGGGCCCAGGGAGCGTCGCCGCTGGTTCATAGTCTAGAGGCGCTTGATCTTGGTCGCGACGATCAGGAGGAGCAGGCCAAGCAGCGCTACAAGAGCACCAGCCTCTTTCGCCGGGCTCAAGAGCAATAGTAGCACGCTCACAAAGGCCAGAATGACAGCGGCCCACCACGTCATCTTGTGCGGAGCATACAGCATGGATGGCCCTCCTTCTTCCCAGGCATGTGCCACGCCCTTCTGCCGGTACTGGACCCCATGCACACAGCAGCGGGGCGTCGACTCTGGCAGCGCTGGGCCACATCCCCAGCACTGTGGTGAGCATTATGCACGCATTCCTGCACGCACGCTACCGCCGTGCAACTGGCGCTAGTCTGCAGGAATGACGAATAGCGTTGAAAGGGAAGGGCTTTCGGTCGATCCGTGCTGCACGAGCATTCAAGGTCCGAAAGCCCTTCCCCATGCGGCAACACAAGCCCGCTAGCTTGCCCAACGGCAAGGCGCACAGTGCACCCGTCATGCCCGACCGAGCATCAGCGGAGCCACTGCTCGATGGGAGTCTTTGCCTCATCCGACGGTGTGAACGGAAGGTCAACGGCTGCGCCGCGCCTTGCAGATTCATACAGCGCATAGATCACTTCCAAGACCTGCCGTCCGTCTTCGCCCGTAACGAGCGGTTGCGCATCGTCTGCGACACAGCGGGCAAAATGCGCCATCTCTTGCGGGAAGCCATAGTTCCAGAGCTCTTCAAACATGGTAAAGCTCCAGCCCGTGGTGGTCGCCGCCTTTTCCACGGCATAGTCATATCCCGCTTCGGAATAGGTCAGGAGCGCGCTCCCGTGTAACAGATCTGCTCGCGTATGCCCGAGAGAGCCATAGATCTCGGCGATATCGTCCACGCCCCCGCCTTTGGCCCAGGAGTTCTCGCAGATGCCAATACCGCCATCGGCGAACTCGAGCAGGGCGACGGAATGGTCCTCGCCCCGGGTCTTGTCACCGTGGACATGAGTCCCCATCTGAGCGTAGACCCGCTTGATGGGTTGTCTGCCATAGATCCAGCGGCAGAACGCAATCGAGTGGCACCCCATGTCTAGCAGCACGCCGCCACCCGAGCGCTTGACGTCCCAGAACCACGGCGAGTGGGGGCCGGAATGCTCCTCACTCTGCTTGACCCTAAAGACCTTGCCCAAGGCCCCTTGGTCCACCAGCTGTTTCGCACGCACGTACTTGGGGGCAAAGCACAATTCCTCGGCGTACATCAGCTTCACCCCGGCATCTCGGCAGGCCTGGATCATCCGGTCTGCTTCCGCCAGGGTGAGGCACATTGGCTTCTCACATACGACGTGCTTGCCCGCCTGCGCAGCATCGATACACGCCTGCGCATGAAGGTCGTTGGGCAGGCACAGAGTAACCATGTCGATCTCATCGAGAGCGAGCAGTTTGTGGTAGTCTGTGAACCACTGAGGAACACCGTACTGGTCGGCCATCGCCTGGACGTGTTCCGCAGTCGGAGAGGCGATGGCCACCACCTCCGCCTCGGGCACGAGCTGGAATGCCCGCAGGTGCGTATCCGCGATATAGCCCGATCCGATGATGCCCACTTTCACGGTCTTCATGTCTACCTCCTTCAGTAGCTCTCCTACACACGGACAAAGCCGGCACGCTAGGATAGCACGGCTAGCATGCCGTATTCCAGCGCAGACAGGCAGATGCCCACCGGGAACATGCCTTGGCATTGGCCACTGCTGCAGAACGCGTTCACTCGCCTAGTCGGTGCCGACGCGTCTCGAGGCCCATCCATAGACAGGGCTGCCCACAGTCTATCCGTCTGTCCGCCGGGCGCGCAAATCCTGCGAGGCCGTGCTAGCAGATCAGCACGTGCCCCTGCCAGTGCCTCGCCAAGGCGCGCGGTTCCAGTGCACAGGCCCTCGTACCGCCTTGAGGATCAGCCCTATAACCAGTATTCGAGCAACAAAGCGGATCTTTCGACGATTCATAGGCATCATGTTGATTCCCTTGTGAACCTCGCTGGTGACGCGACCCCTCAGTCTGCAAAGCCCAGGTCTCGTAGATAGTGCAGGCTCTGTCGCCAGTCTTTGCGTACTTTGACCCATAGCCCCAGATAGACCTGGCAGCCATAGAAGCGCTCCAGATCGGCGCGAGCCGCGCTGCCGATTGCCTTGAGCATCGCCCCACCCTTGCCGATCACGATCGCCTTTTGCGACTCTCGCTCGACCAGGAGGTCGGCCTCGATAGCGAGGACACCATCGTCGCGCTCTACAAAGCTATTCACCACCACGGCGATCGCGTGAGGCACCTCTTGTTGGAGGAGGTCCAGGGCCTTTTCCCGGACGATCTCGGCCACAAAGAAGCGATCGGGTTGGTCGGTGAGCTGGTCTTCGGGGAAGAACCGTGGCCCTTCGGGCAACATTTGCACGATGCGTTCGAGCAGCTCGTCGGCGCCCTGGCCCGTGAGCGCACTGATCGTATACTCGCCATCGAACTGCCCCAGCGCGCGATATGCAGCAGCACGCTCATCCAGCAGCGTAGGAGCCACGGCGTCCGATTTGTTCATCACCAACAGCGCGGGAATGTTGACGTGCTCAGCGACCAGGCGGGCGGCCTCTTCATCGGCACGATTGGGCGGCGTTGTCAGATCGACCATCAACAGCGCCAGATCGGCGTCGGGGACGGCTGTGCGTGCCTGTTCGACCATCAGCTCACCCAGACGGTTGTGCGGTAAATGGATGCCTGGGGTATCCATGAAGGCGACCTGGGCATCCTCGCGGGTGAGGATGCCGAGCAGCCGGGTCCGGGTCGTTTGGGGTTTGCTCGAGACCGCAGCTACTTTGGTGCCGAGCCAGTAGTTGATCAGGGTGCTCTTACCCACGTTCGGCTTGCCGACGATGGCTACAAAGCCACTGCGATGCCCGGCGGGCACCTCTTCCGAGATGAGCGGAGTCAGGTCATGTTCCACGTTGTCTTCTCCCTCAGGTGATCGCGCCTAAAGCGCCTTGGCATCATCCAATGGACTCGCGGGGCAGCGTCGACGATCGCGATGGGCAAAGGCCGCGGCGATCGGACGCTACCGAGCCGATCGTCGATAGGCACCCGCACACGCTGCCCTAGCCTCGCACGACAAAAGGGCTAAAGTCAGTATCGACATCGTAATAATCCTCACCCTCGGCACGTTTGAGCGCATTGACGACGCGATAGGTCACGGGGGTGAGCACTGCTTCGAGTCCGACTTTGAACACATAGTTGGAGGCGAGCACCGTCCACACCAGCGCCGGTGGTAACGCGCCCCAGAAGGCGATCAACACGAACAATACGGTATCGACGCCCTCACCCACGAGCGTCGACCCGATGGTGCGTGCCCACAGCCATCGCCCGCGCGTGAGCACCTTCATGCGCGCGAGCACCCAGGCGTTGCTGAACGCACCACAGAAGTAGGCCACCAGGCTACCCGCCACAATCCGTGGCGTCTGCCCCAATATCGCGGCGTAGGCCTCTTGATAGGCCCAGCCAGGAGCGGCCGGCAACGCGCCCACTCCGGCCAGCACCAGCGCCAGCAGCAGAGTCGCCGCCAGACCTGTGTGAATCACCCGCCGTGAACGCGCATAGCCATAGACTTCGGTGAGCACATCGCCAAAGATATAGCTCAATGGAAAGAGCAATGTGCCCCCATCGAAGGTGAACGGCCCGAGCTCCACAATCTTGGTCGATGCGACGTTGCTGATGAGCAGCACAGCCACGAACGCGGCCATCACCAGATCCAAGTAGCGGTACGCACGTTGCCGTTGCACCGAGGACGGCCCGTTTGTCTCCCTCTCGTGCGCCACGAGGCTCTCCTCGCCCTCGCCCAGCGAGTGAGGCCGGCCCAAAGCGCCGGGCTCAGCCACCGCCGATGACATTGACGATTTTGATCGTCTCACCCGGCTCGAGCGGCAGATCGGCGTTCACGAGCTTCTTGCCGCGAATAGCCAGTACCTCCAGCGGGTCCAGACCCACGCGGACGATCGCCTCGCGAATCGTACCGTTGGCTGGTACCTGCCAGGATTCCCCATGATAGGTCAGTGTTGCGGTTTCGGTATCCATCCCTGGGCTCCCAAGATGGTTTATTGATAAGTAGTATAGTGTAGAATATGGGTAGGTCAAGAGCATACTGCGCCCGGCTGGTGCAGTCACACCGCTTGACCTACACTGTACATACGTCTGAACCACCGTGACCAACCGCAGTGCGACTCTCCAAAGGCAAACTCATCGCGAGCAAGGAGACACTAGATGGGCCTATTTGGCGCTCCGGCAAGCTTTAGTCGTCTGGGCACTGGCGAGGCCGGCGCCGCAGCCCACGAGGCTGTTGAACGCATCGCCGGCCGTCTTGAACAAGAGCTCCAAGACACGCCTGGTGAATACCTGGTGCTGCAAGCCGCCGGCATGCTCTTTGCCAGCCAGAACCAGTCCATCAGTGGCATTCAGCCAGTGCATTCGCTCGAAGAGGCGTTCGCCCGAGCGTGGCAGATCATGGCGCACCATAGCGACTCACCGACGACGCCGCGCCCCATCCTCGAGACACAGGCAGCCGCCGCCCATCGCGAACTCCAAGGGGCTGCTGCCGCAGGCGTGGAATCGGCGCTCATGGTCGGGCAACTGAACAGTTATCTTCACTTTGTTGCAAATGGCTACCTCCAGCGCAACAACACCGATGCCTCGGTCGCGGACCTTCGTTCGCTGGCTACTCTGCGCACTCCAGAGGACTTGACGCCGTCGAGCGCCGAAGACCGTGCGCGCGGGCGCTCGGGCGTGCTCATCGCCTTGCTGGCGTTACCAGTGCTTGTGGGGATCGTCGGCTTGATCGTGGTCGCTCGCCACCCAGAACTCAAGGCTGCATTAGGTAGGCTCTTTGTGCTGGCCCTTGCCCTCTCGGGCGCAGGTCAGGCGTGGTTCTTTCACCAGCGCTGGATCGCCGCACTGTTGGCGATCGGCGGCGTGGTCGTCGTCGCCCTGATCCACTAGCGTTCGGCGAGCTGGGTTACCAGCCAGAGCGAGGCGGTCAGCGATCCACGAGATTGCACCTAGTCGTGCGGGCCACGGCCCGACACTTCCCCGGAGGGATGCATGCTCATTCGTCAGGCCAAAGAGCTCGCTCGTCAATGGGTGCGCGAGCAACAGCAACGCTGGCCAGGCTATGCGGGCGCCTTCGTACACGGCTCGGCTAATTGGCTGGCCGACGACGCGGACTTGGCGCCGACGTCTGACCTGGATGTCATGGTGGTCATCGACGGTCCTTTGCCAGAGAACAGGCCCGGCAAGTTCCTTTACGGGGGCGTGTTGCTCGAGGGGTCGTTCCTCTCGCGGGAAGAGCTGCGCTCGCCAGAACAGGTGCTGGGCTGCTATCATCTGGCGGGCAGCTTTCACCAGCCCAGCGTCATCGACGACCCCACGGGCGAGCTGACAGCGCTCAACGCCGCGGTGGCCCGTGAATACGCCCGCCGTGCGTGGGTCGAGCGCCGCTGTGCAGACGCCATGGCGCGCATCGAGCGCAACCTACACGGGGTGCCCACAGCACCGATCTGGCCCGATCAGGTAACGGCTTGGCTGTTTGCCACGGGGATCACTTGCCACGTGGTGCTCGTGGCCGGGCTGCGCAACCCCACCGTGCGCCTGCGCTATGTCGCAGCTCAAGAGCTACTCCATGCGTACGGTCGTGACGACGACTATCTCCACTTGCTGACGTTGCTGGGCTGTGCCGAGTTGAACGCCGCCCAAGTCTCGGCGCATGTGGACGCCCTCGAACGCGTCTTTGAGGCTGCCGGCGCGGCGCTGCACTCGCCGTACCCCTACGCCGCTGATCTGAGCGCCGATGCGCGCCCGGTAGCCATCGACGGGAGTCGCGCGCTCGTGGCTGCTGGCCTACACCGCGAGGCGATGTTCTGGATCGTCGCGACCTACTCGCGTTGCCTGAACGTGCTTTGGCGCGACGCGCCCGTCTCTGTACGTGCGATCTACCTCCCTGGCTATCAACGGCTACTCGCCGATCTGGGCATCACTTCGCCCACCGACCTTGCCCGGCGTTGTGCCGCGCTGGAGGCCTTCCTCCCCGATCTTTGGCAGTTAGCGCTGGCGCTCATCGCCGCCAATCCCGAGATCAGCGACTGAGCGCCCCGAGGCTAACGTCCTGTGGCTCGTGACAAGGTGGCCGCAGATGAGTCTGAAAGATCCGGTTGGACAGTCTTGCGAATATGGAAGTGTAAATCGAAAGAGAGAGCCTTACATTCGCCGCCGCCTACGAGGACTGCCCGTTTCAGGACATCGCCGACCCCGACGCGTGGACCAGTGATGCGGCAGCAACCGGACAAGGTCCTTCGCAGTGATTTACGAACCGAACGACAAGCTGTGCGTGAGTCCTAGATGCGAGCCAGTCCAAGTGGACTTCTGGTAGCAGGCGTTTGAGGAAGTGACTCTGGCATACCACATGAACAAGCAGCATTGGAATATGGTGGATCGGCTCCGACGCGCCTGATGCGCAAACCAAGCGGCAGGTTGGGAATGGCCATGAACCGCCTCGGCCGAAAGTGAGGAAACGAAATGACGCTCGTTGATATTGTTGAGGATCAGAGCCTCAACAGCGTTCAAAAGCGGGAACGGATAGCCAAGATGCTCACAGCCGGGGATTTGACCGTGAAAGCTATTGACTCTATTTCCAGCATCACCGACAAGGGGTATGGGCTGATACTCGAAGCTATGGAGCAGGTTTCACGGGATGATCCCACTCTGGCAGAGCATGACTGGATGGGGTTTGCGGGAAGGTTTATTGAATCCGGCAACAACACGCTGAAGAGGGAATCGTCGCGGGTAGTCGGCAACATTGCGGAAACCTTCAGCGACGAGGTTGAAGATGTCATCCCCAAACTCCTCGCGAACACCACCAATGAGGGCACGGTTGTGCGTTGGGGAAGCGCATATGCGCTTGCACGGATCATCGCCCTACCCCGATACGCAAATAGCGATCTGTTTGAAGCCGTAAGCGCAGCCTGCGCGGCGGAACAGAACAGCGGTGTAAGAAACCAATACTTGGCTGGTTTGAAGAGGGCCGCAAAGCTCCGGATGTGAACCTCTTCGTTGCGTCTAGACCCTATGGTTTTTCCTCGGAAGCGACCGAGAGGGACTGCAAGGAGCTCGGCGGCAAACGCAGCAGCCTCGCGCGCGGTGCCACCGACCACGGATTGCATGGTATCAAGGACGACGTCTCTGCAGGGGATGCTGAGACGCCACGCATTGTACTCATCGGTGCTTGCACCCCGGGGTTCCATTCATCGACCCGCTATCCAGGGTATGGAACCGGCTCGAACGTTGTATTGGGTCAATAGATCTGTACCCACCTCAGGATCGCAGGCGAGGAGGAGATCGGCGCTGATGCGATCGAGCAGGATGGGTGGTAGTAGCGCGATGTGGTCGGGTCCGTCATAGCCGCTGTCGCG
>JBDKSN010000015.1:0-22815 GCA_039680625.1 Anaerolineales bacterium | reverse complement strand
ATGCCCAGCTCGATGTCGGGCCGCGTCTCCCGGGCATCATGGACGGCCATGGCGACCAGCTTGCCCACGCCCTCTTGGTCGAGCGACTGGAACGGGTCTTTGGGCAAGATGCCGCGCTCGACATAGGTCTTGAGGAACTTGCCCTCGGCGTCATCGCGCGAAAAGCCAAAGGTCATCTGCGTCAGGTCGTTGGTGCCAAAGCTAAAGAACCCGGCCACTTGGGCCAGCTCCCCAGCGGTGAGGGCGCCACGTGGCGTCTCGATCATCGAGCCAAACTTGTGGTGCACGCGGATGCGCTCGCGGTTCATGACCTCTTCAGCCACCTTGCGCAGGGTGCTGACCTCAGCCTTGAGCTCGTTGATGTGCGACACGAGCGGGATCATCACCTCGACGTGCACTTCGACGCCCTTCTTGACCTGGCGGCAGGCAGCCTCAAAGATCGCCTGCACCTGCATCTCGGTCACGCCCTTCATGGTCAGGCCCACCCGGCAACCGCGCAGGCCCATCATGGGGTTGACTTCGTGCAGCGCACGCACCACGGTCAGCATCTCTTCTTTCTCGGCCAGCAGCGTAGGGTTCTCGCCAGTGGCCCGCAGCGTGGCCACTTCTTCGATCAGGCTCTCGAGGCTGGGCACGAACTCGTGCATGGGCGGGTCGATCAGGCGGATGATGGTGGGCAGGCCATCCATCACCTCAAAGATGCCCTCAAAGTCCTCGCGCTGGAAGGGCAGCAGCTCGGCCAGGAACTTGGCGCGCTCTTCGTCGGTGCGCGCCATGATCATGCCCACCACCGACGGCCGGCGGGATTCCTCAAAGAACATGTGCTCGGTGCGGCAGAGACCGATGCCCTGCGCGCCAAACGAGCGCGCCACGCGAGCGTCGCGCGGATAGTCGGCGTTGGTATAGATCCGCAGCGTGCGAAACTCGTCGGCCCAGCTGAGCAGGGTGTCGAGCTCTTTTTCGCGCGAGAGGTCGGGCTCCACCGTGGGGATGGTGCCCGCGAACACCTCGCCGGTAAAGCCGTCGATCGAGAGGGTATCGCCCTCGCGGATGACGCGCCCGCCCACGGTGAACTGGCGCTTTTCGACGTTCACGCTGATGCTCTCGCAGCCCACCACGCAGGGCAGGTTGTTTGCGCGAGCAACCACCGCGGCGTGCGAGGTGGCGCCACCGTGTTGCGTGAGCACGCCCTTGGAGCTGAGCATGCCGCCCACGTCATCGGGCGAGGTCTCGGGGCGCACCAGGATCACGGCCTGGCCCTGTTTGGCGGCCGCCTCGGCGCGGGCCGAGTCAAAGATGGCGATGCCAGTCGCGGCGCCGGGCGAGGCGTTGAGGCCGTGGGCCAACAGGTCGCCGCGATCTTGGGCGGCCTTCTTGGCCTTTTCATCGAACACGGGGTGCACCAAGGCATCGACTTGCTCGGGAGTCACGCGAGCCACAGCCTCTTCTTTGGTGATGAGACCCTCACCCACCTGGTCGACCGCGATCCTGACGGCGGCGCGAGCGGTGCGCTTGCCACTACGGGTCTGCAGCATCCAGAGCTTGCCGCGCTCGACGGTCAGTTCCAGGTCTTGCATGTCGCGATAGTGCTGCTCGAGCATCTTGGCCACGCGCAAGAACTCGTCATAGATGGCCGGGTTGACGCGCTTTAGCTCGGCGATCGGCATGGGGGTGCGGATGCCCGCCACCACGTCTTCGCCCTGGGCGTTGGTCAGATACTCGCCATACAGCTCGGGCTCGCCGGTATTCGGGTTGCGGGTAAAGGCCACGCCCGTGCCCGAATCCTCACCCATATTGCCAAAGACCATGGTGCATACGTTGACCGCGGTGCCCCAGTCATCAGAGATACCATGATAGCGGCGATAAGTGGTGGCATTGGGGCCATACCACGAGTCGAACACGGCGGTGATGGCCTGGCGAAGCTGCTCCCACACGTCTTCGGGGAACTCTTCGCCGAGCTGCTCGCGATAGAGCTGCTTGTAGTCCGCCACGATCTGCTTGAGCATGTCGACGGTGAGGTCGGTGTCGCGGCCACCCGCGGTCTTGGCCTTGTAGCTATCGAGGATCTGCTCGAACAGCTCGCCCTTGATGTCTTTGACGATGCGCCCGAACATCGAGATGAGGCGGCGGTACGAGTCATAGGCAAAGCGCTCGTTGCCCGATAGCGCGGCCAGGCCCTTGAGCGTCTCGCTGTTGAGGCCGATATTGAGCACGGTATCCATCATGCCGGGCATCGACACCCGCGCGCCAGAACGCACCGACACGAGTAGGGGGTTCTGGGGGTCGCCAAAGACCTTGCCGACCTGCTTTTCCGTCTCGTGCATGGCCTCGACCACCTGCTCCCACATGCCTTCGGGGAACTTGCGGCCCGCGGCGAAAAAGGCCAGGCAAGCTTCTGTTGTGCAGGTGAACCCAGGCGGCACCGGCAGCCCGGCTTTGGTCATCTCTGCCAGGCCAGCACCCTTGCCGCCCAACAGGTCACGCATGTTCCGATCGCCTTCGTGGAACAGATACACCCACTTTTTCGTCATTCCGCCGTCCCTCCTCGGGGCTAGAATACTGCATAGGCCACCGCTCGCCCTCTACCGAGCGATGAGCGGATGCATTATAGGCCGGGGACGGGTGCACGCCAAGTTGCCCTTGTGAAGGGCAAATTTGGCGCTATGGGGTTGACGAGGCTAGAGGCTGAGGTGCTGACCCACCCGGCGTTCTGTGCCGCTGCGCAGCCGGGCGATGTTGGCCCGCAAACCATAGATCGAGAGCGCCGCGGCGCCCAGGGCAAAGGTCAGGTTCTGATAGGGCCAGGCACCCACGATGGCGCCCACCAGGCAAGCGATGGGCAATAGCACGGCGATCACCAGCGAGCCCAGCGAGGCATAGCGCGTAACGATGATCAGCGCCAGGCCCAGCACCCAGGCGGCCAGGGTGCCGCTGAACATCAGGGCCACGCCAGCGCCCAGGCTGACCATGGTGCCCACGCCGCCGTGGAACTTTAAGAACACCGAGTAGTTGTGCCCAACCACGGCCAGCAAACCGGCCAGCGCGATGAGCCACTTGGCGCCAGGCACGCCAACGCTCAAGTGCTCGGCCAGCAGCACCGCGGCCAGGCCCTTGCCAAAGTCGAACAGCAGGGTAAGCCCGCCCGAGAGCGCGCCTGCAGTGCGCAAAGCGTTGGTGGCGCCCGTGTGCCCACTGCCCACCTTGGTCAGGTCGACGCCCTTGGCGCACTTGACCACCAAATAGCCGACCGGCAGCGACCCCAAGAGGTAGGCGCCGACCAGGATCAGCGCAATACGGATGAACATCTGCTAACCTTCCTCGTCGTCGTGATGTTTAACCTTCACAACCCCAATGCGACGCTGCAGATACTGCCTCGGCTCCAATCAACGCCCCGCTTCGTCCAGATACCGCCGGAGCGCTGTGCGCCGCTCGGTAGACCGGGCATTGCTCACGGCCACACGTATGGCACGCTCTTGCGTGATCATCACCGCCATACGCTGCGCCCGCGATAGTGCAGTATAGAGGATATTGCGTTCGAGCATAATAAAGTGATTGGTCAACATGAGCACCACCACTGCCGGCCATTGCGAGCCTTGCGCCGAGTGAATGGTCATGGCCCAGGCGTGGCTCAGCTCGTCTAGCTCGTCCCAACCATAGACGGCGGTGACCTGATCGAACTGCACGGCGAGCTCGCGCTGCTGTCTGTCGATGGCCACGATCTCACCGAGGTCGCCGTTGTACACCTGCTTGGCATAGTCGTTGCGCATCTGGCGCACCTTGTCGCCCACGCGCAACACGCGCGGCGCCTCGTCTTGGCGGCCACGGGCGAGGGTCAGCTCGGCACGCCGTTTGTCAGCCGGATTGAGCGCCTGTTGTAGGGCGGCGTTCAGCGCCTCGACGCCCGCCGGACCACCGTGCATGGGCGTGAGCACCTGCACCTCGCTGGGAGGGATGCCCAGATAGCGCGGCAGCCGCTCGGCGGCGAGGGCAATGGCCAGGTCGCGCGCCTCTTCGGGCGAGTCGCGGTGCATCTCGAAATAGTCCGCGGGCGGGGGCACATCGGCGATGGGTCGCAGGCCAGCGCGCACACGGTGGCAGTTGGTGACGATCACGCTGTCAGCGCCAGCCTCTTGGCGAAAGATCTGGCTGAGCCGCACCACGGCGGCGGCAGGATGCTGGTCGTGCTCATACACGGCGATGAGGTCTTGGAGCACCGCCCCTGGCCCCACCGAGGGCAACTGGTCGACGTCGCCCACCAAGAAAAGGTGCGTAGTCGGGCCGAGCCGACGCAGGATCTCGTCCATCAGCCAGAGGTCGATCATCGAAGACTCGTCGATCACCAGCACCTGCTCGGCGACGGGTGCCGGCTCGGTGCGCGCATCGCCCACGCCGATGCGCAGATGCCGGTGCACCGTGGCGGCACTGTGGCCGGTGGCCGCGGCGAGCTGTTGTGCTGCGCGGCCCGTCGTGGCGCAGAGCGCCAGCGAGACGTGCCGCTCGGTGAGGCAATCGATCAGCGCGCGCATGGTGGTCGTCTTGCCCGTGCCCGGGCCGCCGGTGAGCACCACCAGGCGCTTGCCCATGAGCAGCGCCTCGATGGCGGCCCGCTGCTCGCCGGTGAGGTTGCCGGCCTGGCGCTGCACCAGCGCCTCTGCCGCCTGAGGTGCAAGGCCCAAGCCGCGCGTCGGCGTTTGCGCCAGCAGCCAGGCCAGTCGATCGGCGATGCGCCTCTCGGTACGTTGTACATCGGGAAGGGCATAGGCTGGCTCGGCAGCCGCATCCTCTTGCGCCAGGCGACCCTCGGCGGTCAGAGTGTCGAGCTGCGGAGCCACGACCTCGGCGGGCACGGCAGTCATAGCGGCGGTAGCCTCGATGAGCGCGCTCTGCCCAACCCACGTGTGGCCATCGCGCAGCTCTTCTTTGACCTGGTGCACCAACGCGGCCTGGAGGCGAAATGGGGAGTCGCTGGCGATGCCCAGCTCGCGCGCGATGCGGTCGCACGTCTTGAAGCCAAAGCCGCGCACCGTCTCGGCGAGGGCATAGGGGTTCTGCGAGACCACGGTCCAGGCTTGAGCACCCAGTTGCTGCACCACGGCCGTGGCCTGGCGCGGGGTCAGCCCGGCCACCCCCTGCAGGGCGATCATCACGGCGTGCGAGCCACGCAGCCGCTCCCAGCTCTGAGCAATGAGCCGTGCGCGCACGCGGCCGATGCCGCGCACCTCTTGCAGGCGTTGGCCGCCCTCGTCGAGCACCTGAAGCGTCTCGGCGCCGAAATGCTCCACGAGCCGCCGTGCATAGACCGGCCCCAGCCCATCGATCGACGAGCCAGCGAGATAGCGCTCGATGGCCACCAGGCTCGAGGGCATGGCCGGCGTGGCCGCCTCGACCCGCACCTGGCGGCCATAGCGCGGGTCGTCTTTCCACACACCCTGGAGGTCATACACCTCGCCCTCGGCGGGCGCGCCGAAATCGCCCACGGCCACGATCTCGGGGCCGTCGGGCACGTCGGCAGGGGTCAGCACCACCACGGCATAGCCGGTGTCGGGGTTCGAGAAGGTCACGCGGACCACCGCATAGCGCCCCGCGACGGGCGCATCGCTGGCACCGGGAGAGAGAGGCGAGCTGTTGAGGGGTAAAGGTATAGACGGCACAGAGTCTTCCTGAATCAGATTCTAGAGCCGCGGCAGGCGGAGGGCAAATAGGCAGGCGTAACGAACTGCCCCTAGCGCCCTCGCCTACGCACAGCCAGCCCTGCGCAGCGCGCTCACACGGGTGCGGGCAGCCTCCGGTGCGGCAACACCTCTGGGTTGGCCACGAACTCGGGCACGCCCCCGCGCACGATCGTCAGCGCCGCCTCACCCACTCGCCGGTAGAGCTTCTCGAACGTCTGGTCGCACCAAGAGGCATAGTGCGGCGTCAACACCACATTGTCGAGACGACAGAAGGGGTGCTCTGGCCCGATAGGCTCGTGCTCGAACACGTCCAGCCCGGCGCCCGCGATCTCGCCGGCCTCCAGCGCCGCCAGCAGGTCTTGCTCGACCACCACCGCCCCACGGCTGGTGTTGATGAAAAAGGCGGTAGGCTTCATCGCCTGGAAAAAGCTGCGCCCGATCAACCCACGCGTCTGGGGGTTGAGCGGCAGGTGGCACGAGACATAGTCGGCCGCTGCGGCCAGTTCCTCCAGGCTCGCCGCGCGCGCGACGCCGTATTGGGCCAGCAGCGCGTCGCTCACGAACGGGTCATAGGCCACCACGCGCATCTCGAGCACGTGGGCGCGCTGAGCCAGCGCCTGGGCGATGTGCCCAAAGGCGATCAAGCCCAACGTCTCATCGTGGATAGTGCCCACCGGCCCGCGATAGCGGCGGGCAGCCGCCCAGCCCTCGCTGCGCAACGCGCGGTCTTGCGCCACCAGGCGGCGAGCGCAGGCCAGCAAGAGCGCCAGCGCCTGATTGGCCACCTCGGGGATGCAAAAGTCGGGGAAATTGACGGCCATCACGCCATGGCGCGTGGCTGCCTCGAGGTCGATCGTATCGACGCCGATGCCATAGCGAATCACCGCGAGCAGGCGGGGCGCGTTGGCCAGCACCTCCTCGGTATACGGCTCGCCCGAACACAGGGCGACGTCGGCATCGCGGACGGCGGCGAGCACTTCCTCGGGCGTGCGACAGCGGCCACGAGCGATGAGCTGTACGTCGGGCACGTTCAGTATGCTACGCTCGATCGTCAAGGGCGCATCGGGGGGCGCACCGGTGTGAACGATAGTACGCATGAGCGACCTCCTCGGAGACGGGATACGCCGCATCATACCTCTTTGCATGATGCCAGGCGAGGGCAACGACTAGGCAACCTCCGCGACAAGGGTATACTCTGCTTGACGGCGGCCTCTTGCCTGTGGTAAAAGAGGCCCATCCTTGCCGAGGTTGCGCCAGAAAGGATGCTGCTGCATGACCATACAAGCCGTCGGTGCTTTCTCGCTGGTGCTTCACAGCCACTTGCCCTATTGCCGCAAGGCGGGGATGTGGCCTCATGGCGAAGAATGGCTCCATGAGGCCCTGGCCGAGACCTACATCCCGCTGCTCGATGCGCTCTATGCGCTGCGCGCCGAGGGGGTACAGACGCGGCTCACGGTGAGCCTCACGCCGGTGCTCGTGGAGCAGCTCGCCGACCCAGACATCGGCGCGCACTTTGAGCGCTATCTGGCCGACGAGACGGACGCCGCTGCGGCCGACCAAGAGCGCTGGGTCGCCGCGGGCCAACAAGCGCTGGCCGACCTGGCAGCGTTCTATGTCGACCTGTATGAAGGCGTGCGCCACTCGTTCGTCGAGAGCTATGGGCGCAACATCGTGGCGGCCTTCAAACTGTTGCAAGACGAGGGGCGCATCGAGATCTCGACCAGCGCGGCCACGCATGGCTATCTGCCCCTACTTTCGCGCGATTCATCGATCTATGCCCAGATCAGGGCCGGCAAGGCCAGCTACGAGCGGCATTTCGGCCGGGCGCCGACGGCCATCTGGCTGCCCGAGTGCGCCTACCGCCCCGCGTACCAGGGCCCTGACGGCATCGTGCGCCCCGCGCTCGAAGAGTTTCTCTCGGCGCAAGGGTTCAAGGTCTTTTTCGTCGAGTCGACGGCCATCGACGGCGCGCGGAGCGGGGCCGTCAACCAGAGCCTGCTGCCGGGCGCCTATGAAGTGGCGCGGCGCCGCTATGTGCTCACGGGCAACACCGAGGCCGAGCTACCCGCCGGCCGCGGCACCACCTTCAAGGCCTATTACGTGCAGGGCTGCGAGCCGATGGCCGTGCCCCCCGTGTGCGCCATCGGGCGCAACAGCCGCACGAGTATGCAGGTGTGGTCGGCCGACATGGGCTACCCGGGCGACGCGGCCTATCGCGAGTTTCACCGCAAAGACGATGTCTCGGGCCTGCAATACTGGCGCGTCACGGGGCCTCACGTCGACCTGGGCCACAAGGCGCTCTATGATCCGCAGGCCGCTCGCGAGCGCGTCTCGGCCCACGCCGAGCATTTTGCCGAGCTGGTCATTCAAGAGGCTCAGGGCTATCATGAGCGCACCGGCGAGTTTGGGCTGGTGTCGGCGCATTACGACACCGAGCTCTTTGGCCACTGGTGGTTCGAGGGCATTGAATGGATCACGCAGATGCTCCGGCGGTTGGCGCAGGATGAGCGCATCGAGCTGACCACGGCCACGGGCTTTGTCACCGAACACGCCAGCGGCGAAAAGATCGTGCTGCCCGAGGGTTCGTGGGGCGCCGGCGGCACTCATTGGACGTGGGACAATCCCGACACGCATTGGATGTGGACGCCCATCCACGAGGCTGAGCGGCGTATGGAGGCCATCGTCGCGCGCTACCCGGCGCCATCGGACGCCGAGCGCGAGGTGCTCAACCAGCTCGCGCGCGAGCTGTTGCTGTTGCAGTCGAGCGACTGGCCTTTCTTGGTGACCACGGGCCAGGCCAAGGAATATGCCATCGAACGCTTTCAGGCGCATCTCAACCGGTTCGACGAGCTGGCCCAGGCGCTCGAAGAGGGCGCCGGCGCCGCCCGCGTGGCTCGGGCGCGCGAGTTGTGGGAGCTGGACAAGGTGTTCAGCGACGTGGACTATCGTTGGTTTGCGGCTCGGCAGGGGCGCGCCGACTAGGTGCCGCTCTCTGGCCGTGGCCCAAGGGGAATGAGGAGACAACCTTGAGCGCAGCGAGTGGACCGCAAACAGGGCCGATGTATCGTCGCGTGACGGACGACATCGTCATGCGGATCGACTCGGGCATCTGGCCGCCCGGGAGCAAACTGCCCAGCGAGCGCGAACTCTGCACCGAGTACGCGGTCAGCCAGATCACCGTGCGCCGCGCGCTGCGCGACCTAGCGCACGATGGGCGCGTGTACAGCCGCCATGGTCTGGGCTGGTTCGTCAGTCCGACGCAAGACCACGAGCTGCTCCACGAAGTGGCGCTGGTGCTGCCCACGCTCGACCAGGCCAGTGCCGCGCTCGTCGAGCGCCTGACGCCCGACCTACACCAGCGCGGGGCTGCGTTGCGGCTCTATTTCAGCGGCAGCGAAGAGGAACACATCGAGGCCTGGCAGCGAGCGGAGCAGGGCCATAGTGAGGTGATCCTCGACGTGGTGACCGGGCCAGAGCAGGGCCTGGCCCAGAGCTATGCGCGCCGCCTGCGCGGCCTAACTGCGCCCGTGCTGTTTGTGTTGCGCGAGGTGCCCAACCTGCACCGCCCGGCGGTGGTGTTGGATGAAGAGGGCGCCGTCATGCGGCTCACCGAGCATGTGCTCAGCCTCGGGCACGAGCGCGCCGCCTATGTGGGCAACGATCCCAAATCGCTCAGCGGCTGGCTGCGCTACTCGGGTTTTGCCGGTGCGCTGTGGGGCCAGGGCCACGAGTTACCGCTCGACTGGGTGTTCGACCTGGAATCGGGCGGGCAAGACGAAGAGCAGCGCCTGATGCAGGTGTTTGCGCAGAGCTATCGGCCCACCGTGGTGGTGTGCGCCTCAGATCTCTACGCCGCGCGCACCATGAACGTGTTGGCTCAGGCTGGCCTGAACTGCCCGCACGACGTGGCCGTGGTGGGCCTGGGCGATGGGGATTTCGCGCCCTGGCTCCCTAGCCCCTTGACCACCTATGCGTTTGACATGGATGCGTTCGCCGAGGCTGTGGCCACCCGCACGCTCGACCTGCTCGCCGGGCGGCCGGTGGATAGCGTCAAGATCGGTGGGCGGTTGGTGGTGCGGCAGAGCTGTGGCGCGGGCCTGCACAACGCGCTGCGGCTCGACCGCGCAACCGCCCCCTAGGACGATCGCTTGGCGGTGTCGGTGCTTGGGCGGGGAGGCCTGCACCAGGTCGAGCTAGATGGCCGCGTTCGATTTCTAGCGTGTCGCGGACGGCTGACAATTTGACGCCTCTGGTCGGTTGTCCTACAATCCCGATCGTGGCTACGATCCTCGGTAGCTCAACGGTAGAGCGGTCGGCTGTTAACCGATTGGTTGTTGGTTCGAATCCAGCCCGAGGAGCTCTTGCTCCCGTCGCGAATTCAGCGGCGGGAGTTTGCTTTTGGTTGACCACCGCCTGCTTTGGCCCTAGGATAGCCGCATGAAGACGTCCCCATCGCCCAGCCGCCCACGTGCGCTCTCTCGCTCTGCCCTTGGCCGCCTCGGCGAAGAGCTGGCCTGCCGCGCGCTCGTCGAGCACGGCTATGAGATCATCGCGCGCAACTGGCGCTGCCCCGCCGGCGAGGTTGACATCATCGCCTGCGAGGACGGCTGCCTGGCCTTTGTCGAGGTCAAGACGCGCCTCCCGGGAGGCGGCCTGCCCGAAGAGGGCCTGACTCAGCAAAAGGCCCAGCGCATCATCGCGGTGGCGCAGCACTATCTGGGGCAGAACGCCACCGAAGAACCGCCCTGGCGCCTCGACCTAGTGGCCATCGAGCTGGGCGCCGACGGCCAGCCGCGGCGCATCGCCATCACGCCGGCGATCGGCATGGACGCATGACGATGACGCCCCCTCCTGTGGTCGCCATCGTCGGCCCTACGGCTGTGGGCAAGACGTCGCTATCGCTCGCCCTCGCCCAGCGGTTTGGCGGCGAGATCGTCTCCGCCGATTCGCGACAGATCTATCGCGGCCTCGATATCGGCACGGCTAAGGCGACGCCCGCCGAGCGCGCCACGGTACCGCACCACCTGCTCGACATCGTGCCGCCCGACGGCGAGCTCACCCTGGCGCACTTTCGACAGCTTGCCGACGAGGCCATCCGCGACATCTGGGCGCGGGGTCGCGTGCCCCTGCTGGTGGGCGGCACAGGCCAGTGGGTGTGGGCGCTGCTCGAAGGGTGGACCGTGCCCGAGGTGCCGCCCGATTGGGCGTTCCGCGAGGCGCTCGCCCAGCGCGCCGCGAACGAAGGCGCCGCAGCGCTCCACGCCGAGCTGGCTGCGGTGGACCCGGCGGCCGCGGCGCGGATCGACGCGCGCAACGTGCGCCGGGTGATCCGCGCGCTCGAGGTGCACCGCGCGACGGGTCAGCCGATCAGCGCCCTCCAGCGCCGCGAGCCACCGGACTATGTCACGCTGATCATCGGCCTCACCATGCCCCGCGAGGCGTTGTATGCGCGCATCGACCGGCGCATCGAGGGCATGATCGCCGCCGGCCTGGTCGACGAGGTGCGCGACCTGCTCGCCCAGGGCTATGACCCCGCGCTGCCGTCGATGTCTGGGCTGGGCTACCGGCAGATCATCCCCTATCTGCGCGGCGAGAGCACGCTCGCCGAGGCCGTGGCGCTGCTCAAACGCGACACGCGCCGCTTGGTGCGCCAGCAAGCCAACTGGTTCCGTCTGAGCGACCCGCGCATCGCCTGGTATGACGTCACCACTACCGAGCAGACGGCCATCGCCTCGCGGGTCGCTCAATTCCTGTCCAAAGAGGCCCTCCGTTGACCGCCTGGCGCAAGCGGCGCGCTCCTGATCGCCAGGTGGGCCGCTATGTGGCCCTTGGTGGGCTGCTGATCATCGCCATAGTGCTGTTGATCCAAACGTTGCGCCCTCCCGAGCGGCCGGCGCGCCCGGGCACACAGCAGGCGCTGGTGGTGCTCCGCGGGCAGGCCACCCTCACCTGCGCCGACGAGCGCACCGCCCTAGAGGCCGAGGGTCGCGCCAACCTGTCCAGTGGCTGCACCCTCCGGACGGGCGCGGGCAGCGAGGCTGCACTCTCTTTTGACTATGGGCGCATCCTGATCGTGCTGGGGCCGAACGCCACCTACACGCTGGAGCGCAGCGAGCGCCGTCAGGTCGGCCAGGCACTGCGCATCGAGGGCGCGCTCGAGAGCGGCAAGGCTACCTGTTGGGTCGACGGCGGCGTGTTGGCGGGTGCCGAATTGCGGCTGACGGCGGGGCCGAGCAAGTTGGCTAGCCGCGGCGGCCAGTTCGCCGCGGTGACCTATGATGACCAGGCCGCGCGCCTGCAGGTGTATGTGGGCAAGGTGAGCGTGGCCGTGGGCGCCGCGGGGGCCACGGTCGTTGCCGGGCAAGAGGCCGACCTGCGCAGGGGAGCGGCCATCACCACGTTGGCCAACGCGCAAGAACCGCCCGCTTTGCCCGATCTGCCGGCCGATCTGCTGGCCACGCCCACGCCAGCGCCCTCGGCTACCGTCACGGCGACGCCGGATGCGCTCGCGGCGCCCGCGACGGCGCAACCCAGCAGCGCGCCCGGCGAGACGGTCTATACCGTGCAGCCGAACGACACGCTCAGCTCGATCGCCGAGCAATACGGCCTCACCTGGGAAGAGTTATGGGCGGCGAACCGCGACACGGTGTCCAGTCCCGAGTCTCTGCTGGTGGGGCAGACGTTGCGCATTCCCCCGCCGACAGCAGACTAGGCGCCCGAGGCCAGCCGGTGCGCCCAGCGCGTCGGCTCGGGCAGGCGGTAGCCCGCGCCACAGGCCAGCATCAGCTCTGCGGCGTGGGCCAGGCCGATGCGGTTGCCCACCGAGACATACACCGGCCGCACGTCCTGCCGCGTGCGCAGCACCAGCCCCACCTGCTCACCGTCAGCCAACAACGGCTGGGCACTGCCGCGCTCGGGCGCCAGGGGCGCATGTTCGCCGATCAGGCGCGACTTGGCACAGCCGATCGTGGGCCAGTCGAGCAAGATGCCCAGATGCGTGGCCAGGCCCATCCGCCGCGGGTGCGCATAGCCCTGGCCGTCGAACACGAGCACGTCGGGCACGCAGGCCAGCCGGGCCAACGCAGCCAGCACGGCCGGCCCCTCGCGGAAAGAGAGCAGGCCAGGAACGTAGGGGAAGGTCACCTCGCGCTCGGCGACGACGGCCTCGACCCGCGCCAGGCTAGGCAGCGCCAGCACCACCACGGCCGCACGGGCATAGCCCCCATGCAAGCCCACATCGATGCCCGCCACCAGCCGCACCTCGCCCAAGGTGTCGACGCCATGCCACTGCGCAGCTAGCTCTTGCTGGATGTGCACCGCCTCGCTTGGCGAGACGTCCCAGAGATGTGTGCGCACCGGCGTCAACATCGCCTGCACTCCTCGTCTTCAGTTCTGCGCTATTGTAGAGCACAGTGAGGGCGAGTCCAGTTCGTGAGGAAGCGGCGTCGTAGTATAATAGCCGTATATGAAAAGCTCATTCCTCAATCGCTTTCAACAAGATCGCACCTTCTGGCTGGTGGTGCTGGCCACCTTGGTCGCCTTTGTGCTGCTGTATGCCCGAGTGTCGGTGGGCATCTTGCTCAGCCTGGTGGCCCTGGTGGTGGCTATCACCATCCACGAGTGCACGCACGCCTGGGTGGCCTCGTTACTGGGCGACCCGACGGGCCGCCTGCAGGGGCGCGTGTCGCTGAACCCGATGCGTCACTTGGACCCGTTCGGCTCGCTGATGATGCTCTTGACGGTGCTCACCGGCTTTGGCATCGGCTGGGGCAAGCCCGTGCCCGTGTCGCCACGAAGGCTACGGCCCAACCCCAAGGTTGGCAATGGCCTGGTGGCGCTATCAGGCCCCCTGTCCAACCTGCTGCTAGGCGTGATCCTGGGGCTGGTGTTGCGCGTGAGCGGCCCCGCGCTGCCCCGTTGGCTGTGGTCGCTGCTCAGCGCGCTGGCCACCACCAACGTCATCATCGGCTTTTTCAACCTGGTGCCGCTGCCCCCTCTCGACGGGTTCAGCGTGCTGTTGGCCGTGTTCAGCCTGTTTCGCGGGCACTGGGCCTTTCAAACGACCGAGTTCTTGCACCGCATCGAACGCTATGGCCCCGTCTTGCTCTTGGCGGTGATCTTTTTGGGGCAGTTTGTGGGGCTAAACCTGCTCGGCTGGCTCGTGTGGGCACCGGCCCAGGCGCTCTTGGGCGCGGTCGTCGGCTGAGCGCTGACGGCGCGACGAGGCACGCGCGATGCGCCCCCTCTACCGCGTGCGCCAGGGCTTGGGCCGCCTCAGCGTGGCACTGTGCCCCAAGCGGCTCGACCGAACCCCCGCGCAGGAATTGCTGCCCACGCCGCTGTTGCGCCTGTTCATGGCAATGCCGCGCGGCGATCAATGGCACGGGTTGTGTGTCTGTCGCCGATTGATGGCCGAGGGGCACGGCGAACCCGCGTTGTTAGCGGCGGCGCTGTTGCATGACGTGGGCAAAGCCGAGGGCGGCCTCACGCTGGCCCATCGCACGGCCATCATCCTGATCAACGCGCTGGCGCCGCATCAGGATTGGCTGGATCGGCTGGGCGCGGCGCAGCCGGGCAGTTGGCGCTACCCATTCCATGTGCAGCGACATCACGCCGCGTTGGGGGCGGCCCGACTGCGCGAGGCGGGCGCTGACCCTGCCATCGTATCGCTTGTGGAAGCGCACGAGCCTCGGGCCGCGCCGCTCGCGCCCGAGTTAGAGCCGCTGCGACGCGCCCTCATCGCGGCGGATGAGGCGTGCTAAGCACGCCTCGGAAAGGAGAACGCGCATGGCGATCACCCTGGTCGGGCTAGACGCCGTGAACCTATCGCTAGGCCTGGCCCTCAAGGCCGTCGTGCCAGAGCTCGAGATCGTCGGCAACGACCGCGACCGCGAGCGCGTCAAGGCGGCGAGCAAGCTCGGCGCCATCGACAAGGGCCATTGGAACCTGCTCAACGCTTGTGATGGTGCCGACATCGTCATCTTGAGCGAGCCATTGCCTCAGCTCGAGACCGACCTCGCTGCGCTGGCTTCCGAGCTGCCCGCCGAGACGGTGCTGGTGGTGCACTCGGCCACACAGCGGCCGATCGAGGCGCTGCGCAGCCGACTGGGAGGCCGCGCCCCGATCGTGGGCGTGCGCTTTGTGGCCGCTGGTTTGGGGGCCGGCGCCGCGCCCGACGGCAAGCTGCTCGACGGCGCGCTGTGCTATGTCATCGCCGCGGCCGACACGCCGCCCGAGGCCATGCAGGCCGCCACATACCTGGCCGAGGCGGTTGGCGCCAAGCCCTGCTACCTCAACGACGCCGAGCACGATGGCCTGGCGGCCGCCACCACGCAACTCCCCCAGATGCTGGCCCTGTCTCTGTTGACGAGCCTGGCCCAGAGCGGCGCTCAGCGTGATCTGGGCCGCGACCTGAGCAGCATCTTGAGCGCGCTGGGGCGCTATGCCCTCGCCGCCGAAGAGATCGATGCGCTGCTGGCCAACAGCGACAATCTGCCTCACTGGCTCGACGCCTGCGCCGACGAGCTGCGGCGCCTTGCGGGCTGCCTCGCCACGCAAGACCGCGCGGGCATCGAGGCGGCCGCGAACACCGCCCGCCAGGCGCTCGCCGAGTGGAGCAAGCCCGAGGGTGAGACCGCCAAAGAGATGCCCCAAACGCCAGCCTGGCGACAACTGTTGCTGGGTACCCGCCCACGTCGGCGCAGTTGATCCCTGCGCCCAGGATGCCTACACTAGGGCGCGTATATCATGCGGCGCAGGAGACAAAGCGGTGACCAGTCTGACCGTGAGCATGCCCGCCTACAACGAAGCCGCCAACATCGCCGCCATGATCGACCTGGTCAAGGAGCGCACGGCCAACCTGGTCGATGACCTCGAGATCATCGTGGTGGATGACGGCAGCAAGGATGGCACCGGAGACATCGTCCGCGAGATCGCCGCGCGCGACCCGCGCGTGCGCCTGGTGCCACACGAGGTGAATCAAGGCTATGGCGCGGCCGTCGCCGATGGCGTGTGGGCGGCGACCAAAGAGCTGGTCTTTTTCACCGATTCCGACTTGCAGTTCGACCTGCAAGAGCTGCCGCGCTTTCTCGCGCGCATCCAGGATGCCGACCTGGTCATCGGCTACCGCTATGCGCGCAGCGACCCCTGGTATCGCCGACTCTTTGGCCAAGGGTGGAGCTGGCTGGTGAACCTGATGTTCGGCTATACCGCGCGCGACGTCGATTGCGCCTTCAAGCTATTCCGCCGCACGGTGGTCGAGCAGGTGCAGGTAGGCTCCCGAGGGGCCACGTTCAGCGCCGAGTTCCTCGTGCGCGCCAAGCGAGCCGGCTTCAAGCTCGTCGAAGAGCCGGTGAGTCACTACCCGCGCCGCGCCGGCAAGCAGACCGGCGCCCATCTGCGCGTGATCATGCGAGCGTTTCGTGAACTGTTCAAACTCCGCTTACGCCTGTGGCGCGAACCCAAACCCAACGCAACGCATAGCTAGGGGCGGCGCGGCTTTGCCAGAAGATCGCCCCTATCGCGTGTTGATGCTGGCGCCGACGTCGTTCTTTGGCGATTATGGCTGCCATGTGCGCATCCTCGAAGAGGTCCGGTTCTTGCAGGGCTGCGGCCATAGAGTGACCATCTGCACCTACCCCATCGGCCGCGACCTGCCCGGCCTGGATCTGCGCCGCACGATGCGGCTTCCCTGGCGGGGGCACTATGAGGTCGGCTCGTCGCGGCACAAGATCGCGCTCGACGCACTGTTGGCAGTGCGAGCGCTGGGCCTGCGCCGCAGCGTGCGGCCGGATGTGATCCACAGCCACCTCCATGAGGGCGCCCTGATCGGCTCGGTGCTCTCGCGGCTCTGGGGGGTACCCCAGCTGTTCGACTTTCAAGGCAGCATGACGGCCGAGATGGTCGATCACCACTTCTTGCAAGCTGACACAGGCAGCTATCGCGCGGTGCGGCGGTTGGAGCGGTGGATCGACCAGCGCGCGCCGCGCATCCTCACCAGCACCACTCAGGCGACCCGGCTGCTCACCGAGACGTTCGGCTGCGCGCCCGAGCGGGTCATCTTTGCGCCAGACTGCGTGAACACCGAGGTGTTCTGCCCACCCGTGCGCGACGAGGCGTGGCAAGCCCTGCGGCGCTCGTGGGGCGTGCCCGACGGGCGTCCGGCCCTCGTCTATCTAGGGCTGCTCGCCGACTATCAGGGCACCGACCACCTACTCCAGGCGCTGGCGATGTTGACGCGCCAGGGGCTCGACGTGCACCTGCTGTTGGGCGGCTATCCCAACGTCGAGCGCTACCGGCAGATGGCTGCGTCGCTCGGCCTGGCTGACCGCGTGACTCTGGCGGGGCGCGTGCCCTATGACGAGGCGCCGGCCTTCTTGGGGCTGGGCGACATCGCCGTGGCGCCCAAGCTCAGCAAGACCGAGGGCGCGGGCAAGATCCTCAACTATATGGCGATGGGCCTGCCCGTGGTGGCCTATGACACGAGCGCCAGCCGCGAGTATTTGGGTGAGATGGGCGTCTATGCCGAGCGCGGCAACCCCGAGGCGTTGGCTGCTCGCCTGGGCGAGCTGGCCCGCCAGCCCGACCTGGGGCGAGCGCGCGGTGCAGCCCTGCGCAAGCGCGCCGAAGAGCAGTTCCACTGGGGGCGCACGGGGCAGATCATCCTCGACGCCTACGCGGCACTGCTGGGCAAGCCTGGGGAGAGCAAGGCATCCGCGTAAGCGGGCAGCGCAGGCGCGCCCCCCGTGTGCCAGAAGAGCACCCGCTCGCCACTCTTGAGCTCGCCCTGGCGCACCATGGCGATGAGCGCGGCCATCGCGCGCGCCGTATAGACCGGGTCGAGCAACAACCCCTCGCTGCGCGCGAGCAGTAGCAGAGCCTCGCGTTCGGCAGCGGTGACCACACCATAGCCCGGCGCGGCCCAGCGGTCATCGACCAACACGCGCTGCGCCGGCACGCCCGAGCGCACGCGCAACAGCCCCGCAGTGAGCGCCGCCAGCTCATGCACCAGGGGCGCCAGCGCCTCGGCCGAGGCGCCCACACTGATGCCCAGGATAGCCCCCGTAAACGAGCAGGCCACCGCCCCTGCCACCAGCCCGGCCTGCGTGCCCCCCGAGCCGCTGGCCAGCACGATATGGCTAAAAGTGACGCCGCTCATGGCCGCCTGCTGGAGCAGCTCGGCGAGCGCCGCGGCATAGGCGGCTGCGCCCACCGCCGTCGAGCCGCCCGCGGGGATGAGGTAGGCCACGCGCCCCACCGAGGCCTCTTCAGCCAACACCTCTTGCATCACCGTGGCTGCCGGGCGGTCGCCACACCAGCGCACCTCGGCACCAAACAGGCGGTCGAGCAACAGATTGCCCTCGTCGCGGCCCGCAGACGCGCCCGATAGGGCCAACACGCAGCGCAAGCCGCAGTGCGCCGCCGCGGCCGCAGTCTGGCGGGCATGATTCGACTGCGGTGCGCCCGTGGTGACGATCGTCTGGGCGCCATGCTGTCGAGCATCGGCCAGCAACAGTTCGAGCTTGCGCACCTTGTTGCCGCCGCCGCCCAGGCCCGTGAGGTCGTCCCGCTTGACCCACAGCTCTGGCCCACCAAGCGCTGCCGAGAGGCGCGGCAGCAGATGCAGCGGCGTGGGCAATTGCGCCAGGCGCTGCCTGGGCAGCCCGCTCAACAGCCCGCCATCGGCCATCGGTGTTACCATAAAGCGAGTATAACCGATGCTAGGGAGTTTGGGTAGCCATCGGCGGCGCAAGGGCGCGGATTTACAAGAGGTTATGGGAAGCTGGGTTCGGCAGCGCAGCAACACTTGCATTTCTGCCACGCATACGGTACACTGTTCGCTAGGATAGAGCCAGGCGGGGGTGCCATGGCAGCCGACGGCAAGGAAAAAGCACTCGAAACGACGCTCGCGCAGATCCGCAAGCGCTATGGTGAAGGCGCGATCATGCGGCTAGGCGATTCGACGGGCCTGGATGTCGAAGCCATCCCCACGGGTTGTCTCGCTCTGGATCTGGCGCTGGGCATCGGCGGCATTCCGCGCGGGCGCATCACCGAGATCTATGGCCCGGAATCGTCGGGCAAGACGACGCTGTGCCAGCACATCATCGCCGAGTGCCAAAAGATGGGCGGCGTGGCGGCCTTTGTCGACGTCGAGCATGCGCTCGACCCGACGTATGCCGCCAAGTGCGGCGTGAACATCGACGAGCTGTACATCTCGCAGCCCGACACCGGTGAGCAGGGGCTAGAGATCACTGAGGCCTTGGTGCGCAGTGGCGCGGTCGACGTGATCGTGGTCGACTCGGTGGCTGCGCTCGTGCCGCAGGCCGAGATCGAGGGCGACATGGGCGACGCGCACATGGGCTTGCAGGCCCGCCTGATGTCTCAGGCGCTGCGCAAGCTCACCGGCGCCATCAAGCGCAGCAACACGGCGCTGATCTTTACCAACCAGCTGCGCATGAAGATCGGTGTGCTCTTTGGCAACCCCGAGACGACGACGGGCGGCAACGCGCTCAAGTTCTATGCTGCCGTGCGGCTGGACATGCGGCGCGCCGAGGCGATCAAGGAAAAGGGCGAGGTCACGGGCAACCGCGTACGCGTGCGCGTGAAAAAGAACAAGGTCGCCCCACCCTTCAAAGTTGCCGAGTTCGACATCATGTTCGATCACGGCATCTCGAAAGAGGGCAGCGTGATCGATGTGGGCGTCGAGGCCGGCGTCGTCGAGAAGCGAGGCTCGTTCTATTCGTTCGAGGGCACGCGGTTGGGCCAGGGTCGCGAGAACGCCAAAGAGTTCCTGCGGCAGAATCCCGAGATCTGTGCCCAGATTGAGGCGCGCGTGCGCCAGAACATCGGGCTGCACCTCAAGAGCGAGGCGGCAGACACCGATGATGAAGAGTCGACGGAGACTATCGATACCGAGGAGTAATCGGCCGCCGCTGGGGCGGTGGCTGGATCGACACCCAAGAAACGCTCGCTACTACCGAGCTCTGCAGGGGGCCGCATATCGTCAGTATCGGCCGGGCTCAGGCCCGTGAATCCTATCGCGATAGCGCTGCGTACAGAGCAGGGGTGCACGGCACAAGTGCCGTTGTGTAGAGTCGTCTGACCCAGATTCCTACTGAGGGAAGCTGTGGCTCTTGGGCTACAGCTTTTTTTGCGTTGGCGAGACAGGATGCCGAACAAGATCACGGCCATACGCGTGCAAGAGCAACGGCGCGACCGCGCCAGCATCTATCTGGATGGCGAGTACGCCTTTGGGCTACAGCTCGTCTTGGCCGCCGGCCTGCACATCGGGCAGGAGCTGAGCGCCGATCAGATCGCGATGCTCAAACAGCGCGATGAGGGCGAGCGCGCCTATGAGGCCACGCTGCACTATCTGTCGTATCGCCCGCGCAGTCGGCGCGAGATCGAGCGCTACCTGGCCAAGCGCCAGGTGCCCGAGGCCCAGGCTGCCGAGGTGATGGCGCGGCTAGAGCGAGCGCGGCTGGTGGATGATGCGGCCTTTGCGCGGTCTTTTGTCGAGAGCCGCGCCGCCATGCGCCCCAAGAGCCGTTGGGCTTTGAAGCAGGAGCTACGCGCCAAGGGCGTCGCCGAGGAAGACATCGAGGAGGCCATCGAGCAGGTCGACGAGCAGGAAGGGGTGCGGCAGGTAGCGCAGCAATATGCACGACGCTATGCCCGGCTCGACGAGGCCACCTTCCACCGCAGAATGCTCGGCGCGCTGCAAAGGCGCGGTTATGCCTACGCGATGGCCGCCGCTGTTGCGGCAGAGACGTGGCAACGCCTTCACCCCACACAGGGCGACACTGTCGACGAAGACAGCCCCGGGGATGAAGACGTCGTGGCCCGTTCCTATAGATGTAGAAAGGAAACATAGACACCATGGGACTGGAAGGGATTATCGCGACTATCGCGGCTGCACTGGTATTTGGGGTCGTGGGCTTTGTCCTCGGTCATCGCGGCCGGATCAGGTTGGTGCAGCACAACATCGCCCGTCTCGAGGACGAAGCCAAGCAAGTGCTGACCGATGCCCAGACCCGGGCGCGCGCCATCGAGCTAGAGGGCGAAAAGCACGCCCTTGAGCTCCAGCGTGAGGCCGAAGCCGAGATCAAAGAGCGCACGCGCGAGCTCGCTCGCCAAGAGAACCGCCTGCAGCAACGGCGCGAGGCGCTCGACAAGCGCATCGACAGCCTCGATGGCCGGGAGAAGCGCATTCGAGATATCGAACTCAAGCTCGACGAGCGACAGCAGGCGCTCGACCACGCCTGGGAAGCGCATCTGGCCGAGCTAGAGCGCATCTCGGGCTTGACGCAAGAGCAGGCCAAGCAGGTGCTGCTCGAACAGGTGCAGGCCGATGCCCGGGCCGACGCCGCGCGTATCATCCGTGAGATCGAGGCCAAGGCCCGCGAAGAGGGCGAGGCCAAGGCCCGCGAGATCATCACCACGGCGATCCAGCGGGTGGCGGCCGACCACGTCGCCGAGACCACCGTATCGACGGTCGAGCTGCCCAGCGACGAGATGAAAGGCCGCATCATCGGCCGCGGCGGGCGCAACATCCGCGCCATCGAAGCCGCCACGGGCGTCGACCTGGTGATCGACGATACGCCCGATACGGTGATCCTCTCGAGCTTTGACCCGGTGCGGCGAGAAGTGGCGCGCCTGTCGCTCATGAAACTCATCGTGGATGGCCGCATCCATCCTGGACGCATCGAGTCGGTCATTGAAAAGGCCCGCGAAGAGGTCGAGCAGACCATCCGCGAGAAGGGTGAAGAGGCGGCCCTCGAACTGGGCATCCACGGCCTGCCGCCCGATCTCTTGCGCATCTTGGGGCGGCTGCACTATCGCACCAGCGATGGCCAGAACGTGCTGCAACACTCGATCGAGACGGCCATGCTCTGCGGGCTGATGGCCGCCGAGTTGAACGCCGACGTCGAGCTGGCCAAGACGGCTGGGCTGTTGCACGACATCGGCAAGGCCGTGGACCACGAGGTCGATGGCCCACACGCCTTGATCGGCGCCGAGATCGCCGAGCGCTACGGCTTGCCCGCGAAACTGATCAACGCCATCGGCTCGCATCATAACGAGATGGATCAGGGCAGCTGTGAGGCGGTGTTGGTACAGGCGGCCGACGCCATCTCGAGCGCGCGACCTGGCGCTCGCCGCGAGTCTCTGGAGGGCTATCTCAAGCGCATCCGCGCGCTCGAGCAGGTGGCCAACTCGTTCGAGGGGGTCGAGTCGTCTTATGCCATCCAGGCGGGCCGCGAGATCCGCATCCTCGTCAAGCCCGAGGAGGTCGATGATCTCGGAGCCATCGAGCTGTCGCGGGAGATCGCGCGCAAGGTAGAAGAGAGCTTGCAGTATCCGGGCCAGATCCGGGTCACGGTGATCCGCGAGACGCGGGCCACAGAGATCGCCAAGTAGCGATGAGCCTGGGTGAGGGCCGACGCGCAATGGCCCCCACGCAGTGTCAGCAGAAGGCAGTCTGATGGACGTACTCAGAGTGTCGGCGCAATCGCGCTCGACGGCGGTGGCCGGAGCGATCGCCGGCGTCGTCCGCGAAAAGGGCCATGCCGAGGTGCAAGCCATTGGCGCGGCGGCGGTGAGCCAGGCGATCAAGGCCGTGGCCATCGCGCGCACTTACCTGGCGCAAGACGGCCTGGATGTCATCTGCATACCGACGTTCGTCGATCTCGACGTCGATGGCGCCGAGCGCACGGCGCTCAGACTGGGTGTCGAACCTCGCTGAACTCAAGAGCCGGCCATCTGGCCGGCTCTTGGTTACTCCTCGGACGTAGGTTGCGCCGACGAGCTGCGGCGTCGCGAGCGGCGACGCGCTGCCGATGAACGCCGCCGTGGCGATCCCCCTTCGGCGCTGCTCTGGGGCGCAGATTGTTGTGCTCCGTTGGCGACGGTGGGGCCGCGTCGACGTGTCTCGGCCGAGCGCGGCGGCTCGTTCTGACCGGCGGCATCCCGCGTCGCGCCCGAGCCGCTCGTCGACGCGCCGTTCAAGTGCTCCAGGCTCTCGGCGAGCTGGTGGCGCCGGGGCTGCTCGGCAGCCGGCCTCTCGAACGGCTCCTCACCCTTGAACTGCTCAGCCGTCATCTCGACGCGCGAGCCATCCTCGAGCAACAGCTCGACCGTCTCTTTG
>JBDKSN010000014.1:0-6068 GCA_039680625.1 Anaerolineales bacterium | reverse complement strand
CCGCCCGCGCGAGAGCGCGCCGCAGCGGCCGGGTTCAAGGTAGTTGGCTCGAACAAAGAGGCCGCCACCGATGTCGACGTGTTCATCTCGATGGTGCCCGATTCGCCCAACGTCGAAGAGGCGTATCAAGGCCCCGAGGGCGTGTTCGAGGGCGCGGCGCCCGGCACGCTGCTCATCGACATGTCGACCATCTCGCCCGTCGTGGCGCGCAAGGTAGCCGCACGCGCAGCCGAGCTGGGCTGCCCCATGCTCGACGCGCCCGTGAGCGGCGGCGATGTGGGCGCCAAAGAGGCGCGCCTCTCGATCATGGTGGGCGGTGATGAGGCCGTGTACGAGCAGGCGGTGCCGCTCTTTCAACTGCTGGGCACGCCCACCTATTGTGGCGCGTCGGGCGCGGGGCAGACCGTCAAGGCCTGCAACCAGATCCAGGTGGCGATGAACTTTATCGGCATGGCCGAGGCGCTGGTGTTGGGCACCAAGGCGGGCGTCGACCCCGAGATCATCCTGAAGGTGCTCTCGGCGGGCTATGCGCAGACGCGCGTGATGGATGTGCGTGGCCCCAAGATCCTCAAGGGCGACTATACGCCCGGCTTTCGCGCCAGCTTTCACTACAAAGACTTGAACATCATCCGCGAGGCGGCGCGGGCGTTCGGCGCCTCGTTGCCCGCCTCGGCGCTGGCCCACGAGCTGTTCTCGGCGATGATGGCCAACGGCTGGGGCAACCTCGACCACTCGGCGGTGGTCAAGGTCATCGAAAAGCTCAGCAACTGCGAGCTGCCGGTCAAGGGCGAATAACCGGCGCCCATCGGCGCAGCTGAGGAGTGCATGCCATGCCCTCTGGCCCACACGTCGCCGTCGTCGGCAGCGTCAACATGGACCTCTCGGTGGCCACGCCACGCGTGCCCTTGCGGGGTGAGAACCTGCGCGCCCATCGCCTGAGCGTGGTGTTGGGCGGCAAGGGCGCCTGCCCCTCGGTGGCCCTCGCCCGCCTGGGCGCGGCGGCGGCGCTAGTGGCCTGCGTGGGCGCTGACGAATTTGGCCGACGCGCCCTCGACACGCTCGCCCGCGAGGGCGTCGACACCGCAGCGATCCAGGCGTTGCCCGATGCCGACACGGGCGTGGCGCTCATCCTCGTCGATGATGCGGGCGAGAACACGATCCTGGTGATCATCGGCGCCAACGAGCGCCTGGTGGCCGCACAGGTGACGGCGGGCCTCGACGCGCTGGCGGCGCCGCCAGACCGGCTGTTGGTCAATTTCGAGATCCCCGCGGATGCCGTGCGCGCCGCGCTCGACTGGGGGCGCGCTCACGGCGTGCCCGTCGTCGTCGACGCCGGGCCGATCCGCGACTATGGCCCCGATGTTTGGGCGGGCGCCGACGTGCTCTCGCCTAACGCCGCCGAGGCCGAGCACTTGAGCGGCATCGCCCCGAGCGACGATGTGCGCGCGCTCGCGGCGGCCCGTCGCCTGCGCGCTGACGGCCCACGCGCCGTCGCCCTCAAGCTGGGCGACCGGGGTTGCCTGTTGCTCGACGAAGCCGGCGCGCGGATATGGCCGGCGTTCGTCGTCGCGGCTGTCGACACCACCGGCGCGGGCGATGCCTGGTCGGCGGGCCTCACTTTGGGGCTGGCCCAAGGCCGCTCGCTCGACGAGGCCGCGTTGCTGGCCAATGCCTGTGGCGCGGTGGCCGTGTCGCGCGCGGGCGCCGTGCCCTCGATGCCCTCGGCCGAAGACATCGCCGCGCTATACCATCACCAGCCGGCCCCCGAGCCGCGCTGGCTCGCCTAGAGAGGAGGAGCCCCTTATGCCCCGTGTCAGACAGATCATCGGCACCCGTCTCTACCTCACGCCGCCGCTCGAAGAGGACGCCGTTGCCTGGGCAACCTGGCTCTCTGACCTGCACGTCGCCATCCCCCTGGACGACGCCGCCTACCTGCCGGTGAGCACCGAGAGCCAGCGCGAGCTCATCCTCAAGCCAAGAGTAGATTGTCGGCTGTTCACCATCATGTTGGCCGTGGGCGAGCGGCCCATCGGCCGTGGCATGTTGTTCAACCTGGATCTGATCAATCGCACGGGCGAGCTCAAGCTGTTCATCGGCGACACCAACTACTGGGGCCATGAGCTTGGCTGCGAGGCGATCCAGCTGCTGCTGGACTATGCCTTCAACCTGCTCAACCTGAACAGCGTGATGGGGAGCGCCTATGCGTACAATGAACCGGCGATCGAGTGCTTTCATCGGGTGGGCTTTCGCGACATCGGCCGACGTCGGGCCTCGCGGCTCATCGCTGGCCGCGCTTACGATCGCGTGTGGATGGATATCCTCGCCAGCGAGTTCGAGTCGCCCTACATCACGCACCTGATGGCCGAGGACGCCTAGGGCGCCAACGGGCGAACCAGAGGTTGACGCCCGGCCAGGTCGCGCCTATGATATGCGCACCTATCTGGAGGAGGCGCCGGTGAGCACGCGCCCCACCCAAACGCTTGGCTTATTGCTGCGCACTAGCGCCCCCAATCGTCGCTGGTGCCTGCTCATGCGCCGCGCTCGCGCGGCTACGGGCATCATGGGGGGCTCCCCCCACTAACACCACCCTGCACCGCGCTCGTTCTTCCCTCTGTCATACCGATCCGGGTAGGGATTTCGGAATACCAAGGAGCACTATGCATGAGCACATCCTGGTTGGCGTAGCCTGGCCTTACGCCAACAGCCCCTTGCACTTGGGACACATCGCCGGTGCGTATCTGCCGCCCGACATCTTTGCGCGCTACCATCGTCTGCGGGGCAATCAAGTGCTGATGGTCTCGGGTGCCGATACGCACGGCACGCCCATCACCGTCACCGCTGAGAGAGAGGGCGTCGCGCCCGAGGTGGTCATCGAGCGTTATCACCGGAGCTTTATCGAATCCTTTCTCGGGCTGGGCATCAGCTTTGACTTGTTCACCCATACCAACACGGCCAATCACTGGCGCGTGACCACCGACTTTTTCCTGCGGCTGCTCGAGAAGGGCTATATCTACAAACAGGCGATGCAGGCGCTCTATTGTGAGGACTGCGGGCGCTTCTTGGCCGACCGCTACGTCGAGGGGCGCTGCCCGTTCTGCGGGTATGAAGATGCGCGCGGCGACCAGTGCGACAACTGCGGCAAGCCGCTCGACGCGCTCGAGCTGATCTCGCCGCGGTGCAAGCTCTGCGGCAGCACGCCCGTGATCCGCGAGACCGAGCACTTTTTTCTCGACCTGGCCCAGTTCAACGAGCCGCTCAAGGCTTGGATCGCCGACAAGACCGAGTGGCGCCCCAACGTGCGCAATTTCTCGCTCAACATGCTGAACGAGGGCCTGCGCGGCCGCGCCATCACGCGCGACATCCAGTGGGGCATTCCCGTGCCCGTGCCGGGCTATGAGGACAAGCGCATCTATGTCTGGTTCGATGCGGTGATCGGCTACTATGCGGCGTCGGTCGAGTGGGCGCACAATCGCGGCACTCCCGAGCTCTGGCACGAGTGGTGGGATGCTGATAAGGAGGCGCGCGCCTACTACTTTATTGGCAAAGACAACATCTTTTTCCACACGCTCATCTGGCCCGCTATGCTGTTGGGCTATGGCAACTGCCAGCTACCCTACGATGTGCCCGCCAACGAGTATCTCACGCTCGAAGGCCGCAAGATCTCGTCGAGCCGCAACTGGGCTGTGTGGGCGCCCGACTATCTCTCGCGCTACGACCCCGACCCCCTGCGCTACTATTTGACGGCGCAGGCGCCCGAGGCCGCCGACGCTGACTTTTCGTGGCAAGAGTACTTGGATCGCAACAACAACGAGCTGGTGGGCACCTGGGGCAACCTGGCGCACCGGATGCTCACCTATGCGTTCAAGAACTTTGACGCGCAGGTGCCCACACCGGGCGAGTTCACCGCGCTGGATCGCGAGCTGCAGGCCACCATCACCGCCGCCTTCGACGCGGTGGCCGCTGATCTGGATGCCTGCCGCTTTCGCGCGGCGCTGGCCAAGGCGATGGGTGCCGCGCGCGAGGCCAACCGCTATCTCGACGCCGCCGCGCCCTGGAAGATCATCAAGAGCGATCGCGAGCGCGCTGCCACGGTGACCTATGTGGCGCTGTGGGCCATCGACTCGCTAAAGACGCTGCTCCTGCCCTTCCTACCGTTCAGCTCGCAGCGGCTGCACACCTATCTGGGCTATACCGACGACCTGTTCGGCACGCAAGAAGTGGCCACTTACCGCGAGGGCGACCAGACGCACCTGGGGCTGACTTATCACTGCCCGTCGGAGGGCGACCGCTGGCGCCCGAGTGAGCTGCGGCCGGGGCAGGCGCTGCTCGCGCCCAAGCCGCTGTTCGTCAAGCTAGAGCCAGAGATCGTGGCCCAAGAGCTGGCCAGGCTGGGCTAGGGTGAGCGGGCCGGCCCGAGGCGGGGCGGGGTCGCGCCGAGCGCCGCTGGCCTTTGGCGGTTGGCTGGCGGTGATCGTCGGCGTGTATCTGCTGCTGGGCTGCCTCTATGCCGTGCGCACGCCGCTCTGGCAGGCGCCCGACGAGCCGGCGCACTACAACTATGCCGCCTACCTGGCCCGCGAGGGCCGGCTGCCCGAGCTACAGGCGGGGGACTATCCCGCCGCGTACCTGGAAGAGCTCAAGGCGCGGCGCTTTAGCCCCGAGCTATCGATCGCGAGCGTGCGCTACGAGGCGCACCAGCCGCCGGCCTACTATGTGCTGGCGGCTGGGCTATTGCGCCTGGCGCCCGAGGCGCCGGTGAGCGAGCAGCTGTTGTGGATGCGGCTGCTCTCGGTGGCGCTGGGGGCCGTGGCCGTGGTGCTGCTGGCCCTGCTCGCCAGGCGGCTGTTCGGCTCGCGCGGCCTGGCCCTTGGCGCGGCGGCGCTGGCCGCGGGCAACCCGATGTACGTGGCCATCACCGCCTCGGCCAACAACGACGCGCTCGTCGTGGTGGTCTTGGGCCTGGTGGCCCTGCGCCTGTCGGCCCCGCCTCGCCGCCGCTGGACGCCGCGCGCCAGCGTACTCTTGGGCGTGCTGCTGGGGCTGTGTGTGTTGACCAAGCTCCAGGCCTATGTCGCCCTGCCGCTCGCGGCGGCGGCGCTATTGTGGGATGTGCTCGTGGCCCACGAGCTGAGCTGGCGCCAGGCCTTACGCAGCGGCGCATGGGTGGTGATGGCCGCCGCGATAGTGGCCGGTCCCTGGCTCGTGCGCAACATGCTCGTCTATGGCTGGCGCGACCCGCTGGGCCTGGCGCGGCACAGCGCCGTAGTCGTCGGTCAGTTGCGGACGGCCACCTTGCTCGCCGAGAGCGGCCTGGGGGCCTATCTGGGGCAGTTGCTGCGCACCACGTTTCAGAGCTATTGGGGCCAGTTCGGCTGGATGGCCGCCCCTCTGCCCGAGCGCGCCTACCTGGCGCTGGGCCTCTTGGTCCTGATCGGCGCGGTTGGCCTGCTCACGGCAGCGCTCTGGCGGCCCGGGTGGCTGCGCCGCAAACGCCGCCTGTCGGCCCAGGCGCGGCGGGGCGTAGCTCTGTTGGTGTGCTGGGCGCTGCTGACACTGGCCTCGTTCCTGTGGTACAACCTGCAATTCGTCCAGTTCCAAGGGCGCTACCTCTTCCCCGCGTTGGCGCCGCTGAGCATCGGCCTGGCCTATGGGCTGATAGCGGCCGTGCAGCGACCCTGGCCGGCGCTGGTCGCCGTCGGTGCGGTGGGCGGGGCCTTGCTCACTGTGGGGCTGTTGCGCGGCGACCTGCCGCTGTTCTCCCTGGCGCTGTGCGTGGCGGCAGCGTGCGGTCTACTGGCCGCCCGGCGGTTGCCGGCGCGCTGGCGTTGGTTGGCCCCCTACGGCGCGGGCCTGGGGCTGTCGGCGTTGGCCGCCTATAGCCTGTGGACGATCATCCCCACGCTCACGCCATGAGGCCGATCGAGCAGCCCTAGGCCGGCTCTGACCAGTCGCAATAGCCGTTGCCGTTGCTGTCGCGATACTGGCGACAGCGCCCCGGGTCGGGATCCCAGGTCTGCCTGCGCGGGCACCGGACGGTGCCCGTCTGGGTGAGCGTCGCGGGCGTGGCT
>JBDKSN010000013.1:0-4339 GCA_039680625.1 Anaerolineales bacterium | reverse complement strand
GGGGCAAGAGTTCGAGGTCTCTTTTTGCTATGGCGAGGAGTGCGGTTACATACCGCAGTACACCAAGGCCAACCAGCTGATTGTCACGCCAGACGGCGGCGTCCTGGGCTGGCCCGATGGCTGGCGCGTAGCGGTGGTAGACGAGGACGATCACGGCGCAGCCCCCATGGTGCAAGGGCCACGCTGGCCCCTTGGCTATGTGCAACCAACCGCGGTGTCTACAGTGACGGCTGCGGTAGCGCCGACTCGGACCTTACCGCCTGCTACGGCCACCCTGCCACCAGCGTCAAGCAACTCGCCTGTGCCGACCGATACGCCAGTGCCCATCGTGCCACCTTTGCCGACTACCATCGGCCCTAACAGTCTGGCGCCCGACCAGCCGCGAATGGACGAAACTGTGAGAGACACGGCCTTTGTCCTCCGCTGGTCCTATCCTGCTGGCCTCAAACAAGGCGAGATCTTTCATCTCACGTACATGCGCGACGACGGCCAGAATGCCAACGAGTTCGACACCACCGAACGCCGCCTCGAGGTCGGCTTTCCCTCGACGCACTATGGCCATTACAAGTGGAACGTTGCCGTGGTGCGCATCGAGGGCGATGGCACGCGCGTAACGACCGCGCAAAGCGATTGGTGGTGGTTTTGGGTAGACCCCAATGCGTCAGTCAAGGCAGAGAGCTGAGTTGGCAGACGGGCGAGGGCAAGATGGAGTTCATCGAATGTCAGCCACCGGACAGCGAAAGAGGGGACCGAGGGATATGTCCTGTAGTGCGAGGCACGACGCGTGATGGCTAGGTCAGAGGCCAGGAAGAGATCCTTGCGCCATACAGGTGGCGCCCAGGCCATCGGGCCCAAACCGACGCAGGAGGACGCCCTGGTTGTTGAACGGCTGACTGGCCTCGACGGAGAGGATGCTTTCTTGTTGCTGGTGGCCGATGGCGTGGGTGGCTCTCCGGCAGGCGAGGTCGCTGCGGCTATCGTCGCGCAAGAGGTCCCACGCTGGCTCAAGGATCATCCGCCTGCTACGGGCCAGACCTTGCGTGAAGCACTGGTGCAGGCTAGCCTGGCCGTCCTGCAGGCTGCCGATCACCGGCCGGACCGATCGGGTATGAGCTCGACCTGTACGGCTGTGTTGGTGCAGGGCGAGCGCTTGATGTTGGCCCACGTGGGCGATAGCCGGGCCTACTATTGCGACCGGGCTGGTCGGCTGACACAATTGACGATCGATCACACCTGGCGACAAGAAGCGCTGGACGCCGGTCGTGCGTTCGAGGACGTGCAGAACAACCCGAACGGCGATATGATTACTCGCTATTTGGGGGATGGTGCGCCACTGGCTGATGTCGATACGCGCGCCTGCCCTCCAGGTGGCGGCGCCGTCTGCGACACGGCCAGCGAGCCGCTGGTTGTTACGGGTGGGCAGGTGTTGCTGTGCACTGACGGGCTCAGCGGCACTCTCTCCGCTGAACAGATCGCCGCGACCCTACGGCGCTATCCGGCTCACGAGGCGGCACAACGGCTCGTCGATAAGGCTATCCATGCTGGTGCCGGAGACAACGTAACGGCTGTGGTGCTCGACCTAGAGCCGAGATGGCAACAGCCGGCGCCCACATGGGTGCAGGTGGCTGTGCCTTTGGCCCTAGCATCGTTGTTGACTCTACTGCTGTGGCCAACACTGGGCAAAGGACGAACGGTGATAGGCAGCAAGGGTAGCGTTGGTCCCGCTCTGGTGTTGAGCACAGCGGCGCCGCAACCCGCCACTGCTCAAGGGGCTAGGGCAACAGTGGTCACCGAGGAAGTCGCCCAGGCCACGGCTACTCTGGCGCCGTTCTATCCTCCCGAACAGCCCGACGAAAGACTCGGCGATGAGTCGGCGCTGCCGGAGGGCGCATTGGTCGAGCCGACCTCGCCGACATTGGCTGCAGCCGATATTCCTGTGTTGTTGTTTCCTGAGGATGGCGCCCAGATCACAAACACCTCGACCAAGCTGGATTGGACTTCTAGCCCCTTGGCCGAGAACGAGCAGTTCATGGTATGGTACTATCGCGAGGCCGACGCGGCAGACGTCGGGCCTGTCGGCAAGCCAATACGCGACACGTTCGCGATCCTTACCTTTTGGGGAAATGGAACCTATTGCTGGTGGGTCGAGCGGCAAGCGCTGTCGGTGGGTGCTCCGCCAACCGTCACGGCCCAGAGCGAGCAGCGGTGCTTCTCGGTCGGTGTGCCCAGCACCGGCGGACATTCGGCCAAGAGCAAGAAGGCGACAGAGGCGCCACCTCCCGCTACGGCCGTCGTGAAGGTGCCGAGCACTAGTGGTGGCTCGCTCTCTGTGCAAGTGCCCGAATGGCAATTGACCGGGGCCACTGCAGCGCCGTTGCCGGTTGAACCGCCGACGGCCATGCCCAAGCCGGCTTCGCCTGAGCAACTCGGTCCTACCGGCGAAGGCTTGCTGAGATGAGGGATACTGGAACCCAAGTAGGAACGTCAGTGGTGTGGTCTCTCGCGACCGCTGATGCCGCGCCCCATGCGCCCATGGGGCATTGCTGAAGGAGAAGATGCCATGCCGACAACAACGCGCAACGCTCGCTTTCCTCGGTACACAGGCGCCGCCCAGGCCACGGGGTCCAAGCCGACGCAAGAGGATGCCTATGCCATCAACGTCGTAAGGACAGCTGATTATCGCGAGGCCTACCTGCTGGTGGTGGCCGATGGCGTGGGCGGTGCACAAGCGGGAGAGCGAGCCTCGGCCAAGGCGGCTGCCCTGGTGCCCGAGATCATGGGCGCCGCTGACTTTACCCTCAGTGATGCGGCCGAGACGTTGCGCGATGCAGTGAGTCGCGCGGGCCGGGCGATCCTCGACAAATCCTATGAGAGCGTGGATTGGCACGGGATGAGCACCACCTGCACGGCGGTGCTGGTGCAGGGTGACCGGTTGGTATTGGCGCACGTGGGTGACTCTCGTGCCTACTATTGCGACCGTGAGGGGCATCTGTACCAGCTTAGCGTCGATCATACCTGGGCCGCCGAGGCGATTGCCGCCGGTCGTTCGGCCGAAGAGCTGCGGGGCCATCCGAACGCCAACACGATCACTCGCTTCTTGGGGGTCGATGAGCATGTAGAGGTAGACACGCGCCTACGCTGGCCGGGCAGTAACGAGCTGGTCGACAGCCGGACCGAGCCTCTTGCCCTCGACGGCGGGCAGGTGCTGCTGTGTAGCGATGGCATCAGCGATGTGTTGACGACCGAGCAGATGGCGGCCACCTTGCACACCTATCCGGCCGGACAGGCTGCCGCACGCCTCGTCAAGCAGGCCCTGACTGCGGGAGCCACCGACAATGTGACGGCAGTAGTGCTCGACCTCGACAAGAAGGCCAAGAGTCGGCTGATCATGCCCGGTTGGGCGAAGGTGGCGGCGCCCTTGGTGTTGGCTGTGCTGGCTCTTGTGGTGGGTTGGCGAGTGTGGGGCGGCGATGGCGGCAAACGAGACCAAACGCCACAGGAAGAAAGCGCCCTGGCGTTTGCCAGTCAAGGCCTCGCGCCTGGGCAGGTGATGGTGGTCGGGGGCAGTTCCGGCGCCAGCGAGGGCCTCTCGATGGAGCTCCTCGACCTGGGTAACCCGATGGCGACATTACTGCCAGGCCAAAGTGAGAGCGAGGCTCTGGCTGGCACGCTGTCCGAGGGCCAGAACGGCCAAGTGGCCGCCGGTAGCGCCACGGCGTCCAGCGCGAGCGCCGCCTCTGCGACGGCACCTGTGGCTACCGTCACCGCAGATCGGTCAGGCCTGGTGCTGATCTCGCCGCAAGAGGGCGAGACGATCAGGTCCAAGACGTTCGACTTGCAGTGGCGCTATCGGCCACTGACCGCAGATGAGGTGTTTGTGGTGATGTACCAGTTGGAGGGGACGGCGAACCCGAGCGCTCGGGAGACGACGGCTATGAGCGTGCGTCTGACCATGTCGGCGGATTCTTATGGTCAGTATACCTGGCGAGTGGTGGTGCGCCGCAGAGCGGGGGGGGTGTGGGAGACAGTGGCCCAATCGCCCGTGTGGACGTTCTGGCTGAACCCGACGGAGGGCGAAGGGCCAGGCGTAACGACCACGGCGAAACCGGCATCGACGAGGACTTCGGTTATGACAGTTGTGCCTACTACAGCCCAGCCAACATCAACATCAAAGCCCACAACCACTCCAGAACCCACGAGCACTTCAAAGCCTACAGCAAGCACTCCAGGGCCAACGTCCGCCCCCGGGCAGACGTCGGCCCCAGTGCAGACGGCTGCCCCCTAGACGACGTCCTCCCCAGGGCAGTCGTCTGCCCCCGAGCCGTCGTCGGCCCCCGAG
>JBDKSN010000012.1:0-7777 GCA_039680625.1 Anaerolineales bacterium | reverse complement strand
TGCCCGGGTTCACCTCCAGGGGGAACATTCAGTTGAGCCCAATGGGGAGCCAGAGCGGAATCAGTTTGAGGATGCTGCCGTCGCAGTCGGTCCAGATGACGTCGATGCCATGTTGGCGCAACAGCCGCATTACGGGCCGCATGTGGGGCATGATGCGCTGCGCGAAAAAGCGTGGGTTGAGGATGGGTCCGCTGTTGTAACAGATGTCTTCCCAGCCAGCGGCGGCATCGAACTGGCCCCGCTCGAGCACGGGCGGCAGTAGTTTGAGCAGCATGTTGGCAAGATGGGCGACCATCTCTTCGATCAAGTCCGGATCGTCCGCCGAGAGATAGGCGAGGTTCTGAAAGCCGATCCAGTCGCGGACCCAGCCGATGAACGAGCCGAAATACACCGAGACGGGGTTGCTGGTGCTGCGCGTCATTCGCTCGCCCTCGGCCAGCTGTTCGGGCGTCAGCTGGCGTGCCGGGTGGTCGGGGTCGAGAAACTCGTCGCGGAACGCCTCCCAGCTCGCGCGGTCGCGAATGGGGAACTCGATAAAGTGCGGGATGGTCTCTGTGCCGCTGGCCTTGTCCTGGCGCAAGACGCCTAGGCCGTCGCGGTAGGTGATGGTGGTCTCTGTGCGCTCGACCTCTTGCCGCTCGCGTAGGGGATACGCGCCGACGATCGGCCCAAAGCTGTCGAACTGCTCGACGCCAAAGTACTCCTCGACCAGTCTATCGGGGATCGTGCCATCGGCTTGGAGGAACGCACTCGGCAGGTGCCCCTCGCGCAGCCAATCCTCCTTGAGCTCGTCCCAATAACCGAACTCGAGATGCGAGACATAATCCACATGTTGATAGTGCATGGTGCGGTTGAACCGCTCGCGCGGCGAGAGGTCGGCGCCAAAGCGGCCGGGGCCCTGTCGGATGTCGGTCATGTGTCCTTCCTCGATGGTTGTGCTGGGTGCTCGGGCGATTCCGGCGAACGGCAGTTGATGATGTAGACCAGTTCGTCGCCGATGAGCTGGCTTCTACCCGAAAGCCCAAGGCGCGTCAAGAGGGCCTCGAAACCGCGGCTGTAGTTGGTGACCATGCCCACGCTGCGTCCGCCCAGGCTATAGGCCGGGAACGAGACGACCAGCTGCCGGGCTTGGAGCGCGCCGAGGAGCCGCTCGGTGGCCGGCGCGTCGATCTGTTGGAGGCAGGGCACCGTCTTGAGCAAGAGGATGACGTCATAGGCGCCGCTGGGCGGTGTGAGCAACGCGTCTTGGCAGGTAGCTAGGCCTGGCTGCCCAATGAGGTGCAACCACTCCTGCAGAAAGGCCATCTGATCGCTGTAGATGTCGATGCAGTCATAGCGCGTCGTGGGCGCCAGCCCCATCCAGGGGATAGCCAGCGGATTCAACCCACAAGCCAGATCCAGCATGCGTTCGATGGGGCCTAGTGGGGCCAAGACGTGCTCGTAGAATTCGTCGAGGTTGGGCAGGCGCTCGCGGCTGGAGGCATGAGCCGCCATCACCCGCTGGGCAACCGCCAGGAGCGCGGCTCGGTCGGGCGCGGTGCGCAACTCAGCGAGCCACCGTGCATAGGGCATCCGGCCGGCTTGGTAGGCACCGCCGATCTGATGCAACTTGCGTTTGACGCGCTTGATGGCCTCTCTGGTGGAGGGGGTGGTGCGCAGCTCGACTGTCGCCAGGGAGTGCACGGTGTCAGGGCAGACGGCAGCATACTTGGCCGTGGCCAGCACCGCCGCTGTCACCTCATCGATCGGATCGGCAGGCGTCATGGCTCGTCCACGTCCTCAGGCTCTTGCGCGCCTTGCTGGTCGGGGGCCTCGCGGTCGGCTGCGCCGGCGATGACCAGGACCCATTCGCCCTGGATCGCCCGCTCGCTTACCTGCGCTTGCAGCTCAGAGAGTCGCCCGCGCAAGACGAGTTCGTACATCTTGGTGAGGTCGTTGGCCAGCGCCGCGCGCCGGTCGCCAAAGACGGTGAGCGCGTCGGCGAGGCTCTTGAGCAGGCGGTGTGGGCTCTCATAGTAGATGAGCGTATACGGAATGGCGACATCGGCGCTGTAGTAGCGCAGCCTCGCGGAGCGCTTGTGCGGGGTGAACCCGCGGAAGCAAAAGCTGTGGACCGGCAGCCCCGACAGCACCACCGCCATCACGAAGGCGGCGGGTCCAGGGATCATCGTGGTCTCGATGCCTAGGTCCAATGCGCGCCGTACGAGGGTGTAGCCGGGGTCGGCGATGCCTGGCGTGCCTGCGTCGGTGACAACGGCCACGGAACGCCCACGCTGCAATTGCGCGATGATGCGGTCGCCCGCCGCCTGCTCGTTGTACTCGTGGAAGGACACCTGCGGCGTGGAGATGGAAAAGTGTTGCAGGAGGCGGCCGGTCTTGCGTGTGTCCTCGCTGGCGATCAAATCCACCTCGTTGAGCACCTGGATAGCGCGCGCGGACATATCGCCGAGGTTGCCGATAGGTGTGGCTACCAGATAGAGCATCGCGCCTCCGGGCGGGGCGGTCGCGCGGAGGTTCTCTCTCCGCGCGACTGCATATCCGTGGTCACGCCTTGGGCGTGGGTTGCCAGCGCAGCACGAGGTTGCGCGCCGCACGTACCTCGTCGAGCCGCCTCACGGGCGCCGTATGCGGCGCGTCATGCAGCAACCCGGGTTGCGTTTGGGCCTCAGCCACGATCTGGGTGAGCGCTTGGGCGAAATAATCGAGCGATTCCTTGCTCTCGGTCTCGGTCGGCTCGATCATGAGCGCCTCGGGCACGATCAGAGGGAAATAGTTGGTTGGCGGGTGCACGCCATAGTCGATGAGGCGTTTGGAGATATCCAGGGCGCGGATGTCGGGCGCGCCCTCGATCTGGCCGCTGAGCACAAACTCGTGCATGCAGGGTCGGTCGTGCGGCAGCGGCAGCACTTCTTTGAGGATGCTCTGTAGATAATTGGCGTTGAGCACGGCCATCTCGCTGACCTCACGCAACCCGGCGGCGCCCAACAGACGGATGTAGGCGTAGGCACGCACCATCACCGCGAACTGTCCGTAGAAGGATTTCACCCGGCCGATGCTGTGTTCGGGCATGGCCAGCTGGAACGTGCCCTCAGCCTCGTCGCGCACGACCAGCGGGCCGGGCAGGAACTCGGCCAGCTCGGGGTTTGCACCCACCGGACCAGAGCCAGGGCCACCGCCGCCATGCGGCGTAGAGAAGGTCTTGTGCAGGTTAAAGTGCATCACGTCAAAGCCGAGCTGGGCAGGTTTAGCGATGCCCAGCAAAGCATTCATGTTTGCGCCGTCGCCATACATAAGCCCACCGGCTTCGTGCACCAACCGCGCAATCTCGAGCAGGTGCTCATCGAACAGGCCGAGCGTGTTGGGGTTCGTGAGCATCATGCCAGCGACGCGATCCGAGAGATGTGCACGCAGGTCATCCAAGGAGACGTTGCCGCGCTCGTCGGAGCGCAGCTCGACCATGGTCATGCCCGACATGCTCGTGCTGGCCGGGTTGGTGCCGTGGGCCGAGTCGGGGATGAGCATTAGGTCTCGCTGGGTATCGCCGCGTGAAACGTGATAGGCGCGAATGGTCAGCACGCCGGTCAGCTCCCCATGGGCGCCGGCGGCTGGCTGTAGACTGACTGCGCTGAACCCCGAGAGAGCCTTGAGGGCTTCTTGCAGGCGATACATCAGCTCTAGACAGCCTTGCACGGTCTCGGTTGGTTGGTAGGGGTGCACCTGGCTAAAGCCAGTCAGGCGGGCGGCGTCTTCGTTCATCTTGGGATTGTACTTCATCGTACAAGATCCCAAGGGGTACATGCTTAGATCCACGCCATAGTTCAGTTGCGAGAGGCGCACAAAGTGACGCACCACGTCGACCTCTGAGACCTCGGGGAGGGGCAGGTCATCGCGAAGGAGCGCCTGATCGGGCAAGGGCGCTTCGGGCACATCGAGAGCCGGCAAGGTTGCTCCCTTACGGCCAGGCGCGCTCAACTCATAGATGATCGGCTCGCTCATCGGGCCACCTCCTGCAGAGCTGCCACGAAACGGTCGATCTGTGGCCGATGGTTCATCTCGGTGACACAGACGAGCATCTGGCGCTCCATGCCCGGGAAAGGCTGGCCCAGGTCGTAGCCTCCGATGATGCCGTGATCGTGCCAGAGGGCCGCATTGATGTCGGCAACGGGCCGTGGGCAAGTCACCACGAACTCGTCGAAGAAAGGCGCGGTCAGCGCCACCTCATAGCCCGGCAGTGCGGCGATCGCCTGCGCAGCATAGTGCGCCCGGTGATAGCAGAGCTCTGCCACCTGACGCAATCCGCTCTTGCCGAGCGTCGACAGATAGACCGCTGCGGCAAGGGCATTGAGTCCCTCGTTGCTACAGATGTTCGACGTGGCCTTCTCCCGACGGATGTGCTGCTCGCGGGTAGAGAGGGTGAGCACAAAGCCACGCTTGCCGTCGGTGTCAATCGTCTCGCCGACTAGGCGGCCCGCCATGCGGCGGACCAACTCTTGCCGCGTGGCAAGAAAGCCGAGGTAGGGCCCACCAAAGCTGAGCGCGCTGCCAAGCGATTGGCCTTCGCCGACGACGAGGTCTGCGCCTAGCGCGCCTGGCGCCTGAAACAGGCCGAGGGAGATGGGATCGACTACCACGATGAACAGCGCCTTGTGGGCATGGACTATGTCGGCGAGGCCGCGCAGATCGGCGATGCGCCCGAAAAAGTCGGGCGATTGCACGATCAAGCAGCTCGTTTGGTCATCGACTAGGGTAGCTAGGTCGGCCAGCGGTCGCTGCGGGTCGTCCTCGCCGACGATTTCGAGGGCCATCCCCTGCGTATAGGTGCGCACAGTGGCGCGGTACTCGGGATGCACGGCGCCCGACATGACCACCCGGCGGCGCGCACCGCGAGCAGCGCTCTGCGCCATGATCACCGCCTCGGCGAGGGCTGTGGCGCCATCATAGTGCGAGGCGTTGCTCACCTCCATACCCGTCAGGTCGCAGATCAGCGACTGGTATTCAAAGATCGCCTGCAACGTGCCCTGGCTGATTTCAGGTTGGTAGGGTGTATAGGCGGTGTAGAACTCGGAGCGCAGCAGGATGTGGTTCACGACGCTCGGTACCCAGTGCTGATAGGCGCCAGCGCCCAGGAACCAGGGCGTGTGAGTGACATCGATGTTACGCTCGGCCAGTGCCTGAAGCTCTTGAAGTGTTTCCAGCTCGGACTGAGGCCCGGGCAGATCGATCGGTGGAAAGCGGACCTCTGCTGGCACGGTGGCAAAGAGCTCTGCGAGAGAGCTCACGCCGATCCGTGTCAGCATGGCGTCGACATCGGCCGGGGTGTGAGGCACGTAGGCCATCAGTGGTTGCCTTCTTCTTCCGCCTTGGCGGCGAACTCGGCATATTCCTCGGGAGACATCAGGCTATCGATCTCGGAGGGGTTCGTGATGGTAAAGCACACGAACCAGCCCTCTCCGTAAGGATCGGTGTTGACCAGCTCGGGGTGGCTCTCGAGGGCCTCGTTCACCGCGACGATCTTGCCGCTCAGGCCAAGGTAACAATCTGAGGCGGCCTTCACCGACTCGACGACGGCAAAGTTGTCGCCCTTAGCAAAGGTCGCACCTACTTCGGGCAGCTCGACATACACGATGTCACTGAGCTGTTGCTGGGCATAGTCGGTGATGCCTGCGTAGGCGCGGTCGCCCTCGATGCGCACCCATTCGTGCGAAGTGGTGTACAGGCAAGAAGGACAGACGTTTGTAGCCATGGTGATCTCTCCTTAACGGCGACGGTAGCTGGGGACATAGAACGGCTTTTTCACGATCACGGCGCGGTGCTCGCGGCCGCGGATGCTGATGGCGATCTCGGTGCCTGGGCGTCGTAGCGCGGTAGGAACATAGCCCATGCCGAGGAACTCGTCGAGGGTGGGGGCATACATCCCCGAGGTGACCTCGCCTACCACGCGGCCCTCCGAGAGGATCGAATACTCGTGGCGCGGCACACCGCGATCGATCATGTGGAAGGCGACGAGGGTCTGTGCGGTGCCTTCGAGGCGCTGTTTGAGCAGGGCGTCTTTGCCGACAAAGTCTCCTTTGGCCCAGTCGATGGCCCACGTCAAGCCAGCCTCGATTGGTGAGCGTAAGGGGCTCAGTTCCTGGCCATAAAGCGGCAAACATGCCTCGAAGCGCAGCGAGTCGCGCGCGGCGAGGCCGATGGGCAGCATGCCGAGCGGCTCGCCCCGGGCCATGAGGGCATCCCACACGGCCGGCGCGCCTGAGGCCTCCAAGTAGAGCTCAAAGCCGTATTCTCCGGTCTAGCCGGTGCGGCTGACGATGCCGGGCACGCCGGCGACTTGGGTCTCGACCGCATGATGATAGGCGAGCGTAGAGAGGTCCGCGCTACACAAGGGTTGCAGGATCTCTATCGCCAAAGGCCCCTGGAGCGCGAGCATATAGGTCTGCGCCGAGACGTTCTCGATGTCCACATCATAGCCGGCCGCATGTGCCTCGAACCAGCGCGTATCCTTCTCGTTGTTCGAGGCATTGATGGCGATAAAGAAGCGCCCAGGCAGGCGGTAGACGAACGTATCGTCGACTGTGCCGCCGTCGGCGTAGCAGAGCAGGGCATAGGCCGCCTGGCCGAGTGCGATGTTGGCGATATTGGCCGTGAGCATGTGCTGCAAGAACGGCAGCGCCTCTGCGCCAGAGACAACGAGCTGGCCCATGTGATCGATGTCGAACAGGCCGGCGCGCTCGCGCACGGCGAGGTGCTCCGCCTTCGGGCCAGCAGCGTATTGCACCGGCAGCTCCCAACCGGCGAACTCGACCATGCGCCCACCCAGAGCGACATGTCGATCGTACAACAGGGTCTTGGTCATGCCGCAGCCTCCACAGGGAAATAGTCGACTACTGCCGTATAGATGTCAATCAGACAGGGTGCCCAGGAGTGCGTCTGCCTCGGCCGTGGCCTCGGCGGGCGTCAAGGGGCGAGGGTAGTTGTAGGGGACGGCTCCCGGGCGCTCGTTGTAATAGGGTCGATTGCAGTCAGTGCACCCCGATGTGCGGAATGGGCTAGCGATTGGATCAGCCAGGACAGAGCGCAGCTGGTCATACGGCAGCCCATAGCCCTCGATGCACGCCGCTTCATCATACGCGAATTGCTCTTGGCGGGCGAGTCCATGGCTGATCAGCCACAGCGCCGCTTGCAGCCGTCGATAGCTGTCGAGCGGCGGAGGAGCAACCGACTGCATCGGCGTGCCGGCGATGGGCGTAAAGGCGAACAGCCCCAGCGCAATGCCTAGATCCACTGCACGCTGCATGGCCCTGGCCATCTCCTGCTCGGTCTCGCCCAGACCGGCGATCAGATGAGTGCCGATGCACCCCGGCCAGGCACTGGCGGCCGCGGTCAGCAACTCGACAGTGCGTTGCCACGAGCCTGACTTGACCTGGCGAGCCACGCGCTCACAAGCGGCATCGATGGCCATGGTTACACGTGACGCACCCACGTTGAGCAACAGGCCGATGTCTTCGAGGTTGCGCGGCGCAATCGATACACAGATCGGGCAATCGGTCAGAGGACGTATCTGACGAACGGCCTCGATGGCCGTGGCTGTGTGGCCGAGTCCAGTGGTGACCTGGAAGCAGATGCGGCGCAGGCTGCCCTCGGCGCAGGCTCGGGCGATGGCCTCGGCGGCGAGCGCGGCGTCATAGGGGGGCCAGGCAACCCGCGAGAGCAGATTGTGGTGCGCGGCACTCGATCGCGCCTGTGCACAAAAGGCACAGTCGCCGCTACAGCGCTCGCC
>JBDKSN010000011.1:0-38378 GCA_039680625.1 Anaerolineales bacterium | reverse complement strand
ACGATGTCTGCTTCAGCTATGTGCCCGGCGTGCCCGTGCTCAAGCACGTCAGCCTGCACGCCGAGCCAGGCCAAACGGTGGCCCTGGTCGGGCCTACTGGCGCGGGCAAGACGACGGTCGTCAACCTTCTCACGCGCTTTTATGACATCGACAGTGGCTCGATCCGCCTGGATGGGCACGACCTGCGCGAACTCGACAAAGACTCGCTGCGGCGAGCGATCGGTCTCGTGCTCCAAGACAACTTTCTCTTTGCCATGTCAGTCAGGGACAACATCCGCTATGGGCGGCTGGACGCGACTGACGAGGAGGTCATCGCCGCGGCCAAGCTAGCGAATGCCGACCAGTTCATTCGCCGCCTGCCGCACGGGTACGACACCGAACTATCTGAGCGAGCCGGCAACCTGAGCCAGGGCCAGCGCCAATTGCTGGCCATTGCGCGCGCCATGCTCGCCAACCCCAAGATCCTGATCCTGGACGAAGCGACCAGCTCGGTGGATACGCGCACCGAGGCACACATCCAAGAGGCGTTGTTGCGCCTGATGAAGGGGCGAACCTCCTTTGTCATCGCGCACCGGCTCAGCACCATCCGCAGCGCCGACCAGGTGTTGGTGGTCAACGATGGCCAGATCATCGAGCGTGGCACGCATGACTCGCTGCTCAAGCAACATGGCTTTTACTACAACCTGTACATGAGCCAGTTCAAGGGCAACGCAAACCTGGCCTTCGCGGGAGTGGCACCACTCAGAGCGAGCGACCACTCACCGGCCTGAGAAAACACACGACCCGCCTCTCCAGCGGGTCGTGTGCTTGTACTCGGCTCTATTCGTCGACAAACAAGGGGGTCATCTGTCGGCGCGCCACCAGCGCTCGCATCGCTTCATCGGTGGGGCGCTCGGTGAGGCGCGTCGCTGCATCCAGGATCATGGGCAAGAGGTGAATGTCGCCCGAAGTGTTGAGGAACACGCGCGGATCGCCGAGGACCCAGTTGACCGCCAGGTCGATGTCCTCTTGCGTGTTCAGCGGTTCATACCACGTGGCATAGGTGCGGTCTTGGCCGCGCCACTCGCCGACTGCCAGCGACTTGATCGTCTGCACAGCGACATTGCGCTCGACACACAGGCCAACGAGCTCTTCAAAGTCAGCGCGATAGCGCTCGTTCTGCATCATCAGATAGTTGTAGGGCAACAGAACGCTGTCGAACGGATAGCGTTCCAGGCTCCTCAGATGCATACGCGCCACCGTGGTGCCGTGCCCCGTGACGCCGATGAATCGTGCCAGACCTTCTTCTTGCGCCTCGATGGCTGCCTCGAGCGCACCGTCGGGACCCATAGCGATCTCCCACTCGGCAGGATCAAAGAGCGCATGTAGATGGATCAAGTCGACATGGTCGGTGCGCATCCGCTCCAGCGAGCGACGGATCTGGTCGTGGGCCTCGGCATAGGTGCGCAGCCCGGTCTTGGTGGCGAGGAAAAAGTCCTGGCGATGGTCGACCATCCAGGGGCCGATGCGCAGTTCGGCATCGCCATAGCTCGCCGCCGTATCGATGTGATTGACCCCATAGCGGTAGAGCAGCTCAAAGGTGCGGTCGGCGTCTTCTTGTGAGACGTCTCCCAGCGCCGCCGCGCCAAAGATGACGCGCGTGCTCACATGCCCAGTCGCACCAAACGGTTTGGTCGGTAGCATACGCCCACCTCCTACATCCTTTGATATTCATTATAGCACAGGTCACCGAGTCTCGCCGCGGCTCTCATGCGCGTTGCCGCCCAGAGTGGTCTGCGTTATGATGCGCCCACTCATACGCAGAGGAGCAGATTCGGCATGGCCACCCCTTCGTTCGAGCACCTGGCCAAGATGACCGAGGACATTGCACCCATCACCGCGCACGAGCGTGCCCAACGCCTCGAACGCGCCCAGCGCCTGATGGCCAAGGCTGGCCTCGATGCCATCTACATGGAGGCCGGATCGACCTTGCGCTACTTTACCGGCGTATGCTGGGGGCTAAGCGAGCGCCTGCTGGGCGCGGTGATCCCCGCGAACGGCGAGGTGGCGTATGTGTGCCCTGGCTTTGAGGCGTCTCGCCTGGCCGAGCAGGCCGGCCCGAGCGCCCACATCGAGACGTGGGCCGAGGACGAGAGCCCTTACCGGCTGATGGCGCGCCTGCTACGCGCCTGCGGTATGAGGCGAGGCGCAGTGGGGGTCGAAGAGGCCGTACGTCATTTCGTGTTCGAGGGTATCCGCCGCGAGTCTCCCGGCCTCACCTTTGCCAGCGCCGCTGCCGTGACCATCCCCTGCCGCGCGTTCAAGAGCCCGACGGAGATCGCGCTGTTGCAGAGGGCGAACGAGATCACCGCCGCCGCCTATCGCGCGAGCATCCCCTACTTGCAGGAGGGCATCAGCCAATCCGAGTTCCGCGAGATCACCGTGGCGGCGCATCGCGCGCTGGGCGTCGAGGGCGCCATCTGGCCGGTGTTTGGCCCGAGCACAGCCTCACCGCATGGCAGCGCTACCGAGACGCGACTGCGCGAGGGCGACATGATCGTGATGGATGGGTCGTGTACCGTCGATGGCTACTACTCGGACATCAGCCGCTCCATGGTCTTGGGCCAGCCGACGTCGCGTATGCGCGATGTATGGGCGCTCGAGCAACGCGCCCAACGCGCAGCGTTCGAGGCGGCGCAGCTCGGCGCTCCCATGGAAAGCGTCGATGACGCCGCGCGACAGGTCATCGAGGCTGCCGGCTTTGGGCCTGGCTACCGTTTGCCCGGCCTGCCCCATCGCACGGGCCATGGCGTGGGCCTCGACATTCACGAGTGGCACTATGTGGTACGCGGGAACGCTACACCGCTGGCAGCAGGGCTGTGCTTTAGCGATGAGCCGATGATCTGCATCGAGGGCGAGTTCGGCATTCGCCTCGAGGACTGCATCTATATGGCCGAGGATGGTGCACACTGGTTCACGGAGCCTAGCCCTTCCATTGAACAGCCTTTCGCCTGAGGCCTCGGCGCACAAACTGATCCAGGGGGTACGATGAAGCAACACGCCGAGTTGATCTATGACATCAACAAGGCCGAGCCGCCTTACGGAGGGCTGTCTTTCTGGTGGCTCGGGCAGCACAGCTTTGTGGTCAAGGCTGGCGGGCGCATCCTCTACTTTGATCCTTACCTCAAGCCCGATGAGCGGCGGCTCGTGGCGCCGCTCTTGCGGCCCGCCGAAGTGCGGCATGCCGATTGGGTCTTGTGCAGCCACGACCACAGCGATCATCTGGACCCCTTTGCCATCGAGGGGATCGTCGCGGCCAGCCGGAACACCCGGTTTGTGGCCTCGCGCGTGGCTGCCGGGCACCTACGCGGGCTGGGCGTGACCGAGGAGCGCCTCGTGGCTCTCGACGAGGGGCTGGCGTACGAAGAGGATGGACTGCGGATCTCGGCCCTCGCCGCTGCGCACGAGTTCTTGGATCGCGATCCGGTGCTCGGCTACCCGTATCTGGGCTTGATCGTCGAGACGGGCGGCGTGACCATCGCCCACCTCGGCGACACCTGCCGCTACGACGGCATGTTGGCCAAGCTCCGCCGCTTTGCGCCGGACATCCTCTTTGTGCCGATCAATGGCCGAGACGCAGTGCGCCTCAAGTCTGGTTGCATCGGCAACATGACCTACCAAGAGGCCGTAGACCTAGCCGGCGAGCTGCGCCCTCGGCTCACCGTGCCGGCGCACTATGATATGTTTGCCCACAACAGCGCGGATCCCCGCCTGTTTGCAGACTATATGGACGTCAAGTATCCTGGGCTACAATACTGGATTGGCGAACACGGCGTGCGCGTGGATCTCGAGCCTCCGACTGTGGCGGCAGCATGCACGTCGACGGATACTTTCAAGTGAGGTAGCGACATGAAGATCGTAGTGCTCGACGGCTATACGCTCAACCCAGGCGACCTATCTTGGGAGGGGCTGCAGGCGCTCGGTGAGACGGTGGTCTATGACCGTACGCCCGCCGATCAGGTGGTGGCGCGGGCAGCGGGCGCCGAGATCGTGCTGGTCAACAAGGTGCAGATGACGCGCGAGGTACTGAGCCAGCTCCCTGCACTCCGGTACGTCGGCGTACTGGCCACCGGCTATAACGTGGTGGATATCGACGCGGCCAGTGAGCGCGGCATCGTGGTGACCAACATCCCGACCTATGGCACCCAGTCGGTGGCCCAAATGGTCTTTGCCCACCTGCTCAACCTCACCCAGCATGTGGCCTATCACTCGGACACGGTCAAGGCGGGGCGCTGGTCGCAGAGCGAGGACTGGTGCTATTGGGACTATCCGCTCATCGAGCTGGCGGGGCTGACAATGGGCGTGTTTGGCTTTGGGCGGATCGGACGCAACACCGCGGCCATCGCCAAGGCGTTTGGCATGAAAGTCATCGCCTATGACGAGTATGTCCACGAACCCGGCGACCCGAACGTGCGCATGGTCGATCTAGAGACGCTCTTCCGCGAGTCGGACGCGCTCTCGTTCCATTGCCCGCTCACACCCGAGACGCTGGGTGTGTGCAATGCCGAGCGTTTGGCGCTGATGAAGCCCACGGCGTTTGTGATCAACACGAGCCGCGGGCCAGTGATCAACAACGCCGATCTAGCCGACGCACTCAACCGCGGCATCATCGCGGGCGCGGGTTTGGATGTGCTCGATGTCGAGCCGCCGGCGCCCGATAACCCGCTCTTGACCGCCAAGAACGTCTATATCACGCCGCATATCTCGTGGGCCACCAAGTCGGCCCGCGCGCGGTTGATGCAGACGGCCGTCGACAACGTGCGCGCCTTTCTGGCGGGCGAGCGTTTGAACGTCGTCAACTAGCGGCGACCGTCACCGTGCCAAGCCCCGCCCGTGGCCCATATCGAGGCGGGGCTTGCCCTGTATGATCGGGACAATCCCATTCCAGGAGCCAGCTCGTGGATCGCAACCGGCGCCGATACTTCACGTTGCTCGCGACCGACACGGTCTTTTTCTTTATCACCATGTCCGTGGCCGGTTACGACAATGTGTTGCCGTTATTCGCCGCTGGCCTCACCCGCTCGACGCCTCTGATCGGCCTGGTGACGGCCATCGCCCTTGGCCTCTGGGTGGTGCCGCAGTTGTTGCTTGCTGGCTACGTTCAGCGGCAGCCAGACAAGTGGCAGGTCATGGCCTGGAGCCTATGCGGGCGGCTGGCCATGCCAGCCATTGCTCTCGCCTGCTTCTCGCCACTGGCCGCCCCGCCTCAACGATTGCTCACAGTCTTCTTGGTGCTGTACAGCGTCTATACGCTCAGCGACGGCGTCATCGTGTTGGCGCTCGCAGACATGCTGCCGCGTCTGCTTCCCGAGCGCGATCGTGTTCGCCTCTTTTCGCTGACGCAGGTGATCACGGGCGTGTTGGGGCTGTTCGCTGGCGGCGTGGTGTCGTGGGCGCTGGGCAACAGTCGCTGGCCCTATCCCCGGAACTATGGCGTGTTGCTGTGGATCGCCAGTGGCGCGCTGCTGGTGTCAGCGGTGGCCCTGTTGCTCTTGCCCCGCGAGCGGCATCCCGCCTCGAGTACTCCGCTATCGACGGCCTATGCGCAGGCCTGGCGCGATCCACGCTTTCGGCGCATGGTGGCGGTGCAAGTGCTCAGCTCATGTGTGTGGCTAGCGGTGCCCTACTATGGGGTACATGCCACCACGCAACTCGGGCTGACCAACCAGATCGCCGGTTTGTTCGTGATCGTGAGCTCGCTCACCTACATCGCCGCGAGCTTGGCGCTCGGCATGATCGGCCGGCGGAAGGGCGTGCATGCCATCATCCGTCACGGCGCTGTCGTCGTAGTGACCTCTCCGCTGATCGCCTTGGCCGCCGAGATCTGGGGCGGTGCCAGCCCTCTCGTCTATGCCCTCGTCTATGTGGGCATTGGCGTGCTCAATAGCCTGCGCATGTTGGGCTTTCGCAACTATGTCTTTGCGCTGGCCCCTGAGGGTGCGCACCCCACCTATGTCGGCCTGGCGAACGGCCTCGTCGGTGTGACGGGACTCATGCCCGTGCTCGGCGGTTGGCTCCTCGCCGCCACGTCGTATCGCTTGGTCTTTGCCCTGGCCGCAGTCTGCGCTGCTGCGGGCGCTGCCCTAGCGCTGAGCCTGCCACCGGCTACGGCACCAGCTGAGGTTACCCCCGCCGACTAGTCAAAGTGCGACAGGGCCGGCTTGCCAATGGCATAGACGTTGAACCCCAGGTCATACAAGGCGCGATGGTCGAGCAGGTTGCGCCCATCGAAGATGAACGCTGGCTTGACCATCGAGTCATAGATGGCCTGATAGTCCAGCGTAGCGAACTGCTGCCATTCGGTCAGCACAGCGATCGCATGGGCGTCTCGCGCTGCGACGTAGGGATCAGGCTCGAACTCGACCCGGTCGGCCAGCGCGCCGAGATCGGCACGAGCGTTGTCGAGAGCGTAGGGGTCGCAGAGGACCACCGCTGCGTGCTCCTCGAGCAGCTCTCGACAGACATTCAGCGCCGGAGATTCCCGGGTATCGCCCGTGTTGGCCTTAAAAGCCGCACCGAATAGCGCAATGCGCTTACCAGCCACCGTGTTGAACATGGCCGAGAGCATCGTGCTGCTAAAGCGCCGCTGCTGGTATTCGTTCATGAGGATGACCTGTTTCCAGTACGCAGCCGCCTCGGGCAAGCCTTGGTGCTCGCAGAGGTACACGAGGTTGAGGATATCCTTACGAAAGCACGATCCGCCAAACCCCACGCTGGCCTGCAAGAAGCGTGGCCCGATGCGCGCATCAGTGCCGATGGCGTGGGCGACCTCGGTGATGTCGGCGCCGGTGCGCTCACACAGCGCCGAGATCGCATTGATCGACGAGATGCGCTGCGCCAGAAAAGCGTTGGCCGCGAGCTTGGCCAGCTCGCCCGACCAGAGGTTGGTGGTGATGATGCGCTCGCGCGGCACCCAATTCTCATAGATCGCCGCGATCTGCTCGACTGCTGCGCGGCCGGAGGGCGTCGTCCGCCCACCGATCAGCACCCGGTCGGGGTTCTCCAGGTCACGGATGGCCGAGCCTTCGGCCAGGAATTCGGGGTTCGAGATCACATCAAAGTGCACGTCGGGCGCGCACTGTGAGTTGAGGATGCGCTCCATGGCCTCGGCGGTGCGCACTGGCAGGGTGCTCTTCTCGACGACGATCTTGGGCGTGGTCGAGTTGACGAGGATCTGCCGAGCGGCCTTCTCCCAGTATTGCAGATCGGCGGCCATGCCCGCGCCCTCACCAAAAGTCTTGGTCGGCGTATTCACGCTGACAAAGATGATCTCTGCAGCGGCGATCTGCGCATCGACGTCTGCCGAAAAGAACAGGTTTCGCCCACGCGCCTGCTTGACCACCTGCTCTAGCCCAGGCTCATAGATCGGCAGCCGATCCGAGTTCCAGGCGGCGATGCGCTCTGGGTTGGCGTCGACGACGACGACACGGTGTTGCGGGCAATGCTTGGCGATCACGGCCATCGTCGGGCCGCCGACATATCCGGCGCCAATGCAGAGGATATTGCTCATCGATCCAGCTCCTCGAGATGATCTCACAGTCGACTCTGTTTGCGCCCTCATCATGCAAGCTAAGGTGCCGATCGGTCAAATCTGCTCCCGCTTAGGTTGGCTCGCGAGCAGGGCAGACTTGTGGTAGGATGCACCATGAAGTGACCGGAGAGTGCACCGCATTCGCCGGAATCCTGGCTCAGGAGCACTCTCGCGATGTCCACAGATCTTGCGCTCGTTGGGGTCGCCACCGACCTGACTGGTCTTCCCGCCTACCTGGACTGGCTGATCGCCGACCAACGCCCTTTGGAGTTGCAGGACCCGTTCTCACAGCTCGACCGGATGGACCACGACTTGAATGGCCTGGTTCGCGAGGCCAAGAGCCTTCTGGATGGCTATAGCGGGCCTCTGGGCCTCCATGGCCCCTTTGTCTCGCTGCCGATCGACGCCGCAGACCCCAAGGTGCGCCAGGTCGTGTCAGATCGCTTCCTGCTCGCCCTCGAATACGGCGCCGAGTTGGGGGCCAAGCACATGGTGCTGCACAGCCCCTTTGCCGTCTTTGGCCACCCCCTGGTGGAGCACACGATGCCCGAGAGCCTACAAGAAACGATCGATGCCGTCCACCAGACGCTCGAGCGCCCCTTGGCCTTTGCCCTGCAGATCGGCTGCGACCTGGTCATCGAGTCGATCCACGACACCAACCCCTTCCCGCTCTGCGCCCTAGTCTCGTCGTTCGAGCAAGGGGTGTGCCTGAGCATCGACGTGGGGCACAACCTGATCACCGAAAAGCTCGGCGGGCCACCGCCGCACGAATGGGTGCACGCCGCCGGTGGGTTGCTCGGCCATGTGCACCTCCAGGATGGCGACGGCATCGTCGACCGGCACTGGCTCCCTGGGCAGGGCAACCTCAACTGGTGGGCGCTATTCAACGCCCTGCGCCGCTCGTCGGCCGAGCCGGTGCTCATCATCGAAGTGGCCGATGGCTTGACGGCCTTCGCCTGGCTGCGCGACCGTGGTTTTGTGCGCTGACCTCGTAGCGCTGCTGCCGCCCTGGGCCTCGTTGCCGGCAGGCGTGTTGTTCGTTGGTGAGGTGGTCCTCGCCCTGAGCGTGATGTTGCTCGGCTTGCTGTTCTGGCGGCGCAAGCGCAGGCCAGACTATGCACTGACGGCCGAAGAGGCTCGTAGAGAGATCCGCGCCGGCCGCACCCAGGTCCGTCAGATGCGGCACGTGGCCATTCGCATCCCTGAGCGCGCCATGCGCCAACAGATCGCCGCCCTGGCCGATACCGCGGGGCTGATCCTCGATGTGCTCGAACAGGATCCCACCAAGATCCGGCGAGCGCGGCGCTTTCTAGATTACTACCTGGGCACGGCAGTCAGCCTGATCCAGCGCTACGCCCGGCTTGGCGAGCATCGGGGCGCCAACCCCGAGATCGAGGCCGCCGTGGCACGCTTTGCCGAGCTCATCCCGGCCTTGCAAGCTGCCTTTGCCGAGCAACATACGCTGCTGTTGCGGGACGAGGCCTTTGAGTTCCAGGTCGATGCCGATGTCATGCAAAAGATCATGGACCTGGACGGGATGTAGGCGCGTGTCGGGATGCTAGGCACTGGTACGAGCAGTGTCAATGAGGGTACTTATGGTAGACAGTATGCCACATGGCCAAACAAGCGAGATGCACACTTTTTATGCGGACAATCTGACCCAGCAGTACGCGCGCACCGACCTGGCCGAGCTGCGCGAGCAGTTGAGCACCTATATTGGCCTTGCCCTGCTGGTCATTGGTGGGTTCATAGCCTGGGCATGCCTGCCAGCCGATGTCTTTCGTCTTGAGATCGCCGCGCCGGCATTCTGGATATCTGTTTCAGGTGCACTAGTCTATCTATTGCGTAAGCGAGCGCCACTCGTATCACATCTGGTACTACTACTCGGTCCCACAATAGCGCTTGGGCTATATCTCGATCGTATCAACGAGCCAGTTGTACCGTTCTTGGGCGTGATTTTTGTCATCGCGTGCTCGACACTACATCCTACGATGGGCGTTGGTTCAGCCTGCTTGAGCAGCGCCTTTTTGTTATGCAGCGACATACCTGATAATATAGTATATTCGGCCGTCGGACTTCTCTGGCTGACTGCCGTATTCTCTTTCATTTTCTCGCGAGGCTTGTACACGGCGATCGAGTGGGCATGGCAGTCGGAAGAACACGCCGAACACCTTGTGAAACAACTTCGCGATCGACAGCAAGAAATCAACTGTAATAACGCGCTACTCGTCGAGGCAACACGCAGGCTGGAGCACACCCGTAACGAGCTTGCGATCGCCCGCGCCTATGCGGATGAGGCGCGTCGCCTCAAGGAACGTTTTGCTGCGACCATCAGCCATGAGCTGCGCACACCACTGAACATCATTCTTGGATTTGCCGAGCTCATGCACCTTACCCCTGACATCTATGGTGACATGGTCTGGCCCATTGAGCTTCGCCGTGACATCGCTCAGGTCTACCATTCGAGCAGGCATCTCATGGACCTCATCAATGACGTTCTCGAGCTCTCCACGCTCGACTCAATGCAGATGCCCATTCACCGTGAGGACTGTTCGCTAGCAGATATCATCTACGAAGCTTGTGCGACAATGCGGCAGTTGGTTGAGAGGCAAGGACTCGCTTTTGACATCTCAGTTCCGGATAGTCTCCCTCCGCTCTCTGTAGATGACGTCCGAATCCGCCAGGTGCTGATCAACCTACTGAGTAACGCTGTGCGCAATACCCAGCAGGGCAAGATCGGAGTATCTGCCACTTTGAGAGACTCGATGGTCGTGGTTTCGGTAATGGACACGGGATCGGGTATACCAGCCGATCAACTCGAACGTATTTTCGAGGACTATCACCGAGCAGGAGAAAGTCACAAACAAGGGGGGACAGGGGCAGGCCTTGGCTTGGCTATCAGTAAACGCTTTGTTGAGCTTCATGGAGGTCGAATATGGGTAGAGAGCACTGTAGGCAAGGGGAGCACCTTTCACTTTACCTTACCAATCGGTGCCAGGATCGATTCACCGCTATTACATCTTCGCGCCAGATCACCGCATTCGATCAGCATTCACCCTGCTGTAATTGTAGTCGACAAGGATCCAGCCGTTGCCGAGCTTCTGTCACGCCATTTGCCAGATGTTGATGTCGTTCAAGCCCAAGACCTAGCACAGGCCGAAAAATTGGCGACAGCCATTAGCCCCCGTCTTGTGGTGATGAACATAGCTCCCCTCAAACCGGAAGAGCCTGTGGTCACAGCCGAGATGGTTAAGGCGTTTGAGTCATTACCTGTGGTGGTCACCTCCCTCCCTAGCAGCAGTTGGATGGCTGCTATGCTGCCGATTCGTGCGGCATTGTCAAAACCTGTACGCCAAAAGGCACTGCTTGACATTGTGAGCAAACTCGGTGGAGGTGATGTCCTAGTCGTCGATGATGACCGCGGCTTCACTCAACTCATGATGCGTTACCTGAAAGGGTACAATGGTGTCACCCGCGTTCGCATCGCCTATGATGGGTTCGAAGCCTTGGCGCTCTGTGAGGAATCGCCTCCAGACCTGCTCATCTTGGACCTTGTCATGCCCGACATGGATGGCCTCACTTTACTCAGCAGGATGCAGCAGGATCCACAGTTTGATAACATTAACGTGGTGGCTGTTACTGCTACAGATTATGCCAATCAACTACTGGCAACCAGGCAGGGAGCGATCTGGATTGGGAACCAATCCGGTCTGGGCGTTCAGCAAATATTGCAGTACCTGCGGGTGATCATTGAGGCCACGCCACCCGCTGATGCCTAGAGCGCACTACCTCGTCCAGCGTGATGAGCAAGCTCGTTCGGCTAACCGGCTTGGCCAATGATGCCACAGCGCCGAGTGAAGCGGCTAGCTCTGGATCGTGGATCACAGAGCAGACGATGACGGGAAGGTCTCGAGTGGTCACATTGTTGGCTAACCTTTGCAGGAGGCTCCATCCATTTCTGCCTGGCATCATTACATCGAGCACGACCAAATCGATGTTCTTTGCTGATGCAAGAAAAAAGCCTTCAATAGCGTCTCGGGCAATCGCCAGTTCATAAGGAGTGTCCTGCAGAAATCGCTCGAACATCGTCGCGAGCTCGGCGTTATCATCGACCAACAGCACACGCTTTTTGCGAGCGATAGGCCATGAAGCTCTAAGTGTACAGCGGTTGGCGACTATCGATATCGCCAGATCGCCGTCCGCCATCGCGAGGAGCTTTCTTGCGGTATCCAATTGCTGGTGCTGGAAAGGCAGATCGCAACAAAGAAGGATCTCCACGTACAACCGCTGATCAGTGGCGATCGGCCGCATATGCAAGACTGATCCAGGAACAGCCGACTGGATAGATAAGCTAGCCAAAGACGTAATTGCCTGACGGGCCAGCTCCGTTGCCAAAAGGCGATGCTCGTCACCAGTCCCGTCTACCGAGACCTTTAACTGAACTCCGCGCAAGTCGGCTAATGCTTGTACGACGTCGGCAACCTCGACAACGATCTCTGCCAATGGGCTACTGTCCCTACTACTGTCGGCCACCCTGGCAAATTCATCGGCCAAACCACTCCCATCAGCCATCACCTCGACTCCCCGCTGTCCCGACTCGTCCACAGCATCAAGTCCCAGGATGGCAGTCAGGTCCTCCTCGGCCTTACGCAGATCTCGATAGGTCTGCCGCACAGAGATACACAGCTCACGCGCCACCTCTTCGATTAACATTGACTCCACATAATGGAGATTGAGCACCTGGTACGAGCGTGATTTGGGGGAACGCGCGCTCGTCTCATCTAGCGGCTTGAGCTGTTCTATGGCCTCGATCAGCGCTATCCGCAATCGTCGCATGCGTTCTCGCGGGGGGAGCTGATCCTCGATGCCTAGCTGGTCAGCTAAAGGGTGCTTTTGAAGATAGGGATAGTCGTAGAGATGGGCTAAAGCATCTCGCACGAGGGCGGTATTTTCTTTCGCGCTGTCAGAATCTCCTGTCATGTTGATGTCATCTTTGTGACAAACAGGAACCTTAGCTCACGCCAATATCAGCTATATTGTATTCTAGTCACTGCTAGAGTGCTAGTGGTTAGTGTCCTTCAAAAGCACCGCGCAAAGGCAGGCATGCTGGCATGTGCTCTGTTGGCCACCGAGGGGCCCTACTCATGATGAGTGTTATGGTGGAAGAGACCTAGTCCCTTAGGGAAGGGGTCTTGTTGTGTTTAGGTGGGACACAGATGGCAGTTATGTCGAAAGGGGGATAGAGCAGCGAGACCTGGATCAAGAGCTGTAGTAGATGGTGTCCTTGTGCAGCCTTGGAGGTAGAAACAAATGAAAAACATGAATCGCCGTGCGTTTCTGCGTGCAACGACTCTCACCAGCTCGGCAGTCTTGTTGGCGGCTTGCCAGCCGAAAGTTGTCGAGGTTGAGAAAGTGGTGACTCAGATCGTCAAAGAGGAGGTTATCGTTGAGGGAACACCCAAGGTCATCGAAAAGGTAGTTGAAGTTCAGGCTCCGACAGCGGCCGCGAAAGAGAGCGTGACTGTCCGCGACATCGTCTGGGGGATGACGGCTAAGATGATCCCCATGTATGAGATGATCGCCCAGTCGTTCCATGAGAAATTCCCGCACATCACTGTCGAGCACATCTTCTTGCCCGAAGCGCAACACACCGCCCGTATCCAGACTATGCTCGCGGCCGGTGATCCTCCAGAAGTAGCGTCGCCCCTGGGAGGCGCAATCAACTATTTCCGGGCGCCCGACTTTTCCGAATGGCTCGACCTCAAGCCATATATCGAACGTGAGAACTATGATCTCTCCGACTTTCACGAGGTATCAATCTTCTCGGCCACAAACCCGTTCACAGGCGCACTCGATGGCATGCCCGTACAGCTTTTCTGTGGATGCCTTATCTATAACAAGGATCTCTTTGAAGCTGCAGGTATCCCCGAACCACCCCATGAATGGAACACCGACGATTGGGATCTAGAGAGCATGGTCGAGATGGCATTGCAGCTGACAGTAGATAACACCGGCAAGACTGCAAGCCAGTCAGGATTCGACCCAGAAAACATTGTACAATATGGTTTCTATACCGCGGAACCCCAGCAGGGGTGGGGCTTTAGCTTTGGGGGCCACAGTCCACGAACAGACATTCAGGATCGCCGCAATGTGGGCCTCGATGACTTGTTCATCGAGGGTTCGGATTATTGGCGGACCAATACCTATGATCGGCATTTCCAACCCCCGCCTTATGAAGCTACCGAGTTCTCTGGCCTGCTTTCATCGCCCTTCCACACCGGCAAGGTAGCCATGCAATCAGCCATGACTTGGAACGTATCTAGCTTTAGGGATATTGCGGATTTTCGCTTTGACTTTGCTGCTCTGCCACACGGCCCAGCGCGTGACCGCTTCATCAACCGGCTGTGCATGGATCAGGCAGCGATTTTCGCCAAGGCCAAGTTCCACGACGAGTCCTGGGAATGGGTCAAGTATATCTCGTCAGAGGAGATCTCCTATCGGTATTCCGTCGATCTACGCGAGTGTCTGCCAGCGCGTATCTCACAGATCCCCAAATATGGTGAGAGACTCGCACCCACTTTCAGCGCGGAGATCGACGCTAACATGATCGCCGAGGGCCTGGCGTACTCGCACTATGAGGAAGCATGGCCGCCTCCGACGGGCTGGCTCAATGACATCTGGACACCATATTCCGAAAAGGTTCTTTACAATACCGAGCCGGCCTCCACGGCATATCCGGAGTGCCGTGAGCTCTTGCAGAAGAACTGGGACGAGTACTACGCCCAGTTCGAGTAGCAGAAGCGCACTCGTTGAGCAGGTGGAGGTTCACTCCGCCTGCTCGATAGTTGAGTTGCCCTGAGAGGAGGTGCCCTATGGGCTATGCCCGTCATTCGAGCCTGTCGGCACGCCGTGAGGCTTGGGCGTTTCACCTGTTCATCTCGCCCTGGCTTGTTGGTTTTCTCGTGTTCACCCTATTCCCAGTGTTGGCATCTCTGTTTTTGAGCTTTACAAAGTATAACGTCTCACAGCCCCCGGTTTGGATCGGCCTCAAAAACTATCGCGATGCCGTAACCGTCGATCCAACCTTTTTCCTGTCCCTCAGGGTTACCTGGCTCTATACCCTGGGATCAGTGCCTCTTCAGCTCATCCTTGGCCTGTTCATCGCTCTGCTGCTCAATGCGGACATTCCAGGAGTCTCGATCTGGCGCACGCTCTACTACTTGCCCTCGGTATTGTCAGGTGTTGCTGTTGCTGTCTTGTGGACACTGATCTTTCATCCGTCGAACGGAATCCTGAACCAACTCCTGGCGATCGTGGGCATCAAGGGGCCATTATGGCTCTTTGACAAGCAGTGGGCTCTTCCGGCACTCATTATCATGAGCCTCTGGGGTGTGGGCGGAAGCATGATCATCTATCTGTCGTCTTTGCAGGGAATTCCCACGGCTCTGTATGAGGCGGCCACCATAGACGGCGCCGGGAGTTGGAGCAAGTTTTGGAAGATCACCCTGCCCATGGTGACGCCGGTCATCTTCTTCAACCTGGTCATGGGCATCATCAACTCGCTACAGTCATTCACCAACGCTTTTGTGATGACTGAAGGCGGACCTGAGAACGCAACCCTGTTCTTTGGCCTCAAACTCTACTACACAGCGTTTCGCGACATACGCATGGGATATGCTTCAATGATGGCCTGGGTGCTCTTTGTGATCATCCTGATTCTGACCATGCTTGTGTTCAAGAGCTCATCTGCTTGGGTCTACTACGAAGGCGCTGTAAAGCGCTAGGCATGCATCGCGGAGGTACTGCAACATGTCTGATAGCATGACATCGACAATAGACTCGTTGAGCAACCCAGGCAGGGCAAATGAGGCAATCAAGCGACCGCGCTGGTACCAGGGCAAGAAAGCTTCGGCGCTGATCACAAAGGGTTTGATCTTGTTCATTCTCTTTTGTGGTGTGGTGGTGATCATGATCCCCTTCCTGTGGATGATCTCGGTTTCGCTCATGAACAAGGCCGAGATCTATGCCAATCCACCCAAGTGGATCCCTAGCAAGTTTTTGTGGAGCAACTATTATGAAGCGGTGACAACCATCCCCTTCATGCGGCTCTTGCGCAACAGCCTCTACATTGTGATCGGCCGACTTGTCGGGACAGTGCTCAGCGCTTCACTAGCAGCCTATGGCTTCGCACGGCTACGTGCGCCCGATAGAGATTGGTTGTTCATTGTAGTGCTCGCGACTATGATGTTGCCCAGCTCTGTCACGCTCATTCCGCAGTTTATTCTATTCACCAAGCTTGGTTGGGTGAATACAATGAAGCCACTCATCGTTCCGGCCTGGTTTGGTGGTGGCGCCTATAACATCTTCCTGTTGCGGCAGTTCTTTATGACCATACCGCTCGACTATGATGATGCCGCGCGCATTGATGGTTGCGGCCATTTTCGTATCTGGTGGCAGATTATCCTGCCACTGTCAGCACCTGTCCTGGCCACTGTAGCGATTTTCAACATCATGTACAGCTGGAATGATTTCATGGGTCCGCTGATCTACTTGAAGAGCATGACCGAGTCGACGCTCGCGTTGGGACTCTATTTTTTCCAGGGTGTCTACCAACCCGAGTGGAACCACTTGATGGCTATTTCCGTACTGCTCATATTACCCATGGTGATCATGTTCTTTTTCGCACAGCGACTGTTCATCCAAGGCGTGGTCATTACGGGAGTGAAGGGCTGAGGTGTCCTGTGGCCCCACTTGACATCCTTCGATGGCCATCACGATAGCTGTGCAGGCCGGGCTAGTTGCGTGTCATGTCCCAACAAGGGACTGCTCAATATCGGAAAAGGGGTGGCTTTTATGGCAGACCGAGTGCGCATCGGAATGATCGGCGTTGGCCAGATCGGCAAACGCCACATGGAGGGCTACTGGGGCAAGCCTGGTGAGCCCAAGCCCGTCCCAGACGCAGAGATCGTCGCCATCTGCGACATCAATGAGGCCGAGGTCCGGCGAGTGGCTGAGATGTATGGCGTCAAAGACGTCTACACCGACTATCACGAGCTGCTCCAGCGGGACGACATCCAGTCGGTCGACGTGTGCCTGCACAACCGCTTCCACATGCCGGTGACGGTCGATGCCTTGCGCGCGGGCAAGAACGTCTATTGTGAAAAGCCCATGTCGTGGACCTATCGCGACGCCAAGAAGATGTACGACACGGCACGCGAGACGGGCCGCATGTTGCACATCCAACTGAGCAGCCTGTACTCGCCCGACGCTCGCGGCGCCAAGCGCTTGATCGATGAGGGGCAGCTGGGCGACCTCTATTTCGCCAAGGCGATCCACTATCGCCGCCGCGGTCGCCCCTGGGTCGATGGCTATGGCTCGCCCGCCTTTGTCAACACCAACACCTCGGGCGGCGGCGCCATGCTCGATATGGCCGTCTATCACATCGCGCGCATCGTCTGGCTGTTGGACAACCCCGACCTGGTCAGCGTGGCGGGCAAGACTTATCAGAAGATCGACATGTACCCTGACCGGCGCGAGTCGGGCAAGTACAACGTCGAAGAGCTGGGCATGGGCTTTGTGCGGCTGGCCAACGACATCACCTTCATCATGGAAGAGTCCTGGGCGATCCACGCCAACGATCCCAATGAAGATCGCGTCTATGGCACCAAGGGCGGTCTGCGGGTCGACCCGCTCGAGTACTATACGACGTTGAGCGACATGGAGCTCGATGGCACGATCGACGCCAAGCAGGCGGCCTGGCGCTGGGGCCAGTGCGACCCGTTGGCCAACTATTACATCGGCTCGCAGGTGCACTGGGTGGCGGCGCAGCAGGGCAAGGTGCCCTTGCTCGACACCGCCGGCATCGCGCTCAAGACGTCCTTCATCACCGAGGGCGTGTACATCTCGAACTATCTAGGGCGCGAAGTGACCGCCGAAGAGATCGAGAACGCCGAGCCCGGCCTCGGCCGCGTGTAGCGTAGCACTGTTCACCAGAGGAGCACTCATGGAAAAGATCAGCATTGCCTCGTATGCCTTCCACGGGCTTGTGCGCGACGGGCGCATGAACGTTTTTGGCTATCTGGAATCGGTCAAGTATCGTTACGGTGTTCAGGCAGACATCTGGTCGGGCATGATCGAGTCGCTGGATGAGGACTATTTGCGCAAGGTGAAGGCCGAGCTGGACGCGCGAGATCTCGTGTTGGCGAACCTGTGCGTCGATGGCCCCCACCTCTGGGAGGATGATCCGGACGTGCGCGAAGCCAACTATCAGAACGCACTGCGCTGGATTCATGCGGCCGAAGTGCTCGGTGCCAAGACGATGCGCCTCGACGCGGGTGGTCGTGGGCATGAATCGTTCAGCCCCGAGATGATGGACTATATCGTCAAGCGCTACCAGGAGTACTGCCAGTTGGCGCAAGATCGTGGCTTTCGCTTTGGCCCCGAGAACCACTGGGGTCCCGAAGTCGTGCCCGAGACGATGGTCTCGATCGCCAAGGCGGTGAATCACCCGGCCTTTGGTGTGCTGTTGCATTTCCGTGGCAATGAGGGCGACAAGCTCATGGCCCCCTACGCGATGCATACGCACGTTCACTGGGAGACCTGCGCTGGTGACTTGATGGGCACCATGCAGATGATGTGCGACGCGGGCTACTGTGGCTTCTGGGGGATCGAGCACCACACAGGTGAGAACGAGTACACTGAGGTGGCCATCCAGATCGCCAAGGTGCGCGACGTCCTCGACCGTTGGAAGATCGCTGGCTGCTGCAGCTGCCAGTAGACCTCGACTCTGTGTTGTAGCAGGGAGGACGCAACAGCCCTCCCTGCTGCTGTCCCTCGAATCAATTCTATGGAGTGGCTATGAGCTTGGCGAACGATTTGCGCATGGGCTGGCGATATGCCACAGGACTTGTGCCCTTTCTGCGGCGGCCGCCCGCACCAGAAGATCCGGTAGCAGACATTCGCGCCCAACTGGCGCGTCGTGAGGACAATCTCATCGAGACGTTGCACGGCGGGGTGTTCACCAACCCGCGTAGCCCCTATCGAGCGCTCTTTGCCTACGCGGGGCTCGGTGAGCCCGATGTGGCTGCCCTGATCCGTCGCGAGGGAGTCGATGCGGCGCTCGGCACCCTGTATGCCGCGGGCGTCTATATCACCCTCGATGAGTTCAAAGGGCGTGTGCCCATCGCACGGCCGGGGCTCGAGCTGCCGGTGCAGACGGCCAGTTTTGACAACCCAACGTTGCGCGGCCACCTCGAGGGCGTCACCGGCGGCTCGCGCACCCAGGGCACGCGTCTCGTGCTCGACCTGGATGATCTAGAGGGAGAGTGTGCGGCGGGTGTGCTCTGGCTGCAAGCGCATGATGCGCTCGAGACGCCCGAGATCTTCTGGCGCGTGGCTGCGCCAGCAGTGAGTGCGCTCAAGTGGGTGCTCGTCTGGTCGCGGCAAGGCATCCCCATCCGGCGCTGGTATACGCAGACCCGTCCTGGCCCGCGCCGGCCCGGTGGTATCAAGGGTCTGGTGATCCATAGCGTCACCTGTGCCCTGACCGCATTGGCCGGGCACCCTACGCCCTACCCGCGCTACGTGCCCTTCAATCGGCCCGAACCCATCGCGCGTTGGCTCGCCGAGCAGACCCGTCGCGGGCAGCCGCACATCGTCGACACCATCGTCAGCTCGGCCGTGGAGCTGTGCCTGGCGGCGCGTCGGTTGGGTCTGGACATCCATGGGCACATGTTCCGAACCTTCTCGGAACCGCTCACGCCCGCCAAGGCAGCTGTCATGTACGAGGCCGGCTGTGATGTGTTCAGCGCGTATGGCATGTCGGAGGTCGGCCGCCTGGGCGACTCGTGCGGCACGCCGAACGCCCTCGACGACATGCACTTGATGACGCATCGCTGCGCATTCCTGCAGATTGCCAAGGAGGTGCCCGGCTGGCCGCAGCCAGTGGGCGCTCTCTACTTGACGACGCTACGCCCCACCGCCCCCAAGGTGATGCTCAACGTAGAGACCGGGGATTATGGCATCATGTCTGAGCGCGCGTGCGGTTGCCCGTTAGGCAAGGCCGGCCTGACGACGCATTTGCACACGATCCGCAACTATGAGAAGCTGACCAGCACGGGCATGCACTTTATGGGCGCCGACTTGCTCGACCTGCTCGAAGTTGCCTTGCCCAACCGGTTCGGCGGCGCGCCCACCGACTATCAGTTCGTGGAGGCTGAGGAGGACGCGCACACGGTGCTCAAGTTGGTGGTCAGCCCCCGACTGGGTGAGCTGGATGCCGCCGAGATCAAGACCTATGTGCTTCGCGAGTTAGAGCACCGCACTGCGGGAGGCCGCCTGATGACGGACATCTGGCGCGCAAGCGACACATTGCAGATCGAGCGTGCCCTGCCCTACACCACGAGCTCGGCCAAGGTCCAGCCACTCCACGTGATGCCCAGCCAGTTGCGGCCCAGCCGCTGAGAGAGTGCCGCTTAGCGCACAAAAGTAAGCGACGAGACGATGGCATCGGCCTCGTCTTGCACCTCGGCCGGGATATCTAGATCGGCGTAGGTCTGGCCTTCGCGCTGCACGGCATCTAGTCGGCAGACGAACTCTAGGCCGCCCGAACGTACTATGTCGTACGAGATGACCTTGACCTTGCCCTCAAAGACGAGCTCATGTCGAGCCAGGGCATAGTCGAACACGTCGATCTGGCCGCCGGGCTGCAGTTCGCCCTCGGGCAACCCGGTGCCAAAGGCGGGTTCTGTGGTGCCCGTCGCACGTGCGCCCACGAACAGCAGGTAGCTCCGGCCATCGACCTCGCGGCTCAAGAGCACATAGTCGGCGCCGTCGCTCAGCGACCAGTCGGCCGGCACGCTGAGACCCCAGCCCATCGTCGGATGCACATAGCTCGGCGGCGCGATGGTCGCCTCAGGCATCTCGCCCGTAGGCGCACATTCACCGCGGTAGAAGGCCCACTCCTCGCACTCGCTGCCATCGGCAAAGAGGCACACGCCATATTGGCCCCCTTCGGCGTCGGTGCGTATCTCTAGTTCACCGCCCTGCTCGACGCAATGGGCCGAGGCCGGATTGGGCAACGTCGCCGTCGACTCGCCCTCGGCCTCTTCGGTCAGTTCGAGCGTGCTCAACACGATGTCGGCCCACATCTGCGCCTCGGCGGGCAGGTCGCCCTTGGCGAACCAGTCGTCACCGAGCTGCCACAGCGACGCCGTCAGCAGGCGCTTGCCCCGCTGTAGCTCGCCGCCATCGCGCACATTCGACGTAGCCCCATAGCGAATGCCCAATAGCCGCCCGTCGACCTCCCACGCCAGCTTGGCCTCCCACTGCCCCAAGATCAGCGCCTGGCCGATAGGCTTGAGGCTCTCGGTGCGTCCCCAAGTGATGGCCTCCTCTTGATCCCGTCGTCGGCTGCCGATCACGAGCGAGACGTCGCCTTGGTTGATCGAGACGAAGGCCCCGTCGCGCGCCACTCGAGCTCCTGGCGGATATCGAAAGCGCAGGCCAAGCTCAGGCTCCTCATGGGTCAGCCAGTGGTCGAGCGGGTCGATGGCCTCGCCGTCAACGGACGCGGCGCTGACTTGCAGTTGCACCCGGTTGACATCGTCGACACCGCTGACGATCTGCCCATCGCACGAAACCACTGCCCCTGTATCGCGCAACGCGGCGAGCTCGTCGTCCAGCAGAGGGTAGCCATTCTCAAACACCGCTGAGGTGATGCCGAGCTCTATGGGCAGCGGCCCAGTCAACACCAGCTTGTCATCGAATGCGCCGTCGTCGCCGAGCGAGACGATATGGCCCTGCAGGCCCGTTACCGGCTCGGGATCGCTCTGTTCCGTGGGCAACAGCACCTTGTCTACTACCAGCCGGCACTCGCGCACCTCGCCGACGCCGCACTCGAAGGTGCCATATAGGTGACAGCTGCCCTCGGCGCCCGTCAGCTCACGGGCGGCGGCGAGCTTCTCTTCGACATCATCATCGGCGCCGGCGACAGCAAAGACAGGCACCAGCCCCTCAGGCAAAAACTGAACAATGTCGTCGGAGGCCGTGCCCGAGGGGCCGGCACTCACGCGCGCCGCATAGCCGACGACGCGCAGGCCGTCCAGCTGGTCTGGGTCCACCGGCGCGCTCTCACCCAAAGACGGAGCGCCGGCCGTCACCGTGGCACGGTTCTCTGGGGTGGCACTGGGCGCGGCAACCACGCTCGGGCTGGCTTGGGCAGCGGGTTCTGCTGCCGTCGAACGACAAGCGACCAACGCGACCGCCAGTGCAGCCATCCAGAGCAACCGCACGCCCACCCTGCTATCGATCATCTGGCTCCTATCACTTCTAGCTACACCTGACTCTAGCATGTTGGGAGCCGAGTGGAAAAACCGGTCAGCAGGCTGCACTCGATCACGATTGGCTCATGGGCACGCTGCCAATCGGAAACATGCTCGAACTCGCTGCAGCTATACCCACGCAGCACGCGCCCTGACCTCAATCCTGTGCTCCGAGCCAACTGACGGCATTGGTCAGTAGCTGGACATAGCCGGGCAACCCCCAGACCTGGTCGCTGTGGCCCATAGCAACATAGGCCACCCGGCCCTCACCCTGTTGGCGCGTCCACACCATCGGATAGGCGCGGCCCCGGTCGATCGCGACCATATGGACAGCGAGATCAGGCGCATACTCTTGGAGATAGAACTCGTCGTGCACGGCCAGCGCCTCCACGCCCGCGATCACGGGATGCTCGCGCGCGATGGGATACACCGTGAATGCGAATTGCGCGGGGTGCTCGATGAAACGCGCCCCTACCAGCGCCTCATGCACTGAGTTGGGGGCTGGCCCGATCACGCTGGCGCCATGCACGCCCAGCAAGCGCCCGCCAGCAGATACCCAGTCAGAAAGGGCCAGCGCCTGCTCGGGAGTGAATCCGGGCGCCGCATCGGGAAAGCGCTCGTGCACGCCAAAGCTCGTGTATTGCACCACGAGGTCGATGTCCTCATGCGCTAAATCAAGGACGGTCTGCATCTCATACGTCGGCTCTACGGCGTAACCCGCACCGTTCAACAGAGGCGTGAACCTCTGCCGAAAGCCCTCAAAGTCGTGCCACGTGCCGCCCAGCAACAACAAGGCCCGCTTGTCCATTGGCTTGCTCCTTTCGCACTAGTCGGGATGTTAGCAAGCCGCACCACGTCACGCAAGCCGCCGCACCTTGCATGCCCGCCCGACTTGTGACACACTAGCGTCGCCCAAGAGGCAACATCTGTGGAGGTCAGCGATGGACAAGGTACGGGTGTGTATCGTCGGTATGGGCATTGGCCGCGCCAATGGCCGCGCATTCATGCGGAACCCGCGGGCTGAGATCGTGGCTCTATGCGACATCCTTGAAGACAGAATGCATGACTTTAGCAAAGAGATCCCCAACGAGGTCAAGTTCTACACCGACTATGAGAAGATGGTGCAGGACCCCGACATCGATGCCGTGTTCGTCGGCACGCCAAACCAGCTGCATGTGCCCGTGGCCATCGCCGCGCTCCAGCACGACAAACACGTCATGGTCACCAAGCCACTCTCTAGCTCGCTCGACGAGGCTCGGAAAGTGGTCGAAGTGGCCGAGAAATCCGGCCTCGTCAACATGATGTCGCTGAGCATGCGCTTCTCCGAAGAGGTGCAGTACCTGGGCAAGCTGCGCGAGCAGGGCTACTTTGGCGAGCTCTACTATGCGCGCGCCCAGGCTATTCGTCGCAGCCGCATCCCCGACTGGCAGGTCGGCTTTGTGCTCGAAGGCGGCGGCGCCTTTCGCGATATGGGTGTCCACGTGCTGGATTCGGTGTGGTGGCTGCTGGGCATGCCCAAGCCGATCAGCGTCACCGGCGTGGCCGGCGCCAAGTTCGGGCCGCGTGGCCAGGGCTACTGGGACTTTCGCCAGCCGCCCGAGTCCTACTGGCGCCAGTTCAAGGCCGACGACTATGGCGGAGGTTTCATCCGCTTTGACAACGGCGCTGGCCTCCAAGTCGAGAGCTTTTGGGCCAGCCACCAGTATCTCGAGGGCGAAACGCAGATCGACCTGCTGGGCACCGAGGCGGGCGCTCGCCTGCACCCGCTGACCCTTTACCAGACCGTCAACAACGCCCCGCAAGACGTCTCGATCAAGATCCCCAGCACCCGCGAGGGCTTTGACAACGTCGCTGCGGACTTTGTCAACGCCATCCTCGATGGCACCGAGTGCCATGCGCCGCTGCGCCATGGCCTGATCGTGCAGCAGATGATGGAGGCCGTGCTCGAGAGCGGCAAGATCGGCCGCGAGATTCGCTTCGACGAATAACCCTGCCTGTTGACAATGAGGGCGCTGTCGCCAAACGGCGCCCTCTAGCCTTTGCTTTGGAGAGCACACCATGCCCAACGCAGTCGTTTCGCCATCGTTGACCGATGACCTTGCTACCCTGCCCGATCCCTTGGTGTGTGTCGATCGCTCACGGGTGACTAGTGCGGCGATCTGGACCGACAAGAGGCGCCCCGAGATCCTGCGGCTCTTTAGCACCCAGATGTATGGCCGCACACCCGACAAAGATGTAGCGGTGTCATGGGTGTTGGTCGAGACCAACGACCATGCCCTCGGCGGGCAGGCGACGCGCAAGCAGGTCGTCGGCCGTATCGCCGGGTCGCACTTGGAGATAGACCTCCTGCTCTACCTGCCCGACCATCGTCGCGGCCCGGTGCCCGTTTTCCTCGGGCTGAATTTCCATGGCAACCACACGGTGAGCGCCGAGCCAGAGATCCGGCTGGCGCACTCCTGGGTGCCCGACGGCGACGATCACACGGCCAGTGAGGATGCTCGCGGCCAGGACGCCGCTTCGTGGCCCATAGGCGAGATCATCGCGCGCGGCTATGGCGTGGCCACCGTCTATTGCGGCGACTTGGACCCGGACGATGACGATGGCTTTCAGAACGGCATTCACCCACTGTTCTACGCGGCCGGGTAGACGCGTCCAGCGGCCGACGAATGGGGCACCATCGGCGCGTGGGCCTGGGGGCTGAGTCGCGCAATGGACTATTTGCAGACCGATGCCGACGTCGACGGCCGCCACGTCGCCGTGCTGGGGCACTCGCGTCTCGGCAAGACCGCTCTCTGGGCCGGTGCTCAGGACGAACGCTTTGCCCTGGCCATCTCGAACAACTCGGGCTGTGGCGGCGCGGCGCTCTCGCGGCGGCGAGTGGGCGAGACGGTAGCGGCCATCAACGAGCGCTTTCCGCACTGGTTCTGCGCCAACTTTCACGCCTACAGCGACCACGAGGATGCCCTGCCCATCGATCAGCACCTGCTGATCGCGCTGATGGCGCCTCGCCCGGTGTACGTCGCCAGCGCTGCCGAAGACACCTGGGCCGACCCCGAGGGCGAGTACCTGGGGGCCAAGCTCGCCTCTCCCGTATATACCTTGTTGGGCAAAGATGGCCTGCCCGGAGAGGCCATGCCACCCATCCACCAGCCGCTGTGGGGCCACATCGGCTACCATGTGCGTGCGGGCGGCCACGGCCTGACCAGCTACGATTGGCAGCGCTATATGGATTTCGCCGACCGACATTTTGGCCAGGGCGTCACCGGCCAGTAGGCCCGTCCGCGCTAAGCCGTGCGCGCGCTCTACCCCTGAGATGGCAGAGTTGACAACCAGGCCCTGCGCGACCACGATATGCTCCAGAAGCCTGTCCTGAGATCGGAGATATTGCCATGTCCCTCGTATCGATCTTGAGCGAATTGCATCGTGCCACCCGCGAGCATTGGGCCATCCCCCTGTTCGACACCGAAGACATGCAGGCCACCGAGGGCATCTTGACTGCCGCCGAAGAGCGGCGCGCCCCCTGCATCATCGCTATGTACCCGCTCCAATACATGCGGCCCAACGCCCGCGCGCATGCCGAGTATATCAAGACCCGGGCGCGAGAGCTCGCCGTGCCCATCTCGTACATGCTCGACCACGGCAACTCGGTCGAGGTGTGCATCCAGGCCCTGGTCATGGGCTGCACCGACGTCATGTATGACGGGTCGAGCCTGCCCTATGAGCAGAACGTGGCCAATACGCGTGCCGTCGTTCTGGCCGCGCACGCCGTGGGGGCCTCGGTGGAGGCCGAGATCGGCCACGTGGGGCGTGCCACAGACTATGCCGAGATCGGCTCGCAGCGCAAGGGCTACTCGGATCCCGCCACCGTCGAGCGCTTTGTCGAGGACACGGGCGTCGACTCTCTCGCGATCGCCATCGGCACGGCGCACGGCGCCTATGCCAAGGGCGTCACGCCGCAGATCGACTTGGCTCTGCTGCGCGAGATCCGCTCGCGCGTGGACCTGCCCTTGGTCCTGCATGGCGGCTCGGGCAGCACCGAGCAACAGTTCCGCGACGTCATCGCCAACGGCGTCGGCAAGGTGAACATTGCCACCGACCTGGTGGCCAGCGCGGCCAAGGCGATGGTCGGCCAGGCGCAGCAGAACCCCGACTCGCGTTACTTTGACCTGATCGGAGTCGCCAAGGCCGCTTTTCAGGAGCGTTGCTCCTACTACCTAGACATCTTTGGCACTTCCGGCAGGGCCGGCTAGACGAGCGGAGGCACCATGGACAAGGTCCGTCTCGGCCGCACCAACCTGATGGTCTCTCAGCTGGGGTTCGGCGGCATCCCCATCCAGCGGCTGAGCACCGACGACGCCGTGGCCGTGGTGCGCGCCAGCCTCGATGCAGGCATCGATTTCCTCGACACGGCACACGGCTATGGCACCAGCGAAGAGCGCATCGGCCTGGCCATCCAGGGGCGCCGCGAGGGTCTGGTGATCGCCACCAAAGCCCCGGCGTCAGAGCCCGCGCTATTCCGCCAACAGGTCGAGACGTCTTTCCGCCGACTCCAAGTCGAGCATATCGACCTCTTGCAGTTCCACGGGGTCTCGTCTTTCGACAAATACGCGGCCATCTTGCAGCCGGGTGGCCCTTACGACATCGCCTGCGCCTTGCGCGATGCCGGCCGCGTCGGGCACATCGGCGTCACCTCGCACAATCTGAGCGTGGCGCTGCAAATGGTGCGCGACGATCGCTTTGAGACGCTCATGTTCCCCTTCAACTTTATTACGCGCGAGCCGCTCGATGAGCTGATCCCCCTCTGTCGCCAACACGACGTGGGTTTCATCGCCATGAAGCCGGTGGGCGGCGGCTTGTTGTGGGACATCGAGACGGCCTTCCGCTGGCTGCGCCAGGTGCCCGATGTGGTGCCCCTCGTAGGCATGCAATCGCTCGCCGAGGTCGCGCAAAATGTCGGGCTGATGGAGGGGCCGGCGGTGCTCACCGCCGAGGATGAGGCGCTGATCGCGCAGCGCACACGCGAGCTGGGCACGCGCTTTTGCCGCGCCTGCGACTATTGCCAGCCCTGCCCGCAGGGGATCGCCATCTCATCGGTATTGCGCATCCAGAGCTTTTACCGGCGCATGCCCGCCGAGCGCTTTTACAACACCGAGACCGAACAGAGCATCGCCACGGCCGAGACGTGCAAGAGCTGTGGCGACTGCGAGTCGCGCTGCCCCTTCGAGCTGCCCATCCGCGAGATGCTCCGCGAGAATACTGCCTGGTATCGACAGATGCAGACGCACTCTCAGCTGACAGAAGGAGTCTGAGCCAAACCATGCTCGCTAAACGCGTCGTCTTTCCCGAGGCGCATCGTGCCGAGCTGCAGCCCTTCGAGTGGAACGAGCAACCCGGCCCGGGCCAGGTGAGCCTGGCCTCGGTCTACACGCTGATCAGCCCCGGCACCGAGCTGGCCTGTTTGGCTGGCATCGAGAGCTGGGCGCCGTTCCCCTTTGTCCCCGGCTATGCCGGCGTGGGCACCGTGCTGGCCGTTGGCGAGGGGGTGGACCAACTGCACGTCGGCGACCTCGCCTTCTCGTACACGCCCCACGCCAGCCACACCCTCAGCCGCACTGTAGCCTTGCCGGTGCCCGCGGGACTTGCCCCGCAGGAGGCCGTTTTTGCGCGCATGGCCGCTGTGGCCATGACCGCCATCCGCGTGAGCGCCGCCGAGTTGGGCGACTATGTGGCCGTCTATGGCCTCGGACTGGTGGGCAACCTCGCCGCGCAGCTATTCACCCTCGCTGGTTGCGAGGTCATCGGTATGGATCTGTCGCCGCAGCGCTGCGCCCTCGCCCGCTCGTGCGGCATCGCCCACGCCATCGACCCGAGCACAACCGATCCAGTGGCCTATGTGCGCGACGTCAGCGGTGGCGAGATGTGCGCCACCGTCGTGGAGGCCATCGGCCTATCACCCTTGGCCTTGGCCTCGGCCAAGCTGGCGCGCACAGGCGGCGAGGTCATCCTGCTGGGTTCTCCGCGCGCGCCCTACACGACCGACGTCACGCCGTTCTTGCGCGACATCCATCTCTGCGATGCCGGTTGCGTGACCTACAAGGGCGCCCACGAGTGGCGCCTGCCTACCCTGCGCGACCGCCAGGGGTGGATCAAGCACTCGATCGAGCGTAACTGCGCGATCATCCTGCGGTTGATCGCCGCTGGCCAGCTCCAGGTGGCGCCGCTGCTCAGCCACATCCTGTCGCCCGCCGATTGCCAACAGGCCTATGAGGGCCTGCGCGACCACAAAGACGAGTACCTGGGCGTGCTGTTCGACTGGTCGCAGGTGTGATCGTTCGGCCAACGAAAAAAGAGGGAAGCGCCAGCTTCCCTCTTGTGTTTCCCTGTCGACTAGCGCTGAACCTGCGCCCAGCGCTTGCGCCCCGGCGCCCAGCCGATGATCTGTAGAACATCCCCGGGTTGGACGCGATCCGCGCCGCCGCTCGCCGTCTCGATCACATAGCGCACGCCGCGATGAAGCTTGCCGATACGCCAGGGTTTGAGCCGACGGTCGACGTCGATGACCTGGCCGGTGCGCGAGACGTAGACCACGTCGATGGGCATGCGCATGAAAAAGGTGTGCACCGACGAGCAGGGATAGATCACCAGCCCCTCGCCAGCGGCGAGCTGGCGTGTGCCGATGAGACCCACGCCCCGGCTCCAGGCACCGTCCGCCACCCGTGCCTGGGCCAAGAGGGTGTATCTGCCGCCCTGTTCGCCGACTGTGATCGGACGGTCGCGCCCATTCCTGCGACTCATGCCAGTAGCTCCCCCAATATTCTGAGCATCGAAACCCAAACGCCTGTAGCGCAACACAGCCGCCGACGACGATCACCTAACTGTCTTACGCTTCTAGGCTCACGATAGTATCCATTGGTCATTCGATCAGGCCGACAGCGATGAGGTCTCCCCCGCCCGAGGCCGGGTCGTCACTGACGATGCCACACTTTGCCAGGCAATTGTCACAGGTCTTGATCGCCTCGATGACCTTGGTGTTCTTCTCAGTGATCCAGTGTCCCTTCTTTGGATCCCAAACCTTGATCGTGGCCTTCTTGTTGTACTGGACCACCTCAAAGCAACCGAAGGAGGCGATGTGGTAATCATTGCCATTGCACCCGACATAGTCGAACAGGGGCATGGCCACCTTATCGCCAGCACGGGCGTCGACGTGCTTGTCGACGCTGGCCTTGACTCCGGGTTCGCCGGGGATGCACGCGGGCAGCGAGATACGCCCCGCGCAGTCGTCTTCGATGAGCGCCTTGATCAGCGCAGCACCGCCACCGTTAGGGCACGTGCCGGGATATCCTGCATCAAAGGCGTCCTTGAAATCCAGCCAACCGCGCTCGCCGGGCGATAGAACGCGTGCACCACTGCCGTCATCCGCAACGCAGTCCCATCCCTTTGCCCCACAATCATAGCTGATCTTGTCATCGTCCCAGATGTACACGGTAGTGCCACAGGGCGTGTCTTCCCACACGTTCTGCGGGAAGGCGATGGGCCATAGTCCACAGGCGGTAGGGCTGCGCATGCATCCTGCCTTGGCTGTGGCTTTGACGGTGTACTGGTCGACACCGATGACGCCTAGCAGAGACGGCTGGATCGTCTGCTGCGCCTCAACCCAGACCACGGTGCCCGCCGCCTCATCGATCGCGCCGGCGGCATTGCGTATTTCGACCTTCACTTGCCCAGCGCCATTGTCTTGGGCATAGGCCTGTGCTTGTGCCTTGGCCTGCGCACGATTGCCGAGGCACACCGCGCGCGCTCCCGCCAGAGCGCCCGCGTCCGCGGCGTTCTGCATTCCGCGCCGCTGCGACAGGCCGATACTGGCATCGATGGCCAGCCCCGCAAAGGCTAACAGGATGACTAGCAGCACTGCAACCCACACCAAGACCTGTCCTCTAGGATGGTGCACCTTGCCAAATAGCTTTCTATGCATTGTGACAGCCTTTCCATCTTCGGCGTCGACAACAGTGAGATCTCCTCAGGACAGCGATGAGGTCTGCGCAAAGAGTGCCGCTAGGTTGGAATCCAATCGCTCGGATCGAGCTGCGCAACGCACGCGCCCTGGCAACGGTGCCTGCGCCCATGTTGGTACCTCATGCCAGCATCCCTAGCATTTCGAGCAGGGTGACCCACGCGCCTGCGGCCAGGTAGGGGCCATAGGCCATAGAGTCTTTGCGCGTAGCCGAACGCGTCGCCAGCAGTAGCAGCGCGCCCATACCCCCGGCCAACACGCCTAGGACCAGGCCGCGGACTGCATACTGCAAGCCCAGCACGGCGCCGAGGGCGATGGCCAACTTGACATCGCCGGCGCCCAACGCCCCGCGCCCCAGGACAGCCAGCACCCCGAACATCACCGCAGCGAATAGCGCGCCCGACCACACGCTGCGCCAGGTGTTCAGCCCCAACGGCACCTGAAGCACGCCCCAAAGGCCCAGGAGCAGCACCAACATGTTGGGCAGGCGCCGGGTGGCCAGATCGATGAGGCTCAGCGCAGCGAGAAGCGCCGAGACGACGAGGAAAGCGCTCAGCGCAGGTAGGCTCAACCCGCAGAGCGCGCCGCTCACCCCCAAGGCTATGCCCCCGAGGAGACTGCCGCCAAGAGCGATGCGCCCCAGGAGCGACACGCGCCGCAGAGGCAAGTAGGCGTTGAGCGCCACAGCGCTCAATATCCCAGCCAGGACGCCCATCGCGGCGCCAGCGATCAGTGACATGGGCTATCCTACTCGCTCAATCATGGGCGCGAAAGCAGGCGCCGGGCGATCTCGGCGTTCGAAACAGTTGTACGGAGCCTGCGCATGGCCGAGCTTGGTGTAGCGAATTGCCTTTGGTCATTCGATGAGGCCGATGCTGATGACATCGCCTCCACCTGAGGCGGGTTCATCGCCGACGGTCGCACATTTGGCCTGGCAATTGTCGCAGGTCTTCTTGACCTCGATGACGGTAGTCTCGATAGTGGTCCACTCATCTGTTTCGTGTTCGCGTACTTTGATGCTGGCCTTCTTGTGGTAGCCGATCACCTCAAAGCACCCGAAAGACGAGAGGTGGTAACTATTGTGATTGCCATCAGCGCAGCCAACATAGTCGAACAGCGGCAGCGCGACCTTGGCGAGAATGCGTGACTGGATGGGTTTCTCCACACTGGCGATCTTGCCGGGCTCTCCCGGGATGCATATGGGCAATGAAATGCGACCAGCACAGTCTCCTTCGATCAGCTCCTTGATCATGTTCGCGCCCCCGCCGGAAGGGCACGTACTTGGATATCCGGGGTCAAACGAGCCACTGAAATCGAGCCAGCCACGCTCGCCGGACGAGGCGATCACCGCGTTGCTGCCATCCGCAGCAGTGCACTGCCACACTTGACAGTCGTAGCTGACCTTCTCATCGTCCCAGATGTAGACCCTTGTGTTGCACGGGATGCCGTCCCAAACACTCTTTGGGAAGGCGATGGGCCACAGCCCGCAGGCAGTGGGGCTGCGCATGCAACCCGCCTGCGCCGTGGCCTTGACGGGGTATTGATGGACGCCGATCACACCTAGCAGTGACGTCTCGACCTGCTGCTGAGCCTGCACCCAGACGATGCTCTCTTTATCCGTCTCCCCGGCTCCTGGTGCCTTGCGGAGCTCCACCTGCACTTGCTGAGCGCCGTTGTCTTGCGCGTAGGCTACGGCCCGCGCTTGGGCCTGTGCACGGTTGCCGAGGCACAACTCGCGCGCACCCGCGAGCGCCCCGGCGTCGGCCGCGTTCTGCATTTGGCGCCGTTGCGATAGGCCGACGCCGCCGTCGATGGCGAGCCCGGCAATGGCCAGCAGGACGACCATCAACACCGCCACCCACACCAGCACCTGCCCCCTGGAGTGATGCTCTTGTCTCCATAGTCTGTGGTTCATCGCGTGCCTCTCAGTTCTGTACGCTGATGACCATCATACTCGTCGCGGCCCGGATCTCGATCGAGTCTACGCCGAGAAGCCCCCCCATGATGGTCTCGAACGGATAGGTGCATGTCACCGTGACCTTGGCCCCTTGCGCTGCGGGCGTACCCGAGGGATCGGGAACGATCTCTATCTCAACCTCGTCGGTGTCGATCCCGAGACCATTGGCGTCGAGCTCGGCATCGACAGCCGCGATGATGTTGCTCTTCTGGTTAGGATAGCGGCTCGCATAGCGCGCGCCCTCGCGGCTGGCGTTCGTCAAGGCGATCTTGGCAGACATCGCTCGGCCGAGGTCGACCACGCCGACCAAGAGCAAGAGCAATACCGGCAGGATTAGCGCAGCCTCGACGAGGCTCTGCCCTCTTTGTCGTCGTGCTTTGTTCATCGGCATTCAGTCCTGGCCCAGGATCTGGTCGAACCAGCCCTGCGGTCCGCGCGCTCGCCCTGGCCTGCTTTCTTGCAGATGCTGCAGGTACAAGCGGTCGACATAGTCGTTCACCTTCTGCTCCAAAGCCCCATACCACCCTTGAGCCCGTTCGGTGAGCGCCGTCGCCGAAGACGAAAGACTAACGCTCGGCGTGCTCGCCAGGGCGCGGCCGCCCCACAGCAGGCCAATCAAGAGCACGGTGAGCACCAACCCACGCACCACTGGCCGTGGCTGGCCCTCAGAAGCTCCCGCCCCATGGACGGCGCTGCGCCGATTGCGCGCAGCCTCGGCGACCGTCGCTGGTATCACCGCCAACAGGCAAGCCAGGACGGCGTTTCCGGCCAAGACAGGCAGCGTGGTGTTGACCCATGCAGCCTCGGGCCACAACTGTGCTGTGAGCAGTAAGCTCACTACCATCAGAGCCGCGGCGCCTGCGCCCCAACCGGCCACGCGGATGAGCCAGTGCGCCAACGCATAGAGCGATGGCCAGGCTGGCGGTTGCTGCGCGCCACGAATGGCCCCCATGATCCCCCATAGTACTGCGCCGCCGATGGCCAACGGCAGGCCCAAGCCGCCGTGCGACACGTACGGTGTCAACAGCAACGCGGCGCACCAGCCGAGTGCCGCGCCAAGAGGGGCAGCCGTCGCCAACCCGAGCAGCGGGCGCAACAGCCATCGACTCCACTTCGACGGCACACGCCTGACTTGGGCTACCACGGGAATGCGCTTGGGTTCTGCCACGCCAGCGGCGGTGATTACCACCTCGCCGTGGTGCTCACCGACCTGCATATCGGCCGAGATCTGGCCCGTAATGCGGATGCGCGTGCGTCCGGCCAGCACCTCGGGGGCAACGCTCAACCACGGATCCTCGCTCGTGGCCTGGCCGAACACATAGCCGGGACCGCGGCGCTTGTCGATAGTGACCTCGCCAGTGGCGCTCTCGCCCGCCAAGAGATAGCCCAAGCGCACCTTCGCGGGCCTGAGCTGGAGGGCTGGACCAGGCATATAGCCACTGTTGAGCAAGAACCACTCGAGAGCGAGATGTCCGTCTGCGGGATATCGGGAGAGCGCCTCGGTGGCCAGGTCTGCCAAGTGCAGCGCACCCTCGGTCTGCAGCCATTCGCTCAGCGAGCCGCCCAGCAGCTGTTGAACCGCGGGTTCCGGATGGCGAGCCAACAAGTGGAGCACCTCTTCAGGAGACCACCCGGCCCGACGCACCCGAGCGTGTTTCCCGGTCGATAGCACGAACGGACGCGAGGCGCGCTGCCGATAGGCCAGGCGCCGCTGATCGAACGCCATGGCGAGCGCTTCTCGGTCTTCAACAGTCTCTAGGCCCGAGTCGACCATTGCTGGCGCGTCGGCGATAGCCACCACCGCCTCGTCCACCGACACGAGCTTGGGCACGCGCATCTCGCCGTCAACGACCTCGGGCTTGTCCCCGCGGTAGACGAGCAACCCACGCACTGCCGGCGTTAGTCCGGGCGCCTCATCGGCGAGGAAGCGGGCGATGGATTCGCGTGCGGTGCGTAGCAGGCGCAAGGGGCTCGGCTCGGACTGTGATTGCCCATCGTCGCCCTCTACCAGCCATGGCTCTTCGCCTCGGTCGTGCACAACGCCGGACCAGTCGCGAATGTCGAGGTGATAGATGGCGCTGGGAGCGATCACCAGACAACCTAGCTCCTGCCCGTACACGCGAGGATGTGGCAGCACGAATACACCGTCTGGCAACGCCATCAGTAGCGTCGACAGTACCGGATTGGCAGCAGCAGGACCCTGTTCACCGATGATAACTGCCATCGCACTCCATCAGGCCATCACCACATGTTGATCGATGAGCCGTTCACGAACGAATTGCCCCTGCGGGTCGAGGCAAAAGTGCGGCGCATCCAGCCGATGCTCGATATCCACCGTCGCCAGACCCGCGCGGTTCTTTTCCACGCTAAGCACCACCCAGCCGCGCATCTGCTCGCCCTTGACCGGGTCGTTGAGCAGGTGTTCGCGGCTCACGATAGCCTGTTTGTTGTTGATTACCAGGCCGATGTCAGCCTCGTACTGCACCGCCGAGCTGCCGCGCAGGTCACTAAGGCGGATCCGCGGCGACCGGAGAGCCGTGCGGTCTGCTGCGGCAACCGCCACCACTCGAGCGCCAGTGTCCAGCGCGATGCTCTTTAGCCCCTGGATGACATTCGTCATCCGCTCGTCTTCGGCCAGGATCGGCTCGTTGGTACCGACTTTCTGCACATAGTCGATGACTACCAGCAACGGCGCCTCTGTGGCGCGACCAAGGGCCACCGTCCACTCTTCGATCGCACTGAGGGTCGTCGACATGCGGCCGGGGCGCACCAGATGAAGCCGGTCAGCGTACGCAAGCACGGCTTCAACCACTGCGCTGTAGCGTCGACTCGCCTGCAGCGCCGCGATTGGGCCCACGCCACCGGCGGTGTTCATGGTGATCTCGTCGATCCTCTTGATGGTCAACGCCTGGTCGAGAGGCAAGAAGCTGGCAGACTCCAGGCACAGCAGCCTCGAAAGCAGGTGCTCTGGCTCGTGCTCATAGCAGATATACAAAGCGTGTGCACCCGAATCGGCCAGGGCCACATTGCGCGCCATCTGCAGGGCGAGGATCGTCTTGCCTACACCGGTCGGGCCACCCAACACCACCAGCTCACCGGCGCGCAGGCCACCCCCAATGACCTCGTCGAGCGGCAGAAAGCCAGTCGGCAAAGGCCAGCGACGCACAGCCTGCTCGGGCGAAACGTTGCTCAGCGCGGTCAACACCTCGCGAGCGGTCATCAAACCGTAGGCTGAGGCGTCCAGACCCGTTTCCATCACCACCCCCCGGATCGCAAACCGCCGCGACCGTTCCGGCGCCGCTCGCTCTCAGCCGGCGTGAACATGTCCAGCGGGAGGCCCATGCCCATGGCGGCCAACTTCTCGGTGAACGACGGACGCACACCCGTGGCCGTAAAGTAGCCCTGCACTCGGCCATTGACGACGCCCGTCTGCTCAAAGACGAAAATGTCTTGCATGACGATGACATCGCCTTCCATGCCCTGCACCTCGGCGATAGAGACGACTTTGCGCGACCCATCTTGCAAACGATCGAGGTGCACCACCAGGTTGAATGCCGAAGAGATCTGCTCGCGGATGGCGCGTAGGGGCAGTTCCATGCCGGCCATCAAGGCCATGGTCTCTACGCGCGCCAAGGTATCGCGTGGGCCGTTCGAGTGCACCGTAGTGAGCGACCCATCATGGCCCGTGTTCATGGCCTGGAGCATGTCCAGAGCCTCCCCGCCGCGCACCTCGCCCACGATGATGCGATCGGGGCGCATACGCAGGGCGTTGATTACCAGCTGCCGAATGGTGATCTCGCCGGTACCCTCCACGTTGGGCGGCCTGGCCTCAAGCCGCACGACGTGAGCCTGACTCAGATGCAACTCGGCGGCATCCTCAATCGTGATGATGCGCTCGTTTGCGGGGATGAACGCCGACAGCACGTTCAGCAATGTCGTCTTGCCGGTCGACGTGCCACCCGAGACGACGATGTTCATGCGCCCCAAGACGCAGGTGTGCAAGAACTGGGCCATGCGTTCGTCGATTGTCTGGGTACGCACCATGTCCGCGACCGTCAGCACATTGCGCGAGAACTTGCGGATGCTGACGCAAGGACCGTTCAAGGCGAGCGGCGGGATGATCACATTGATTCGCGAGCCATCGGGCAGGCGGCCGTTGACCATAGGGCTGCTCTCGTCGACACGCCGCCCCAGCGGGGCCACGATGCGGTCGATCACATGCATCACATGGGCATCGTCGCGAAAGCGTACATCCGAGAGCATCAACAGCCCGTTTCGCTCGACATACACGCTATCCGAACCATTGACCAGAATCTCGGTGATCGACTCATCGCGCAACAGCGGCTCAAGCGGACCAAAGCCCAGGACTTCGGCCACGATCTCTTGAAACAGCTGGTTGCGGTCGGTTCGAGTAAGCGGAATGCTCTCTTCAGCGAGAGTTTCGTTAAAGATGCGCTCCAGGATTGGGCGCACCTCCTCGGCCGAGATGTTCTCGATGGCCGGGCTCACCTCAGCCAACAGCCGCCGCTGAACGGTAGTTCGGATGCGATTGTAGTGGCCGTCTCGGCTATCGTTCGAGTTGGCGCTCGGGAATGGCGATGACTGTGTTCCGCGCCCCTTCAACATGGCCGCTTCTCACTTGATCCAGATGGGATCGTATTCGTCATACTCGCTGTTCGAGATATTCACCACATTCCTGCCCTGCCCGTCCATGACATAGATCTGCTTGTGCAAGTCTCGGTTGGACCAGAACACGATGCGCTGGCTGTCGGGCGACCACGAGGGATGCTTGTCCCACTCCCACTTGTTCGGGGTCAGGTTCTTGACGCCCGAGCCGTCGGGATTCATCACATAGATATCATCACTGCCAGACGCCTGGCTCACAAAGGCGATGTGCGCCCCATCAGGAGACCAGGCCGGATCATAGCATAGCCCGCCGGCCTTGGTGAGCTGCCGCGGTTTGGGCGACGGAAACTGTGATGTCGGCGGATCCTGCACAAAGATCTGGGCGATGCCATTGACGTCGCGAACAAACAGCGAATAGTTGCCGTCGGGCGAGTAGGTCTGCGCCTCGACCAGCTCCTCGTACTGCTTGCGCAGCGCACTCGACCTTCCCAGGTACTCGCGCCGGGTGCCGTCCGGCGCCATGATCCAGTAGCCTGGAGAGTCCTCGTTGTCGCTCGTAAACACAATCATGTTGTGATAGGCGCTGAGCGGCTGTGGCGTCGCTGTCGCCGTGGGGGCCGGCGCTGGGCCGGGCGGGCGTACGGCCGTCGGAGTGAGGGTGATGGTTGGCGTGGCCGTCGGAGTGAGGAATGGCACGATGTCGACAACACGCTTGTCGGCGAGCGCCTTGTCGGCGACCGGCAATGCACTGGCCTGGCTGTATGAGGCATAGGCCATGCCCGTGTCGCCCTGCGCTTGGTACATGTCGCCCAAGTTCACATACGCCGAGTAGAGTAGGTCGACCACACGGCCGCCGAGCAAGTCCGGGTGCAGATCATACACCCTCTGGAGCCGCCGCGTGGCCTCAGCCCACGCCCCCTGCTGGTAATAGGTCTGCCCGCGGAGATAGTCGGTTACAGCATCACGCCAAGAGCGCGCCTCAGAGTCTCGCGGCCGCAGCGTCAACGCCTCTTCAAAGTGGCTGAGGGCCGCATTCAGTTCGGCCTGCCCAGCAGCAGAGTCCGTCGCGATCGACTTGCCCAGGCTCATGTGCAGGCTGAACAGCTTGTCGGCGATGGTCTGTGCCTCATACGAAGAGTCGATGCTCCGCACCTGCTGGTACAGGTTCAGCGCCCCGGCCAAGTCACCGGCCTGCTCTTTCTCCACGGCCTGCGCATAGAGCTCGTCGCGCCGCTGGATGGCCTTGATCGCCGCAATGCGCGTCGCGACGTCGCGATAGCCCGGCCGAGTCACCGTGATCTGGACAAACTCGGCCAGCGCTTGATCCAGGTCTCCGGCCTCCTGCAGGGCCACGGCGTGATTGTACTGCTCTAGCAGCGCGGCGTCAGTCTCGATACTCGCCGCGAGCTCCTCGGCGCCTTCATAATCCGGTACCTCGGCCAGCAACTGCTCCAGTGTCGCCTTGGCTTGGTCGTACTGGCCGGCCTCGTAGTAGGACTGGGCATGCGCAAACAACGATCTCTGGTGTTGCAGCGTTCGCGCGGCCTCTAGCTGCGGCGCCACCTCCGTGGCATAGATCTGACGTGCTCCCCCGCCTGCCAAGACAACGAGCAGCACCAGCATGACGTAGGTGACCACGCGCCGCCACGAGACCGCTCTCTTGCGACCGCGCACCTTTTTCTGATTCTCCAAGCCTGCGCGAAACTTGGTGTCTTCGAGCAGCTGCTGGGCCTCTTCATTGTCTGGATCGTCGGTAAGCAGGCCAATGAGGATGCGCTCGGCATCACGCCAGCGGCCCTGTTGGAAGGCTCTACGCGCCCCTTCGAGGCTTTGATCCTCTTCGTGCAGTGTTGACTTGCGGTCAGCCTTGGCCATGCGTATCCCCTATCATCC
>JBDKSN010000010.1:0-5337 GCA_039680625.1 Anaerolineales bacterium | reverse complement strand
GCATGCCCCGGCCCAGGCGTGCCCGCGGCATAGGGCGCCTGGCTCAGCTGGTAGGCAGCGCTTAGGTAGTGGCGCAGTCGGGTGAGCATGGTCGTCTCTGTCGTGCCAATTGCCAAACCTGCCAGCCCCATAGAGCCAGGATGGGTAGCGCCTTGGCGCTGTGGTAGATCACGTCCAGCCAGGGTGGGCTGAGGGGCGTCCAGCGCATGGCAGCATCTACAGCCGCTCGGCCAGTAGGATCGATGAGGATGTATGGCGTCCAGATGGCGAGCAGCGTCCAACAGACCAGCACCCAGCGCGAGCCGTGTTGGTGAACCAGCCAGACGCAGAGCGGCAGGGCGAGGACATAGTGGTGCTCCCAGACGTCGTGGTAGGTCAAGAAGTAGGTCGTCAGCCACAGGCAGAGGAGCGCTGGAGCCTCGTCGCGCGGCGCTCGCAGCGTGGCCAGCGCGCTCATCATGATCACGACAAGCACCCAGATACGGCCCAACCAGATGTGCCCACTCGGCGACCAATGCGGCGCCAGCCATGAGGCCAAGCTGTAGAGCCACTGCCGCACGCCCAGGTTGCCGAGCTGGTGCCCCGGCACAGCACTCAAGTTCTGAGCAAAATCGGCCCAAGAGCCCGGCATGGCCAACCAATAAGGCAGGCTGGCGGCGAGCACCAGCAGCCCAATCAACGCCAGCGCCCCAAAGCGCCGCTGACGCAGGTACAGTGGGGCCAACAAGGCCGTGTTCTGCTTCCACAGCAGGCTGAGGGTCCACCAGACGTCGGCCCGCCGCGTCCAGCCCGTGCGGCAGGCCAGCAGCATGGCCCATACGAATGCCGCCTGCACCAGGGTGAACTGTCCCAGATAGAACTCGAGATAGAGGGGCGTATAGAGCAACCACATGCTGGCCAACAGCGCACCGCGATTCGGCTCACGGGCCAAGCGCCACGACGTGATGGCGCAGGCCAACAGCGTGCCCTCGATGACCAGCCCCCACAGCCCATAGGCTTGCTCGGGCGAGAGCGCGTTCAGGGCCACCCCCACGGTGCATGCGGCAAAGGGCAGGTAGCGATACGGGGTGTATACAGGCGCGACCACATCGATCTTGTCGTTATCGCTCTCATAGATCGAAACACCCGTCAGGGCATTGTGCCCGGCCTGATACAAGGCGTAAAAGTCCCAGCCGCGTCGGCCGTGGGTGGCCACTGAGTCGAACGTGAGTGGCTGATACCAGCCGGCCGACAACGAGATGAGTAAGGAGAGATGAAACAGCAGCGCGATGGTCAGCAACGCGCGCCTACCCGGAGTGAGAGCGCCCCAACCCGCGCCGTGTCGCGGGCGAGCGCGAGGTGTGCTCTTCATGCGAGCAGCTTAGCATGGCTGCTGGGGGTGTGCAAAGGGGGGAATCGACAATAGACCCCTTCGTTTACAGCACGCAAGGCATCGGCTACAATCGAAGAGAAGCAACCGCCAGGAGGCGGCAACGTATAGTGGCCAGCAACGACCCTATCGCTGGCAGCCGAAGGAGTCAAACGATGGCCGACGATCTGGCAACCAAGGCACAGAACTCTGGCAAACTCGAGTCATTGCTGAACAAGATCCCCGGTTATGGCGGCTATCGCCAAAAGGAGCTCCGTCGAGACGCCGACAAGCTCTTGCGTGTGCAGGTGGCCGGCCGCTATCGCGAGCAGTTGCAGCGCCTGGGCGATCTGCAATACGCCTTGACCGACAAGGGCGACTTGAAGGGCACGATGGTACTCGAGCGCGCCGCCCTCAAGCTACAGCTCTTGATCGATCGGCTGCGCACCGCAGCGTATGGCTATAGCGGCTTTTTCGATGCCATCAAGGTCGATGATGAGGCGCTCGAAGCGCTCTATGACTTTGACTTGGCCATGCTCGACGGCGTGGACCGGATCGGGCAAGAGATCGATCGACTGGCCGGCCTGCTCGCTGGTGGGGCGCCGGTAGGCGCAGAAGCCAATACCCTCGTGCGCATCGTCGACGAGCTGAACACCATATTCAGTCATCGTCAAGACGCCTTGCTCGACTAGATCTAGGTAGCAGGACATAGGAGGCACACCATGGCCCGCATTCTCGAGGTCATTGAATCTCCTGACGCGTCACCCGAGGAGATCGTGCACCGCATCCCCGAGCGCGGCAGCGGAGACTTTCGAATTGGTTCACAGCTCGTCGTCCGTGAGGGCCAGGTGGCCGTCTTTTTCCGTGACGGCAAAGCGCTGGACACGTTTGGGCCTGGGCGCCACACGATCACGACGGCCAACATCCCCCTGCTCGCCAATCTGGTGAGCAAGGTCTTCAGCGGCGACACACCGTTCACCGCCGAAGTCTACTTTGTCAACATGCGCGATTTCATCGACCAGCGCTGGGGCACTCCGGAGCCTATCACCATGCGCGACAGCGAGCTGCGCATGGTCCGGCTGCGCGCTCATGGCACTTTTAGCATGGCCGTAGCCGATCCGCAGTTGTTCGTAGGGCAGATGGTTGGCACGCGTGGTTACTATTCGACGCAGGATATCGTCGGCTTCTTGCGCAGCATGATCATCAGCCGCCTGACGGACATGATCGGTGAGACGACCAAATCGATCTTTGACCTACCAGCCATGTTCGACGAGATCTCGGCGGCTACCCGAGCCAAGCTGCGCGACGAGTTCGCCTCGGTAGGCCTGGAGCTGAAACGGCTCTATGTCATGTCGGTCAGCCCGACCGACGAGACCAGCAAGGCGATCGATGAAGCGGCCTCGATGGGCGCCATCGGCAACATGGACGCCTATCTAAAGTTCAAGGCCGCTCGCGCCGTGGGCGATGCCGCCACTCAGCCAGGAGGCACTGCCGGTGAGTCGGCGCAGCTCGGGCTGGGCATGGCCGCCGGGATGGCCGCCGCCCGAGCCATGGCCGATTCGTTTGCCGCGCCGCAACAACGGGGTTCGACGACCGAGCAGCCCCCTGCAGGCGACCCGATGCAAGCCCTGCAGACGCTCAAACAGATGCTGGATAACGGCCTCATCTCGCAAGAAGAGTACGACGCCAAGAAAGCCGACATCCTCAAGCGGCTGTAGCTGCTACGCAGTGCTTTGTTGGCGGAGCGCGCCAGGCGGTGTGCTCCGCCTTTCGCCTTTTGGGTTACCGATGCACACCTACTCACCTATTCGCCCAGGCTTATCACCCACAGATCGCCCGTTATCGAGGGCAACGAACGTGTGCTATATTATGTTGTAGTCTCACCTAGCCTCGGAGGTTCCGCATGCAGGTCATTCTGGTCAAGGACGTCGGCAAGCTTGGCAAGGCCGGAGAAGTCAGGAATGTCGCTGATGGCTATGCGCGTAACTATCTCCTCCCCCGCGGCCTGGCGGTGATCGCGACGGACAGCGTGCTCAAGGAGTACGCGCGACGCGCCGAGGAACAAAAGCGGCAGAGTGAGCGAGAGCGTGCAGCAGCACAATCGCGTGCCGAGGAGTTCAAGAACATCGAGTTGGTGTTCAAGGCGCGCGTGGGCGAATCGGATCGTCTCTACGGCTCGATCACCGCAGCCGACATTGCTCAAGAGCTCAGCGAACGCCTCGGCGAACCTGTGGATCGCCGCAAGGTGGTGCTGCCCGAGCCAATCAAGGAACTGGGCCGGCATCAAGTGCAGGTGCGCCTGCACCCTGAGGTGAGTTTGGACATCACGGTCATCGTTGAGGCGGCAAGCTGACGGACATGACCGGCTGGTAATAGGTTGCGCTTGTCTGTTTGCAGTACATACGCAATTCATGCTAAATTGAGGTAATGGCTTCTGGCTGACAAGGCTGTCACGATGGGGGCCCTCGCTCGAGGGCCCAACCGCGTTGTAGCGTCTCCTTCCTAGGTGCCCCCATCGCTGACCTCCCGGTGCAGCTCTTCCGCAATGCCGAGTCTAGAGTGGAGAGACGAATGATGTCCAAGCACCAAGGATTGGTCAGTGCCCTGGTTCTCACCGTGGTGATGCTCTCGAGCTGCACCACAGGAGGTACCGGCACTACAAGTTCCCAACCAACTCCCACGCCGATCCCGCCCCCCGCGGTCATCGAGAAGCCCACTTACACGGTCAAGCGTGGCGAAGTGGTCAAGAGCATTTCCTTCACCGGGCGTGTCTCGCCTGTGGTCGAAGAGACGCTGTATTTCCGCACGAGTGGCTACGTCAAGCGCGTGTACGTCGAGCGTAATGACGAGGTTGAGGCCGGCACCGTGCTGGCCGAGCTAGAGAATGACGACCTCGTCAAGCAACTGGCGCAGGCGCAGATCGAGCTAGAGACCTCGCAGCTAGACCTTGCCAAAGCTCAGGCCAATCAGAAATATACCGTCGATGAAGCCAACATCAGCTTGAACATCATGAAGTTACAGCTGGCCAAGTTGCAGCAATCGTTGACCTCGGCCGAGACCGCCGTCAAACTAGCCGAGTCAGCCCTCCAAGATGCGCAAGACGGTCCCGATGCGATCGAGCTAGAGATCGCTCAGCGCCAACTTGGCCAGGCCAAGAACGACCTTTGGGCGGCGCAGATGAGACGAGATAGCGCCTGTGGCCAGAAGGGCGTAGACTGCGACTCTGCCCAGGCCGACGTGCAGCGCGCCGAGGATGCCGTGCGCATCAAAGAGCTGGAGCTTCAACAGCTGCAGGAAGGCCCCAAGGGCACCGCATTGCTCGCCCTCCAGGCCGACTATGAGTCGGCCATAGAGAGCCGAGATGCGCTCAAGCTCGACATCCAGATCAAACAGCAGGATATCGCCCTCAAAGAGATGGAAGTGGCCAAGATCGCAGCGGAGGTTGACCCTCAGCTCACCATGGCTGTCGAGCGCAATCAGCTGGCTGTCGAACGCTTGCAGGCACAAGTAGCCGATACTCAGGTCATCTCGCCCATCGCCGGCAAGGTCACATCAGTCTCAGCCTATGAAGGGCGGCAAGTTGAGGCCTACAAAGAGGTCTTTGTCGTCTCTGATGAGAGCGAGTTCGAGATCACAGCCGAGCCGTTGAGCACGCAGCTACAGCAGCTCCAAGAGGGTATGGAGGCTACGGTGGTGCTTTCGGCCTATCCGGGCAAAGAGATCCCGGCCAAGATCATCCAGCTGCCCTATCCTTACGGTGGTGGCGGCGGCAAGACGCTGGAAGAGGCCGACAAGATGACCCACCTATCGTTCGAGCCTGGCGACTTGGCGCTGAATGCCGGCGATCTGGTCAAGGTCAATGTGGTCATCGAGCGCAAAGACAATGCGCTGTGGTTGCCGCCGGCGGCCATCCGCACCTTTAGCGGCCGCACGTTTGTGGTAGTGCAGTCTGGCGATACGCAACAGCGCGTCGATGTGACCATGGGCAT
>JBDKSN010000009.1:0-36329 GCA_039680625.1 Anaerolineales bacterium | reverse complement strand
ATGTCGCCAAAGCCGCCCTGCCCAAAGTTGCCGATGATGGCCCGCGTCGTGCCCTCGTACAGCTCGCGCGAGCGCGTCTCGAACAGGCGCAGCTCCTCGTCGGTGAACAGGCGGTACATGTCGCGCGTCCACTCTTCGGGGTCGAGCGTCGCTGGATCGTATGGCTCCTGGCGCTCGACCGCGTCGAAATAAAAGCCCCCTTTGGGCATGCGCCCCGAAGGGGCTACGCTGCGGTCGCCCTGGGGATACTGATAGATGTCGCCGGCCTCGTCGGGCGTGGTGTTGAACAGCCCTGGCACGAGCACGGGCGTGCCGTCGAACATGGTGAAGGGCTTCCAGTCGCGCTTGGGAAAGCCAAAGAGGGTGCCGTCATCCCACAGGCCGATGACGTCGACCCCCAGGGCATCGAGCACGTCGTCTTCGACCAGGCCCAGCATCTGGTACGGCTCATGCACGGTGATGGGGTGCTGCGGCAACCCCAAGGCCTGCCGCAACCGCCACAGCGCCGACGCAGCGATGCCCGTCACCGAGGTCGCACCCACATCGAGGGGCACCCGGTCGGGCTGCCGATGCTGCAGGGCCATGAGCACACGTTCTCGGCTAGTGGTCATCGCGAACTCCTCTCTCTGTACAGCTACGTCCATTCTAGCCGCGCCTCGCGCCCGCGACAAGGCGTATAATCAGGGCATGTTCACCCACAAGCCGCGAGCCATGCCCCACCCGCTGTCGAACGCTGCCGGACCACGGCCGCCGCTGTGGCGGGGCAGCATCCCCTATATCGCGCCGCTGCGCAGCGGGCCGGTAGCCCCGGGCATCTGGGCAGTGAACAACCTGGTAGCCTGTCTCTTTATCGTCGAGGCGAGCGAGGGCTATCTCGCCATCGACGCCGGCTGGAGCGCGCCGCTGCTGCGCCGCTCGCTCGTACGGCTGGGGATCGACCCCGCGCGCGTGACCGACGTCTTCTTGACCCACGGCGACATCGACCACGTCGGTGGCCTGGCGGCCTTTCCCACGGCCCACGTCTACCTGGGCCGCGAGGACCTGTGCCTGATGGAGGCCCGCGCCCCACGGCACATCGGCCCGTTGCGCTTTCCCCCATTGCGCCGCGAGGCCTCGCCGCTGGCTGAGGGCGACACGCTCGTCTGTGGCGGGCGCAGCGTGCGCGCCATCGCCGTGCCCGGGCACACGCCCGGCTCGCTGGCCTATCTGCTCGACGAGCACATCCTCTTTGTTGGCGATGCGCTGGTGCTCTGCCACGGCCACGCCGAGCACGTACTGCGGCCATGCATCATGGACCTGCCCACCCACCTGGCCTCGATTCGCAAACTGGCCGCCATCGACGGCGTGACGCTGCTCTGCACGGCCCACGGCGGCTGCACCACCGACCTCGCCCAAGCCTTTGCCGGCTGGCGCGGCGGCTGAGCGGCCATGTCCATTCCTGGCCGATAAAATACGGCAGCCCCCTGAGGAAGAGGGGGCTGCCGCGTGGCGTTGTGCGCTTTGCCAGAGCTGACCGGCCAGCTTGAGACCTGCCAGCCGAGCAAGAGGCGCAGGGTGCAGAGAACACCCACAGCCCGAAAGCTGTCACTTCTAGTATACCTGTTATGGGTAAACGGTCAAACTATGGATGCTATACGGAGGAGGCTGCCAGAGCCATGAGCGCCGTCCCAGATGCCGGTACGACCCCGCAATGGGCCGCAAGATGGCCTTACAGGCACGCCACAGCGGGTTGGGAACGAGACTCGACGCGCTCACCTAAAGCTCACGAAAACCAAGCCTAAAGGCCACCCACAGTCACGAAATCTGCACGAGCACGGGCATCGCCGCGATGCTCATCACGGCTGCGCCCTCCATGCGCGGATGCGGTCGACCAACAGCCAGGTTGACAAGCCCTGCCGCGGGGCTACGATCAAGCCATCTCGCTCCGAGAGGCGACCATGAATAGCCGCGAACGCATTCGCACGATCATCGCCGGCGGCACGCCCGACCGCTGTGGCTATTGGACGGGCAACCCCTACCCCGACACGTGGCCCTTGTTGTTCGCCCACTTTGGCGTGGCCGACGAAGAGTCGCTGCGCCGCAAGCTACATGACGACTATCGCTGGATCCACCCAGACGACGACTATGTCGACCCGCAAGGCCACGGCCTGTGGCATATCGAGAAAAAGTCGCATGGCGCGGCCGGGCCGCTGGCCCACGCTGAGACCCTGGCCGATGTCGAGGCGTTCGACTGGCCCAAGCTCGAGTATCTCCACTTTCAGCCCACCCTCGACCGGCTGCGCGCCCTGGGCGATGTCTACCGCGCCAGCGGGTATTGGACGCCCTTTTACCACGTGGTGATGGACCTGTTCGGTATGGACACCTATATGATGAACATGTATCTGAACAAGCCCGTGGTGCACGCCGTCACCGACCACGTCTGCCAGTTCTATTACGAGGCCAACGAGCTCTTTTTCGCGCAGGCGGGCGACCTGGTCGATGGCTTTTTCTTTGGCAACGACTTTGGCACGCAGCGCGGCCTGATCTGCGGCCCCAAGCAGTTCGACGAGTTCGTGATGCCCTGGTTCCGCCGGTTCACCGAGCAGGGGCACCGCTGGGGTTATCAGGTGATCTTGCACTCGTGCGGGTCGATCCACGCGGTGATCGACCGGCTCATCGATGCGGGCGTCGACTGCCTGCATCCGTTACAAGCGCTCGCCGAGAACATGGACGCCGAGACGCTGGCCCGCGATTTCAAGGGGCGCATCGCTTTCTTGGGGGGCATCGACACGCAGCAGCTGCTCGACCACGGCACGCCCGACCAAGTGCGCGCCGAGGTGCGCCGCGTGCGCGATATCCTGGGGCCGAACCTCATCATCAGCCCGAGCCACGAGGCCATCTTGCCCAACGTGCCGCTCGAGAACATCCGCGCGATGTCGGAGGAAGCCACGGGCCTGCCGGTCGAGTAGCGGCCGGCTCAGATCCGCGAGGGGTAGACCACCACCCACTGCTCTGCCGTGTCGCTCTCACCGTCGCGCGAGACGGTGAGCTGCACGGTATATGCGCCCGCCCGATGGAAGGAGATCTCGGCATAGGGCGCCTCTTCGATGTGGCCGTCGCACGACCAGCGCACGTCGGACTCTGGCCCGCGATACATGAGCAACAGTGGCTCGTTGGCCCAATGCGCACGCAGCGGGGGCATCTCGGCCACGGGCAGGCCCTCGCGACGACGATGGTCGCGCTCGGCCTGCCAGCGCAGCAACGCAGGGTCGAGCACATACTCACGCTCGGCCTGAAACACATGCCAGCTCAGCACGCTGCCCCTCGCCTCGAGCCGCCAGATCGAGCCATCTTTCCAGACCTGTGTGCCCGCCCAACCGTCGGGGGTCTCACGCAGCTCCTCCAAGGGCACGGGCGGGGCAGCCGCCGCACGCGGCCAGAGCAAGAGCGGCGGACAGATGCGCGCGCCGACCTCGAACAGGGCCAGGCGTAGCGCGCCGCTGGGGGTGACGCCGTCGAGCCAGAGCTGCAGGCCATCGACGGCAAGGGGCGCGTCGCGGCCCAGTTCGATGGCCAACAAGTGGCCGTCGACGCGGAGAGGCGCCTTGGCGCTGGGCGCGCCGAGCAGATCCAGCTCATGCACGCCGCTCGCGTGCGAGCTGTAAAAGAGAGTGTCTTTGGGTTGCAGCTCGACGACGATGAGGGTGTCTTGCCAACCGCGCTGATACAACAAGCGAATGCTCCTCGGCGGGAATCGTGATCGGTGCTAGACTTTGGGCGCGGTCGCGCCAGCCATGGGCGGGTGCGACGGCATGTCGGGCGTCGAGACTGGCGTCGGCTGCGCCGACGCTGGCTTGGGCGCCGGCTGCGTCTCGGCCTGGATCGAGATCACCAACGAGCCTGCGGGGTAGAGCTGGGTCTGGATCGTGTCGACCAGGCCCCAACTCACCGCCTCGTCGGCGTTGAGCGTGCGTCGCTCGTGCATCGCCGCCAGCACCTGCTCCAGGGTGCGATTGCTGTTGGCCGCGATGATGCGCGCCATGTTCTCGCTGTCCAGCCGCAGGCGTGCGAGCTGTTCGACGATCTGCGCCTCGTCGAGGCTCACGTTCTGGAAATTGGCCGTGGGCGGGTGCAGCGTAAAGCGCGCCTGGGGCACCGACATGCGCCAGCCGCCGCCACAGAACAGCGCCACGCCCACCGAGTCTACGCTGCCGAAATTGTGCGTGGTCACGCGCGCGGGGATCCCCTTGAGATAGTTGTAAGCCGACAGCCCGTGGAACACACTGCCCCCTGGCGACGAGAGCAGCAAGATGAACTCGGTCACACCGCGGCGCAACTGATTGTCGACCGTCTGCAACAGCGCGTTGACCGAGGCCTCGATCACCGGGGCAAAGAAGCGGATGACCACTGGGCCGGGCATGGGATCTCCTGTCGGGCGCGCGTAAGGCTGCCTAGAGTGTATCGCGGTTTGGCCAGGCACGCTAGGCGCCTGTCGGCCACATTCCCATCTGACCGGGCACGCGGGAACCGACTCATCGTTCCCATCGCGCTCCGTTCACTTGACCTACCCCCTGCTCCGCCCTATTATTAGCGCGTATTCCCCGTGTATGTGCCGTAACCGACAGTCATTGAGCCGGATGCTGCCATGCCCACACCCGAACAACTCGCCCGCCAGGACATAGACCGGCTGCTAGAGGCCTCTGGCTGGGTCGTGCAAGACCGCGCCCAGCTGAACCCATCGGCGTCCCTCGGCGTGGCCGTGCGCGAGTTCTCCGTGAACGCTGGCGCCGCCGACTATCTACTCATTGTCGCTGGCAAGGCCGCTGGCGTTGTCGAGGCCAAACCCGCCGGCACCACCCTCAGCGGCGTGGCCGAGCAGTCGGCCAAGTACACGACCGGCCTGCCTGACTTTATGCAGACCTGGGGCGACCCGCTGCCTTTCGCCTACGAGAGCAACGGTGTCGAGACCTTGTTCCGCGATGTGCGCGACCCTAACGCGCGTTCGCGCCGGGTGTATACCTTCCACCGGCCCGAGCAGCTGCAGGAATGGGCGCAACAGCCCGACACGTTGCGCGCCCGCCTGCGCCAGCTGCCAGAGTTGCCCACGGCATGCCTGCGCGCCTGCCAGGTTGAAGCTGTCACCGGCCTGGAGCGCTCCTTTGCCCAGGGCCATCCTCGCGCGCTCATCCAGATGGCCACCGGCAGTGGCAAGACCTACGCCGCCATCACGGCGGTCTACCGCCTGATCAAGTTCGGCCACGCCAGCATCGGTGGCTGCTAGAGCAACTCAATGCCTGGCATGTAGCATTTCGTCCGCGCATCCTGGCTTTCCGAGAGCTATAGTTGCAGGGCGACCATCGGGAAGAGGAGGAAGTGGAATGACAGTCTGGCTGGTGCGAGCTGGGGCACAAGGCGAGAACGAGCAGTTCGCGCTAGACCACAGCATCGCCGTCGTTGGTTGGGATGAGGTGCCCAGTCTGCAGGGTTGCTCTTCTCGCGATGAGGTACTGGCGGTGCTTCAGCAGGTCAATCCCAACGACTCGCTGAATCGGCTCAAGAACCATGCCGCGCAACTGTGGGCATTCGTCGGCAGGATTGCTGTGGGCGACCTGGTGGTCTTGCCGCTCAAGACCCGGACGGCTATCGCCATCGGGCGTGTCACCGGACAGTACCTGTACAGCGCCAACAACCCCGACGGCGCACACCACGTCCGACCCGCCAGCTGGCTGCGGACGGACATACCGCGCCATGCCCTCGGCCAGGACCTGCTCTACTCGCTCGGCGCTTTCATGCGGTGTGTCAGATATCGCGTCACAACGCCGAACAGCGCGTCAGAGCCGTCATGTCTACAGGCGCCGACCCAGGGGACATCGGTCCAAGCGCAGACGATGTTGACGAGGCCGACGGGTCTCCCCAGCTCCCTGCAGACCTCGCGGAGTATGCGCGCGACCAGATTACGCGCCACGTTGGCAGCCACTTCCGTGGCCATGAGCTGGCCCGCCTGGTGAAAGCTCTTCTGGAAGCGCAGGGCTACCGCACCTATGTTGCGTCTCAAGGGGCGGATGGCGGCGCCGATATCCTCGCAGGGCGTGGCCCGATGGGCTTTGACCCCCCGACGCTATGCGTCCAGGTCAAGTCCAGCGACACACCTGCAGACGTCGTCGTTCTACGCAGCCTTCTGGGGGTCATGCCCACCTTTGGCGCCAGTTACGGATTGCTGGTCTCCTGGGGCGGCTTCAAGCAGTCTGTCGTCACGGAAGCGCGTCAGAAGTTCTTCCAGGTCCGCCTGATGGATGCCGGCGAGCTTGTCTCGGCGCTCCTGGCAGTGTACGACCAGCTTCCCGAAGAGATACAGGCAGAACTGCCGCTCAAGCGCATCTGGACATTAGCTCCCGAGGAATAGCCCTTGCCAGCGCAGGAGACAGGGGGTATGCCGTTGAGCGTTCCGGAGGATATCTTCACTGCTCTGTCGAGACTCACGCCGCACACTGAGAACCAGCTTACCGAGAGTCTGGTCTATCTGCTGCGGTTCCTGCTGCGCCGTCACCCAGCTGAGGGCTTGACGCTAGCCAATCGGCTGTGCAGGCTCCCTGAGGACGACGGGTGGGATAGCGCCAGCCTGGCAATACGCACGCAGGAGAGCACCCCACGCGGAATCGTCGATATCGCCTTCGAGGATGCCCGGACGCTGGCATACATCGAGGTCAAACACAACTCGCCTCTTGGAGTAGGGCAGCTTGAGGCGTACGCCAGGGTACTCGCACGCTCGGGCAAGCAGCGCTCGCTCCTGGTCCTACTCTCCCGTTCCCGGGCTTGGTGCGCACAGACAATGCTCAGTCCGGCAGACTATCGCGTCGTTTGCTGGTACGAGGTGCACGATTGGCTTTCCGCGCTGGACATCAGCGATAGCGTCACCCGATTCCTCATTGACGGGTTTCTCGGGTTCCTCGAAAGGAAGGGTATGAGCATCGACAAGGTAACCTGGGAGTACATCCAGGGCGTGCCCGCCATGTTGAGGCTGTCACAGATGCTGGAGGCGGCCATCACAGACTCACTCCGCGTTGGGTTCAAGCGCACTGCCGGCTGGAGCTGGCGCGGCTTCTACATACCCAAGAGCCTGTTTTGCGGATTCCGCTATGACTGCCACCTCTTGATTGTGTGCGAAGGCAACAACGGGTACGCGCCAGTTGGCTACAAGCGCGACTTTGACCTGGAGGCTGTGCACTTCTTTTCGCTATCGGCTGGTGAGCAACTGGAGCTGGTCACTCAGTTCATCACAGAGGCGTATGCGAACGCCCCCGATGTTGCTGCAGGCGCCTCAGAGTAGCGCCCACTAGAGCTCCTGCGCTGTCCGAATAGACCTACAGCAGCTTGTCCACCAACCCGGCCTCGCGATGTGCTACCGCCAGGTCACCCTCCACCTGCTTGAGGTAGCGACTCACTGCGGCCAGAGACGTATGCCCAAGCAGGCGCTCCAGGCTGATGAGGTCCATGCCCCCACGCAACGCAGCGATGGCAAAGGCTCGTCGGAAATCGTGGGGTGACGCCGCCGGCACACCGGCAAGCCGAGCTCGACGGACGAGCATTGCCCGCAGCGCCGTATGTGACAGCCTGCTGCCTTGTTCATCGAGCCAGAGAGGCGCGCTGCTCGACTTGTCTGTCAGGTGGCGCAGATAGGCGATGAGCGCCCGCCACGCCTTGGCTCCGACGAACGCGGTGCACCACTTGCCTTTGCCGTTGACCACCATGACCGCGCCGGTGCTGGGGTTGGCGCCGGCTGCGTCGAGTGCGCAGCACTCGGGACAGCGGCAACCCAAGTCGAAAAGCAACATGAGGATAGAGCCCCTAGTCGCGTGGGCCGATGAGAGTGCGCCTTTCAGTGGTGCCATCTTGCCGATGGGGCTAGGCCAGCCATCGCGCTTGTGCCCATCGAGTAGCAAGACGCCGTGCGTTTCGCCGACATGACGGGTTTTCCGAGTGCAGCAGGAACCGAGGTATCGGCGTGGGTGTGATGCTCTCGATGGACTCGGCACCACGAAGGGATGGAACAACGCGCAGATGTCCAGGACGCTGCCCCTACCAGGCCAGCGCTCGCGCAGACCATCCAGCCGTCTGTTCTTCCTTGGCGGAGAGGGCGGGATTCGAACCCGCGACGGGTTGCCCCGTACACGATTTCCAATCGTGCGCACTCGACCAACTATGCGACCTCTCCGTGCCAGCCGATTATACCACGTGGAGAGAGAGGCCCAAATCATTCGATGCGTAGCGTGTCGATCTGCAACAGGCCTTGCCAGGCCTCGTGGCCATCGACCCAGGTGGCGCGATAGCGCAGGCCCGTCTGCCGATTGTACAGGCCGACGACGACGGCATAGTCGCCAGGCGCCAGGTTGCCGATATCGAGATAGCGCACCTCGTCTACCAAGGCGCCCTGAGGCAGCGCACTGGCTGGCACAAACCCAGCCCACAGGTTCTGATCGACCTGCGCCATGAGCACGCCGCCAGTGTCGAGCAGCTGCACGCACAACACATCGTCGCCGAGCAAGCCACCGACGGCTTCGAGAGTGACCTCCACGCGCAATCGGTGCGGGTCTTCACGCTCTGCGTGCCCCTGCACGATCAGGAGGCTCGGGCCTAGCCGCGCCAGCGGCAGGGGGTGTTCGCCGCGAGCAGAGGCCCCCACCTTGCGCAGGGCCAGCTCGCCCTTGGCAGACACCGCCGTGGTATAGACGGCATCATACCAACGGTCGGTGGCAATGACAGCATCGCTATCATCCACTCGGGTGCCGCGCAGGTCGGCAGTGAACGGCGCATCGTCCCACTCGCGGTGACCGATGTCGAGCCGCGTCACCTCTTGTGCCGTAGCGCTGGCTCCCTCAAGCGCAAGGGCATAGTCCGATAGTTGCTGGATGGGCGGCGCCAAGGTGATCCCCCAGTAACCCAGCACGTACGGCGGGTCAGCGAGCGCGATCCGATCGGGATAGTTCAGAAACAGGAACTGCGCCTCTGGCTGGGCAGACAACACCTGCACGGTATCCTGCAAGTGCGCCGTCGCCTGCGCATACAGCCATTGCAGTTGAACGGTGATCTGCGTCAACGTGCCGAGCAGGGCTACGGCTGCCAGGCACGAGAGCAGTCCGGCCCAGGCAGTGGCTCGCGCCCGCCAGGCATCGAATAGCGCGCCCCACAGCAGCGCCACCCCCACCAGCCCTGGATAGATCACACGCGGCCCAACCGAGACGTACGCCCAGGAAAGGCCCAAGATAGACGGGGCCATGAGTGTCACATACCAAACGAGGCCCACCAGGGCGGCGAATCGGCGTTCTCGCCAACTCGCCCAGACCAGGAGCAGGGTCCATAGCCCCAAGATCACCACCCAGACCGCGGTGGACCACCCCGAGGTCAAGCCGCGCAGTGCGCCCAACGGCGGTGCCGCTGCCTGGAGCAGATAGGCCGCGACCCGCAAAGAGTAGCCCGCCCCCAAGACTCCGGCCTTTCTCGGCATAGTCGCATATAGCCCGAGGAAGACTGCGCTGGGCAGCGCGTACCAGGTTAGCCAGCCAGACCGTTGGTCGGGAGTCTGCAGGGCGAACAGAACCAACACTGGCCATACCCCTAGTGCGACCTCTTGATAGAACAGGGCGCAGCCCAGGATGCCCACCGAGAGCACCAGCCAGCGTACTTGCCGCTGATCGAGATACCACTTGGCCGTGAGCACCACGAGCAGCATCGCCAGGGTCACCAACGGCTGCGGAGGCACCTGCCAGGCGACGGCCTGTTGTGCGAAAGGATGCACGGCAAAAGCCAGTATCGCTACAGCAGCCGCCCAGCGGCTCAGCCCTAGCTGGCGAGCCAGGGTATGGACGAGCACCACGTTGGTGACATGGAACACCACCTGCAACATGTGTTGCAGGGCGGGCTGGACGATGCCCGCATCGGAGACGAACAGGCGGCTGTACAACAGCGCGAGGGGACGGTAGAAATGAAACGAGGTCACCGGGCCAAAGAGCTGGATCGCCTTTAGCCCTCTGGTCAGCTGATACCACGTAGGATCATCCCAGATGATCCCAAAACCGACGGCGGGGGCGTAGATGCACGCCACTAGCGCGACGGTGGCCAGCACCTCCCAGTGTGCGCGGAGGGTAGCGCGTAGCTGCTGAGCGTAGCGAGCCATATCCTAGATCCAGTACCCACTCCTTGAAAGTGACGCAGCCCCGACGAGAGGCATGCCACACCCCAAGACGGCCAAGGCCTCGGAAATGGTTCCACACGGGCAGCCCTAGTGTATGGGATCTTGCGCGGTTGGCCAAGCGGGAGCCCCTAGCGCACCACATAGCGCGAGCCGGTGCCAGCCTGAGACACCACGCGCAGGCCACCGCGCCGCGTGGACGGCCTGTGCGATGCTTGCCGCCAAGAGCGCACGCGCGGGGCGGGTGGTGTGGAGTGTTCGCCAGCAAGCCGGCTCTCGGCAGAGGGGCCAGCCTCGCGGCGCTCGCTCGCGATCAGCGCTAGCGGCAGCCCGAGCAGGCCAGCGGCAAAGAGGCCCAACACCAGCGGGCCGCGCCAGGGCTGCGGCACCTGCATCACGCCCAGGCACACTACCAGGGCGAGCACCGTCACCACCACGAGATAGACGCCCTTACCTACGCTCTTGCTCATCCTTGGCCTCCAGAATCGCCTGTGTGCTTTCGAGGTTCAGCGCCAGGTCGATGGCCCGGCGCGCCTTGGCCCGACAAAAGCCGCCCGTGGGCAGCATCCGCCGCGTCTGCCGATAGACCCAGTTGGACGAAGGCTCTTTGCCGTTCTTGGCCACATAGTCCGCGATCAGCGACACCACCCTCTCGGGGATGTCGTCGAGTGGCCGCCCGCCGCCGCCATGCCCCTCAACGGCGGCCTCTGGCAGCTCGGGCAGGGGCGCACCGGCCACCGGCAGCGACACGGGCCGAGGGGGATAGCGCCGCTGCCAGGCGGCGAGCAGCTCGGGGCGGATGTAGGCCGCTTGAAAGTGCCGCTGCTGCATCCCAGTGACAACGAGAAAGTCGCCGCGCCCGCGCAAGCGCTCGGCGGGCACATCGCCCCGGCCGGCGGCCTGATAGGCCGCGCTGCGATCGGCCACGCGCCCCACCAGACGCACGGGGATGTTGCGCATCAGCATAGAACCCATCTCGCTCGCGAGCAGGTGCTGCGCGCCGATGACGAGGTGGATGCCCGCGTGCCGCCCAGACTGCGCCAGGCGCGCCAGGTGTTCGCGAATGCGCGGCCGCTGCATCACCAAGTCGGGCACCTCATCGACAAAGACATAGAGCAACCCCTGCGGCCCGCGCCCCAGCAGGCGCGTCAGCGCAGCCAGGCCCGCCTCGCACTCGTCGGGCGTCGAGAACAGCCCGCCACGCCACACCGTGGGGTGCCCCGACAGGGGATACAAGCCGCCGCTCGGGTCGAACAGGGCCACCTGCGCCTGGCCCACCAGCTCGGCCGAGAGGATCATGGTCTTGAGCAGGGTCGATTTGCCGCTGCCCGTCATGCCGATGACGGCGGCGTGCACGTTGGTGGGCGCCACCAGCTCGAGCGCCAGCTGATGGTGATCCTCATCGATGCCCAGCAACAGGCAGCCCCGCGGCAGGTCGGGCGCGATGTGCCAGGCCTCCTCGAAGGTGACGAGGCCGTCTTGATCGCCAACCGGCAGCGGCACGCGCACATAGACGACGTTGCCGTCGACCTCGACGCTGGCGCTGGGCACGTTCAGCGCATAGGCGAACTGACGCGACAGCCCCACCACCCGCTTGAGCACCCGCGGGCTGACGCTGAGGCCGTATTTCTCGTATTGCGGCGTCACCAGCACCTGGCCGGTCGACTCGATGTCGGTCACCCGACGGACCTGCGTAGCGCCGTCGCGGAAGGTGATCCGCTCTTCATGCCAGAGCAGGCCACAGCTCTGGCACACCGAGAGGATGCGCTGCATCCGATCGGTATAGTGCGTGCCCTGGCGGCGGCGATCCAGCGTTTGGATAAGCGATGCCATCATCCCACACCTGGTCGTTGATCCAAGATCGAACGTTTGTTCTAGCAGCATTGTAGCAGAACGTACTGGAGATGTCAAGGTTTTGTGTGTTGCTATCGAGTAGCCTGTTGCGGTTTGGGATATTTTGCGATATAGGCGTCCTATCCCAAGTATCCCAAGTGGGATAACCGCCGCTTGACCACGCGGCCGCCCCGACCTACCATCTCGCCAACCCAGCCCACGATGAGGCGCCATGCAGCCAGCACCAGAGATCGAGGTCATCGCACCGGCCCCAGCAGGGGCGCACATCGCTCACGCCCTGTTCGATTTCGATGGGACGATCTCGCTCTTGCGGCAGGGTTGGCAGACGGTGATGGCGCCGCTGATGGTCGAGGTCCTCGCCGCGTGCCCGGCCAGCGAGCCGCGCCCAGAGATCGAGCGGGTGGTAGCCGAGTACATCGCGGCGTCGACGGGCATCCAGACCATCTACCAGATGATCTGGCTGGCCGACGCCGTGGAGGCACGCGGGGGGCGGGCGCTCACGCCCGAGGAATACAAGGAGAGGTATCTGGCGAGGCTCAAGGCGCACATCGCCGACCGCATCGCGGCCGTGCGCTCGGGCAGCGCGCCGCCCGAGCAGTACTTGGTGCCGGGGGTGCACACGGCCCTCACCGCCCTACGCGCGGCGGGCGTGGCCTGCTATCTGGCGAGCGGCACCGATGTGGAGGATGTGCGCGCCGAGGCCACGCTGCTGGGGGTCGATGGCTACTTTTGCGCCATCCACGGCGCGCTCGCCGACTGGCGCAGCTACTCCAAGGCGCGGGTGATCGCCGACATCCTCGCCACTCATCAGGTGCCGCCGACGGCGCTACTCACCTTTGGCGATGGCTATGTCGAGATCGAGAACACCCACGCGGTAGGCGGGGTGGCGGTGGGCGTGGCCAGCGACGAAGAGCACCCCGGCGCGCTGGATGCGGCCAAGCGCCAGCGGTTGATCGCCGCCGGCGCGAACTATATCCTCAGCGACCTGCGGCCGGTGCCCGTCTTGCTGCGCCTGTTGGGGCTAGGCGACAGCGCCTAGTCTTCGTCATCCTCGCCGCGGCCATCCAGCGCCAAGACCTGTTCGAGCTCGGGGGCGTAGGCGAGCCAGGTGCGGTCGCTGGGGCGCAGGGTTGTCTCTGGCTCGCGGCGCGCGCGGGGGTGCTGCGTGTCATAGGCCTCGAGGCAGCTCTCGACCTCGGCGGCCACGCGGTAGGCCAGCCCCTTGGGGCGCACATCGGTGTCGAGCACGACCAAGATGTCGAGGCAGCGCGGCGCGTCGGGCCAGGCCGGCCCCACGGCGATAAAGCCCAATACCTCGCGCTCTTCACCCAAGATGATTCGAGTGGCGCGCCAGTCGCCGTTCAGCCGCGGCATAAAGCGCTGGGCCACATCGGCGGGTTGCGTGGGTAGGTCGAGATCGCGGTATTCATCGCGGACACGCTCGAAAAAGCTCGCCACGGCCACCAAGTCGGTGGGCAGGCACGGGCGCAACGTTAGCTCGACCTCGCCATCCGCGTCGTTCTCGGCGGACCGCACCCAGGCGAACTTGCGCTGGAGCGTGGCGGGGTAATAGTTGCTGAGCACGTCATAGTCCACCGACTCGCCCCAGCGGTGATACACACGCGGATCGATGTACGACTTTAAGCTCGTCGTCGTGTTCCAGGTGCGCTTCTGGCTGGCGATCTCGAACTGCGCGCGCCCCTTGCCCAGGGCGTCGGCGGCGCGCTGAGCCGAGGCCTGAGCCGTATCGACCCGCTTTTGGGCGGCCACCAGGCGCCGAGCATAGCGCGCCACGACCTTGCTGGCGGCCTCGATGGAGGGCGCGTCGGCCTGGGCCTGCTCGGCCTCGGCCTGCAGCGCAGCGAACAGCGCCTGCTGCTCGGCGGCCCGCTCGGCGGCCAGGGCGGCTCGCGCCTCAGCCTTGGCGATGCGCTGCTGATAGCGCTCTTGCGTGGTCTCCCAGTTGCCCTTGGTCTGCTTGGTGTGATTGCACAGCTCGGCCGCGGCCAGGTTGGCCAGACTCGCTGCGCGCCACTTTACATAGTCGGGGTCTGGCGTGGTCACGCCGGAACCCTCAAGGCTGGCGCGCACAGCCTGGGTGGCGTGATGCGTGCGAAACACCTTGGCCGAGAGGCCAGGGATCACTTGCGAGAGGAAGGCATTGACGTGGGCGCTGGTCACATCGGGAAAGAGCTGCTGGCTGGCGTCTGGCGACGGCGGGTCGCGCCGTGGAGCCGCTGAGCCATCGCTATCTACACCGGCCAGGGCGCGCAGGTTGCGCAGCGCCCGCTCCTCGGGCTTGAGGAGCTTGTGCCACTCGACCGAGTCTTTGCCCAAGAAATGAAACTCGATCGTCCCATCGTCGTGAAAGGCCAGGTGCTCGCGGCGCAGTGTGGTCGCACCCACAGTGTCGGCCTCGTCGGCATCCTTCTCATCACCCACGCGGAGGCACAGCGCGTCGATGAGATAGACGGCCGTGGCGATGCGCCGCGTCTGCTCGTTCTCGGCGTCGAGGCCGCGGCTGATGTGCTCGCGCACGGCGGCGATGTGGTCGGCCAGAGTGAGCGCCTTGTCGAACTTTTGCTCTTCGCGCTCTTGTTTGACAGGCGCGGTGTCGCTCAACCAGATGTACTTGAGCTTGCCGGTGAGCTTGTCTTTCCAGCGAGCCACCCACAGCGACTCGGGCTGCCACACCACCTCGGCCCAGTCGCCCGACATCTCCTCGGGATGTGGACCATAGTTGAGGGTGATGTCGCTCACCGAGGCGCCCTCTTTCCAGCGGCCTCGCAGGGGGTGCTGCCCGCGCCCCATAAAGATGCCGCTCGGCTCGACCATGTAGGTGCCCAGCTCGACGCGCTGGCCGTTGACGATGGCATAGCCGTACTGTGCCTTTTGCTGCTCGCGCAGCGCCTTGCGCTCGGCGGCGAGGGCCTTGCGCTCTTCGGGAGTGAGCGCCTCTTTGGCCGCGCGCTCGGCGGCCACCACCGCATCCAGCTCAGAGAGATCGACCTCCTCGAGGGTAAGCGGCGGCGAGATGCCCAGCTCAGCCGACCAGTCGCGCATAAAGTTGGCCACAAACACGGGGTCTTGCACATAGGGCGTGCCCGCCTTGCGCGCAAAGGCCAGGCCCATCTCCTCTTGATGCGGCGTCAGGGCGATGCGCTGGCCGCGCGCCACGATGCTCAGGCCACGCCAGGGCTCTTTTTCGGGGACAAGGACTCCGTTATGCACCAACTGATCGAGCAAGGCGATACACTCCACAAAATCGTTCCAGCGGGGTGCCCCGCAACGACTCCCTACCATATCATAGGCCGGGGCTACCGTCAAAAAGTCGCGGCTTGGCCGCCGCACGTTTCGTGAACGAGGTTCGGGCGAGGCGTGCTGTGCCCCGCTCCCTACTGCCGGATCAGCGTGCCCGGCTGACAGTGCCGGCAAAAGTTGGTGGCGCGCTGGCCGCTCTTGACCTCAGAGATCGGCTGGCCACAACGCGGGCAGGGCTGGCCGCGCTTGTTGTGCACCGCGAGAAAGTCGCGGATCTTGACGTCGATCTCGCCGCCGCCTGGCTCGCTCATGCGCTCGCCCAACACGGCGATGGCCTCATTGAGCACGGCGCGCATGGCCGCATAGAGCGCGGCCACCTCATCGGGCGAGAGCGTGGTGCTGCGGCGGAAGGGATAGATTCCCGCACGAAAGAGGATCTCGTCGGCATAGGCGTTGCCTATGCCACCCACCAGCGCGCCGCGCGTGAGCACGCCCTTGATCTCGCCGCGCAGGGGGCGCAGCCGCTCGCGAAAGACGTCGAGGGTGAGTGCGGGGTCGAGCGCATCGGGGCTGGTGGTCAACAGGCCGGGCACATCGGCCAGGTCGGTGCAGAGATAGACCTTGCCCATGCCTTTGGGGTCGTGATAGCGCAGCTCTGTGCCATCGTCGAGGCTAAACACCACATAGTCGCGTTTGCGCAACGGCTCAGCGGCGGGGCAGTGACGCAGCGCGCCCGCGAGCATAAAGTTGATCACCAGATAGCGCCCCTCGCCCAGGGTCAGCAGCAGGAACTTGGCCTTGGTGGTGGCCGCCGTGATGGGCTGCCCCGCGCAAAAGGCGTTGGCGTCGGCGGCGGGCGCCAACAGGCGCAGCGCCAGTGGGCGCAGCTCGCGCGCCGAGACGATCGTGCGGCCCACCACATGCTCTTGCAGATAGCGGGCGATGACCACCAGATCGGGAGTTTCCGGCATGGGCGACCTCCCCCGCTAAAAGCGCTCGACCACATCCATCGAGACGATGCGGTCCAGCCGAAAGGTGCGTCGAGCCTGGCGCAGCTGGCAAAAGGCATCGAGATACAACCCCGTGGGCCGTTCGAGCACCTGCAGGGGTTTGACCATGCGCTGCGTCTCGACGCCGCCCTCGCCCCGATACGAGATCCGGAGCATGCGCCCCTCGGCCAGGGCGATGCGGATCGGCTCGGGCACGCGCTCGGGAAGCACGTCGCCCATCTCGAACCCGCCTCCCTGCATGCGGACGAAATCCTGCACGGTGCGAATGCCGTCAGGGGCCAGGTCGGTGATGAGCTGCTGCAACACGCCGTGGGTCATCAAGACGTCGGCCATGGCACGGTGGGCCTGGCCATCGACATACACTCCCAGGCCGGCGGCGATGGTGCTCAAGGCATAGCTGCCGCTCACATAGACCTCGCGGGCGAGGCGCAGCGTGTCGAGCGCCACCAGCGATGGCAGAGCCTTCCCCGCCCGGAACATCTCGGTCGAGAGAAAGCTGAGGTCAAAGGGCGTGTTGTGCCCCACCAGCACCACGTCATCGAGGAGGCGCAGCACATCGGGGGCAATCTCGCGAAAGAGCGGCGCGTCGGCCACCATGGCCGCGGTGATGCCGTTCACGCGCTGCGCGCCGGGGCTGATGGGCCGCTGTGGGTTCACCAGGCTGACAAAAGTCTCGCTGATCTCACCGCCCTGCGAGACGGCGACGGCGATCTCGATCACGCGGTCGCCCGCTGCCGGATGCAGGCCGGTAGTCTCGACATCGAGCACGGCCAGGCGGGCTTCACGGATGGGCAGCTGGAGGTTAGGCATGATCTTCTATCGTTAGCAGGCGCAAAGGGGCAAACGAACGACGATGGAGCGGCGTCGGCCCCTCTTGGGCCAGCGCCTGACGATGCTGCGCCGTACCATAGCCCTTGTTATGGGCAAAGCCAAAGGCAGGGTACTCGGCGTCGCGCGCGGCCATCCAGCGATCTCGCTCGACCTTGGCCACGATCGACGCCGCGGCGATCGAGAGGCAGATGCGGTCGCCCTTGATCAACCGCTTCTGGGCGATGGGCAGCGCAAGCTGCAGGGCGTCGATGAGCAGATACTCGGGGCAGACGTGCAATTGAGCGATGGCCTGCGTCATGGCCTGGCGTGTGGCCGGGACGATGCCCACGCGGTCGATCTCCTCTGCGGGCACCATGCCCACGCCGTGGTCCAGCGCCACATCGAGGATGACCCTGTAGCAGCGCTCGCGCTGCGCAGGTGAGAGCAGTTTCGAGTCGCGCACGGTGGGCAGGCGTTCGAGCAGGCCCTCTTCGGGTGGAAGGACGACAGCAGCCGCGGCGACGGGCCCTGCCCATGCACCGCGGCCTACTTCATCGATCCCCACAATCAGGCGATAGCCCCGCTCCCAGGCCCAGCGTTCATGCTCGAGACCGGGATCGCGTTGCACGTGGCGCCTCTCGTTGACGGCGGCCTAGCTCGCAGAAGAAAGGCCAGAGCGGTCTTCCTTCAGTCGGGCGGCCTTGCCGCGGTACTTGCGCAGATAGTAGAGCTGCGCACGACGCACCTTGGCCCGACGCAGTACCTCGACGCGCTCGATGCGCGGCGAAGCCATCAAGAAGGTGCGCTCGACGCCGATGCCGTTCGCCGCAATACGGCGCACGGTAAAACTGCCGTTCTCCCGGCCGTGACGCATGCGCATGACCACGCCCTGATAGGCCTGGAGGCGCTCACGGCCTCCCTCGACGATGCGGACCTGCACCCGCACGGTATCGCCAGGGCGTATGTCAGGAATCGTCGGCTCGGCATTCCAACCACTCAGTTTATCGGCCACCTGGTTCTCGGCCATGCGGGTCACCCACCTTTCCAAAGGTCACGACCCGAGAGTATAGCACAGCCGCGCCCGTGGCCAAAAAACGCTCGCGAGACTGGGCTCGCTGAGCGGCGCAATCCGCAGTCCGCGACTTTCATGGTATACTGGATCGGTTTGTGCGTGGAGGTGTGCTATTGGCCTGGTGGGAGACGCTACTACTAGCCCTAGCCTTGGCGGTCGATGATCTGGGCGTGGGCCTTGCTCTGGGAGCGGCACAGCGGCAAGATGGCCCCTGGCTGCGCGTCCGCTTTGCACTGGTGTTGGGGTTCTTTCAAGCGGCTATGCCGGTGCTCGGCTGGTTGGTCGGCACGCCCCTCAGCGAGTTCGCGCGGCATTGGGCGCCGTGGATCTCGTGCGCGCTCTTGGTCTATGCCGCCTATCGCCTGGCGCGCGAGGCCTTTGAGGAAGAGGAGGAGAGCACCTTTCTCGACATCCGCCGTTGGCGGGCGTTGGGCTATCTGGGCATCGCCACCAGCCTCGACCAACTGGCCGTGGGCCTGGGCCTTGGCCTAGCGGGCAAGCCCATCGCCCTCCTCGCCGTGCTCTGTTTCGCAGTGACTTTTGGGATCCTCCTGGGCGGGATCTATCTAGGCGGCAAGGTGAGCGAGCTATTGGGCCGACGCGCGCCCCTCGTGGGCGCGGCTGTGTTGCTCTACATCGGCCTGCGCATTCTGCTAGAGGGGCTGGCGGCCTAGCGCGCCGCGCCCCCCCGATTCGAGGGTTAGGGATGACTCTGGCGACGATCTTGACGCTGGCCCTGGCGCTGGCGATGGACTCGTTCTCGGTGTCGATCTGCTCGGGCGCCGTGAATGGCCAGGCGCGGTTCGGCCCGGCATTGCGCGTCGGGCTGACCATGGGCGGCTTTCAGGCAGTGATGCCGGTCATCGGCTGGGCCGGCGCCTCGCTCTTTGCCGGTTATGTCGAGCAGTTCGACCATTGGATCGCCTTTGCACTGCTGGCTTTTATCGGCGGCAAGATGCTGTGGGAGGCGCTCCATGGCGAGAACGACTGTACGTTGCTGGCGCTCGACAATTGGCGCACGCTGGGCTTGTTGGGTGTGGCCACCAGCATCGATGCCCTGGCGGTGGGCATCACCTTTGCCTTCTTGCAGACACCTATCGCTTTGGCCGTGACGGTGATCGGCGTTGTCGCGCTGGTGCTCTCGATGGGGGGCGTGTACCTCGGCTGCCGCGCGGGCCGGTGGCTGCGCGAGTGGAGCCCGGCCGTGGGTGGTGCGGTGCTCGTGTTGATCGGCGTGCGCATCCTCGTGGAGCACCTGGTGGCCGCCTAGAGGCCAGCCGAGCCCTCGCTGCGTGGCCGCTCGTTCCCCGCTAGAAACAATCAGGCCGGTTGAGCCAAACTCAACCGGCCTTGGTGTCGGGGCGAGACGATTTGAACGTCCGACCACTTGAACCCCATTCAAGTGCGCTACCTGGCTGCGCTACGCCCCGCTGACCACGGGCAGTATAGCACCTGAGCCAGAGCACGGCAAATCGCGTGGATGGCCAAGGGAGGCCCAGGCGGCAAACGCCGTCTTGCCTTATGCGCCAGACCGTCTATCATTGCTTGTGGTGGCGCTGGCCAAGGGGGCCAAGCCGTTCGATATTGCTCAAGAGGTGTTCGCTCTTGAGCGCCCGATTGCCGTTGACGTTCATTGTGGATGCGTCTAGAATGCGAACCGTGGCGTTTGGTTGGCGCCATCGGGGCGCCGACACCAGTCAGAGTAGCCTGTCGGCAGGAGAGGGCAGATGAGCGACCAAGTCCGTATCGCGCAGATCGGGGTGGGCCAGATCGGCAAGCACCATCTCGACAACTACAAAGCTATCCCCGATGCTCAAGTCGTCGCTGTGTGCGACATCGACGAAGCCGAGGCCCGGCGTGTCGCCGAGCTGTATGGCATCCCCCACGTCTATACCGACTATCGCGAGATGCTCAAGCGAGATGACATCCAGTCGGTCGACGTGTGCCTCCACAACCGGTTCCACATGCCCATGACGGTGGCCGTGCTCGAGGCGGGCTTTAACTGCTATTGCGAAAAGCCCATGTCGTGGACCTATCGCGACGCCAAGAAGATGTACGACACCGCCAAGGCCACGGGCAAGATGCTCCACATTCAGCTCGGCACCCTGTATGACCCCTGCGCTCGCGGCGCCAAGCGCTTGATCGACGAGGGGCAACTGGGCGACCTCTATTTCGCCAAGGCGATCCACTATCGCCGCCGCGGCCGACCCTGGGTCGATGGCTATGGCTCGCCCGCCTTTGTGAACACCAATACCTCGGGCGGCGGCGCCATGCTCGACATGGCCGTCTATCACATCGCGCGCATCGTCTGGCTGTTGGGCAACCCCGACCTGGTCAGCGTGGCGGGCAAGACCTATCAGAAGATCGACATGTACCCTGACCGGCGCGAGTCGGGCAAGTACAACGTCGAAGAGCTGGGCATGGGCTTTGTGCGGCTGGCCAACGACATCACCTTCATCATGGAAGAGTCTTGGGCGATCCACGCCAACGACCCCAATGAAGATCGCGTCTATGGCACCAAGGGTGGCCTACGGGTCGACCCACTCGAGTACTATACGACGTTGAGCGACATGGAGCTCGACGGCACGATCGACGCCGCGCAGGCCGCGTGGCGCTGGGGCCAGTGCGACCCGACCGCCAAGTACTATACCGAGTCTCAGGTGCACTGGGTGGCGGCGCAGCAGGGCAAGGTGCCCTTGCTCGACACCGCCGGCATCGCGCTCAAGACGTCCTTCATCACCGAGGGCGTGTACATCTCGAACTATCTAGGCCGCGAAGTGACCGCCGAAGAGATCGAGAACGCCGAGCCCGGGTTCGGGCGCGTCTGACGTTGGGCATAGCGTGGAAGGCCGGAATGGCTGGCCAACCACGTATCGCTAGTCTGTTCGTCGAGCCTTAGGAGGGATCATGGGTAAGAAGCTAGGTGTAGCCATCATTGGAACCGGGATGATCGCGAACATCGCACACATCCCCGCGTGGAAGGCGCTGAGCGACAAGGTCGAGTTCGTCGGCATGGCCGACATCCTCCCCGAGCGCGCCAAGGCCACGGCTGTGAGCGTGGGCCTGCCGGCCGAGAAGGGCTATGGCGACCCGAACCAGATGCTCGAAGAGTGCAAGCCCGACATCGTCTCGGTGTGCACCCCCAACTGCTATCACAAGATGTGGACCATCGCTTCGCTGCGGCACGGCGCGCACGTCCTGTGCGAGAAACCCATCGCCCCGGGCTATGCCGACGCCCTCGAGATGTACCAGGTCGCCGAGGAATGCGGCAAGGTGCTGTTTGTGGGCCAGAGCTCGCGCTTTATGCCCGAGACCGAGGCGGCCAAAGAGATCGTCTCGACCGGCGTGCTGGGCGAGGTCTATTATGCTGAGACGTCGGCCTGCCGTCGCCGCGGCGTGCCCAAGTGGGGCCAGTTCCACATCAAGGCCGATAACGGCGGTGGCCCGGTGTACGACATCGGCGTGCACTCGCTCGACGCGCTGCTGTGGATCTTGGGCAACCCCATCGTCACCGCGGTGAGCGGCGGCGTGTATACCAAGATCGCCAACACCGACGAGAACCTGAAAGAAGACCTGGCGGCCAGCGGCGCCCCCGAAGGCGTGCTCACGCCACGCCCGTACAGCTACAAAGAGTTCACCGTTGAGGACTATGCCGCGGGCTTTATGCGCCTCGAGGGCGGCATGACCCTGTTCCTCAAGTCGTCTTGGGCGGCCAACATCCCGTCCAACGGCTTTGGCGGCACCTATGCCCTGGGCACCAAGGCCGGCCTGCAGCTGCATCCGTTGACGCTGCTCGGGGTCACGGGCGCCTACACGTCAGACACGCTGATCAACCTGCCCAGCGCGCCCGACGTGCCGTTTTTGGGGCACCGCGGCGAGACGGCGCACCTGCTCAAGGTCATCGCCGGCGAAGAAGAGCCGCGCGTCAAGAAGGAAGAGGTCTTGAACGTCATCGCCGCGTTGGAGATGATGTATCGCTCTTCCGAGCTGGGCCGCGAAGTCTTGGCCAAAGAAGTCAAGGGTTGCTGCTGCGATAAGTAGGGCATCGATTGCGGGGCGCCAGCGCTGGCGCCCCGCTCATTGCGCAAGGAGGCTACTATGCCGAAAAAGTATCGCGTTGGTATCGTTGGCTTTGGCCACATGCACGTGAACAATGTGGCTCAGCGCTTTGGCGCTCACCCGCAGGTCGAGTGGGTGGCCTGCGCCGATACGGTGCCCGTCGTGCCCGAGATGCGCGACGCGCCCTATACGCGCAAGTGGAACCAGGCGATGCTCATGGAAAAGCTGGGCATCCCCAAGAAATACGAGTGCTACCATGAGATGCTCGAGAAAGAAGACCTCGACATCGTCATCGTCCAGTGCGAGAACGCCCAGCATCCCGATGTGGTCGAAGCCGCGGCCAAGTCTGGCGCCAATTGCTGCGTCGAAAAGCCCATGGCGATGGACCTCAACGGCGCGCTGCGCATGGTGCGCGCCTGCAAGGCCTATGGCACCGAGCTCATCGTCAACTGGCCGTTGACATGGTCTCCTGCGGCCCGCAAGTGCAAGGAACTGATCGACGCGGGCACCATCGGCCGCGTGCTCGAGGTCAAGTGGCGTTCGGGCCACACCGGCCCGCTCGGCCCCGGCGCGCAACACGCCGGCGTGAGCGAGACGGCCGCCCCGATGACCGGCCCCGAGCGCGGCGCCTCGTGGTGGCACCAAGAGGCCACCGGCGGCGGCGCCCTGTTGGACTATTGCTGCTATGGCGCCATGGTCACGCGCTGGTACATCGGCGAGCAGGCCACCGAGTGCATGGGCCTGGCCGCCAACCTCGACAGCCACTGGGGCAATGCCTCGGATAACGCCGCGATCCTCGTGCGCTACCCGCAGGCTATGGCCATCCTCGAAGGCTCCTGGACGACGTGGCACCACGGCGTCTCGACCGGCCCCATCGTCTATGGCCAAACCGGCACGCTGGTGGTCGAAGATGAGAAGGTGCGCCTCGAGCGCGGCCACGGCGATCAGACGATCTTCCAGCCCGAGCCGATCGACCCAAAGCGCGACACCGAAGCCAAAGAGCTCATCTGGCACATGGACACGGGCGAGCCTGTCCACCCGACCCTCGACATGATGGCCAACCTCGAGTACATGGCCATCCTCGATGCCGGGCGCCGTTCGTCCAAGACCGGCAAGATGGAGCCCGTCAACAACATCACTTGGTGCCTCGGCTGAGCGCCAGGCCCTAGGAAACCGAGCCGCCAGCGCGCCTTCTGTCATCCCTGGGCAGGGGCCCTGGCGGCGTATGTTTGACAGACAATAAAAGGAGTACGATGAAGACTTCGATCATCTCGTATGCGTTCAACAAGCAGCTTGCCCTGGGCACGATGGATGCGTTTTGCTTCCTCGAAGCCTGCAAGTATCGCTTTGGCCTCACGGGCGTGGACCTCTGGAGCGGCACCGTCAAGAGCCTCGACATGGACTATTTGAAGCTGCTCAAAGACGGCTTGGCCGAGCGCGAGCTAGAGCTGGCCAACATCGCCGTCGACGGCCCCTGCCTGTGGGTCGATGACCCCGCCGAGCGCGCCGCCAACCGCGAGCAGTTCCTCCAGTGGATGGATGCAGCCGAGTTCCTCGGTGCCAAGACGCTGCGCATCGACGCCGGCGTGGCGGGTAAGGGTCTCACCTTTACCAACGAGCAGTTCGACTGGATCGTCAAGCTCTACCAGGAATACGCGCAGCGCGCGGGCGACAACGGCTATCGCGTCGGCCCCGAGAACCACTGGGGACCCGAAGACGTGCCGGCCAACATGCTGGCCATCGCCAAGGCCGTAGACAACCCTGCCTGGGGCCTGTTGCTGCACTTTGACCGGTGGTATGGCCCCGACGCCGAGAAGGGCGACGAGATGTTGGCCCCGTATGCCATGCACACGCACATCTGGCCCAGCCCGACTAAAGACGGCAAGATGGCCATGCTGCGCGATCTGGGCTACTCGGGCTACTGGAGCGCCGAGATGGTCAGTCTGAACTACCACGAGGTCGGCGCGCACCTCACGTCGATCAAGGCCGTGCTCGAGAGCTGGCGCCAGGCCGAATAGGCCCCGCCACAGTCGCACAGAAAGAGGGCTCGCGTTGGCGAGCCCTCTCTTCTTGCGGTGCCGCCGGGCCTACTTGAGGTACTGGCGCCAGGTATACTTGGGATACCAACCGAGCTGCTCTTGCGCCTTGTTCGTCGAGAAAAAGGCCTGGAAGCCGCCCATGTTCTTGACCAAGGGCAACAACTCGGGCTTGAAGCGCTCGACGAGCTCGCGCGTGGGTTCGAGGGCGGTAGTGTCGAGGCCGTTGGCCACGTACACCTCATGGTCAGAGAGCTGATAGCACTTTTCCATGATGAGGCGCTGCATGGTGGCCAGGTCTTTGCTGGGCACATAGCCCCACAGCCACTCGGTCCAGGCCGTGGTGGGGCGAGCGTTCTCGGCCATCGCCTGTAGACGCTCGGGCGGGCAGATGCCGGCCGGGCGCGTGACGTACGTGCGGATGCCATAGGCGCGCGTGAACATGTGCAGCAGGTCTTCGCCCACGAACTTGCTGTACGAGTACGAGTCCTCGCAGTCGCTCGGGTGCTTTTCATCGAGCGGCAGGTATTGGAAGGGGAACTCGCGCTTGGAGATGCGATAGCCATGCCCAAAGGCGCAGTTCGAGCCAGTCTGCACCACCGCTTTGACCCCCGCCTGGACAGCGGCCGTCATGAGGTAATAGACGCCCATGATGTTGGTCTTCATGGTGATGTCAAAGGGGCGCGGCTCTTGGCCCTGTCGCCTGGCCCACGCGATCTCATCCGGATGGTCTGAGGGCGAGGGCACGGCGCCCAGGGCCTGGATATAGTCCACGCCCTGCACGGCGCGCACACAATCCTCATAGTTGTTCAGGTCGCCCTGGATCCAGGGCAGGTCGGCGCGGTCTTCAGGGGGCGGGGTGCGCGACATGAGCACCAGATCATAGTCTCCCCGAAGCTCCTCGACCATGTACTTGGCAAAGCGGCCACTGGCGCCGGTGATCAATACTTTGGTCATTTTCTGCCTCCGTCAGTCAACGCACTGGAGATCGTCGAGGCTCAGCGGCGTGAAGGTGGTCTTGAGATCCTGCGCCACGCCGGCCTCGGCGGCGCGGAAGCCCGCATCGATGATGTCGATGACGTGGCGGGCATGCTCGGCCGTGGCGAGCGTCGGCTTGTCTTCACGGATCCAGTCGACGAGCTGCATCATGTCTTCGAACACGTGGTTCTCTTCCATCTTGGCGTGCTCGCCCACCACGTGCGGCTCATGGTCGCCCGGGCGGTGCATGTCGACGTCGTTCAGCCGAGTGCCGACGATCTTGCCCTCGGTGCCAAAGATGGTCGGGCAAAAGCCCTCGGTCAGCGAGCCGGTGATCACGCCGTAGGCAAAGGCAAAGACGGCCTTGCCAAAGTCGATGAGCAGCATGGTGCTGTCATCCATGTCGCATTTGAGCATCTGGCCACGGAACTCGCGCTCGGGGATCAGCAGGCCGCTCATCGCTGTCACGCGCTTGGCCGGGCCCAAGAGGCCCGTCAGGTTGTGCAGGCAATACACCGTCACGTCGTACTGCGGGCCGCCGCCGGGCTTGCGGAAATACCAGGCGGGGTTGATGTTGCTGAGCACGTCGTTGCCCTGGCGGATCGGCTCGTTGATGTGATAGCTCTGCACGCCCGACGCGCCGGTGGCCGCCCAGGCCACCTGGCCCAGCTGGCCTTCGAGGATCGCCTTGCGCAGGCGCTGGTTGTAGGGGTTCAACATCATGCCGGGCGAGGCCACGATCTTGATGCCCTTGGCCTTGGCGGCGTTGATGACGTTGGTGGCCTCCCACTCCTGCGTGGTCATGGTCTTGTTGAAATGGATGTGCTTGCCGGCCTCGATCGCCTTGAGCGCCTGCTCATAGTGCAGGCCGATGGGCGAGCAGAGGGTCACGGCGTCGACGTTCGGGTCAGCCAGCAGGTCTTCATAGCGCTCATAGGCCGCGCGGACGCCGAATCTCTCTTTGGCGGCCTGAGCCCGACCGGGCTCGGGGTCGCACACCGCCGCCAGATAGGTGCGGTCTTGCACGTCTGGTTGGCTCAAGTGCATCAGAGCGGCGCGGATGCCAATCGAGCCTGCACCGACGACGCCATAGCCTACACGATCTGTCATCTCATTCACCTCGCTAGATAGATACGCCCTCACCCAGAATCCACTTCACTCTACTCTCCGTCAGGGGCAAAAGCAATCACGCGGCGCAAGGAGAGCCCGCCGAGCAAGCCACCCGGCGGGCTCAGCAACGAGCGAGCCGTCGCTCAGCCCTTGATGCCCGTCAGAGAGATACCCTCGATGAACGTGCGTTGTGCAAAGAAGAAGGCCACCAAGATGGGCAGCGTGATCAGGCTGCTCACGGCCATCAGGTAAGGGTAGGCCATTCGCGACGAGCCTACCTCATAGGCCGAGCCGCGCAGCCGCTCCAGGCCGCGGGCCAGGGTCCATTGATCCTGCCCAGACAGATAGACCAACGGGCCAAAATAGTCGTTCCACGCGCCCATGAAGCGGAACAGGGCCACCACCGTCAGCGCTGGCTTGGCCAGCGGCAGGATGATGCGGAACAGGATGCCAAACTCGCTGGCCCCATCGATGCGCGCCGCATCGGACAGCTCGCTCGGCAGAGTCATAAAGAACTGCCGCAGCAAGAAGATGTTGTAGGCGCCGCCGCCAAAGAACGACGGGATCACCAGCGGATAGTACGTATTCACCCAACCCAGCTTTTTGAAAACGATGAACAGCGGCACCATCGTCACCTGGCCGGGCACCATCATCGTAGCCAGGCAGATGGCAAAGAGCGCGTCGCGCAACCGCCATTCCAGGCGCGCAAAGCCATAGGCGCAGATGGCCGAAGAGACCACTGCACCGACTGTGGCGGGCACGGCATACTTGACTACCGTGTTATACAGCCAGGTATTGAAGGGCATCGTCGTCCAGGCGTTGTAAAAGTTCTCCCAATAGGCAGGATTGGGGATCCAAGTGGGAGGCACCGTGAACACCTGCGATGCGTCTTTGAGCGCCGAAGTGAACATCCAGATGAACGGCAACATGAATGTGAAGGACAAGACGAGCAGGAGCAGGTACTTGAGTATCTCGCCCACCCAGCCAAGCGGGGTCAGCTTGCGCAGATGCACGGCCAGCTCTGTGTCGCTTGGGCGCCGTCTTGCCGTTGTCGCTTGAATTGCCATGGTCTCTCCTCTAAGCCGCACAGCGTGTGGCTTGGCGATGCGCTGTCCTCTGTGTCGAGCTCTTGTCAGCAGCGAATGAGCCTCTCATGCCCGTCAGCCTAATGCCCTCGATGACGGCCATGCCCGGCCTGACTTGCTGCTAATCGCCCTCGTAATACACCCAACGACCGGTCACCCGGAAGAGGATGACGGTGAATAGCACGACGATCAGGAACAGCACCCAGGCCAACGCACAGGCCTTGCCCATGCGCATGTACGAGAAGGCATTGCGATAGAGGTTGATGGCATAGAACTCGGTCGACTGGTTGGGGCCGCCTTGCGTCAACAGCCAGGGCAGGGTAAAGGTCTGCCAACCGCCGATAAAGGCCATCACCAGGTTGAAAAAGATCACCGGGCTGCACAGCGGGATGGTGATATTCCACCAGCGGCGAAAAGCGCCGGCACCGTCGACGGTGGCCGCCTCATAGAGCGACCGCGGCACGTCTTGCAGCGTCGCCAAAAAGATCACCATGGCGCTGCCCTGCGCCCACATATGGATCAACAAAAGGCTCGGTTTGGCATAGGCGGGGTTCGACAGGAAGGGGATCGACTCGAACCCCAGCGCCCGCAGCGTCGAGTTGATGGCGCCATAGTTGATGTTCAGCAAGAACTGCCACACGATGGCGACCACGAACTCGGGCACGATAGAGGGGAAGAAAAAGATAGCACGAAAGACCGAGCGCCCCCAGATGGGGGTGTTGAGCAACGTGGCCATGGCGAACGCCGAGATGACACCGGCCGGCGCGCTAAAACCAACCCACCACAGCGTCTGTTTGAGCACGTTGATAAAGTCGCTGTCGTGAGGCAGCCGCGTATAGTTCAACAAGCCAATAAACACCGGCGGCTGCATGAGGTCATAGCGGGTAAAGCTGTAGTAGAGCGAAGACGCGAGAGGATAGAGGGTGAACAGCAAAAAGCCAAGTATCCAGGGGGAGGTGAACAAGAGCCCGACCAGTTCTCGCCGCCAACCCAGCTCCGACATGCGTTGCTTGTGCGTTGCTTCAGCCATTGAGGCACTCCTTTACGCAGAGATCCAAAACCAGGGCCAGGTGGGGGCGCTGGCCCCCACCTGGAACATGGTCTACTGCGGCAACGACTCTATTCGGCGCTCCATCGTTCTTTCCAGCCAGACTCTTCCCACTCGGTCTCGGCGTCCTTCTGCAGGGCGTCCACCGCCTCTTGAGCCGTCATCGTGTCGCGGAACACGTTCTCGCGATATTGGATGTACTTGGTCTCGACGAACGACTGGATGGGGATCGTGCAAGGGCCGTACGACACTGTGAATTCCTTGGCCGAATCCAGATAGAACTGGAGGCCCGGGTACTTGCTGCCGTCGACGTTCGCGACATAGTCCTTGACCGCGGGCAGCCAGCCGATCTCGTTGAAGATGATGTCGCAGCACGCCTTGGTCTGCAGCCACTCGAGGATGGGCCAGGCCTCCTTGGCGTGCTCGCCCTCGGCGAACAGGCTGCTGACGTGGCCGCTAAAGGTCTGAACCTTGTCGCCCTTGCGGAAGGCCGGCACGGGCACCCAAGTAGCCACGTTGAGGGCCGACACTTCGGGCTTTTCCTTGAACGTCTCGCCCGGGTGCCAGTAACCCTCGATGATCATCGCCTGCACCTCGGCGTTGTACGAACCGCCCCAGGTGCCCTGCCCCTCGACCGAGCGCATGCCCTGCAAGTTGTCGGCGCCGATCAGGCGCACGAACTCGGCGCAGGTATCGAGCGCCTGAGCGAACTTTTCGTCGTTGAGGTGGAACTCGCCGGTGGCATAGTCAAAGAAGGGCACATCCCACAGCTCGGGGATGCACCAGCCATCCATGCCCGGGCCGGTGCCGCCCTCGGCGTCGTAGGGGTCGATGCCGAACTGCGTCAGGTTGCCCGCGGCGTCGAACTTGGTCAGGGCCTTGTGCCATTCAAACAGCTCGTCCCAGGTTTGGGGCGGGTTGTTGATGTCGAGGCCAGCCTCGCCGACCAGCCTAGAGTTCATGTTCAGGCCGCGGCGCACGTAGCACTCGTGGGCGGGCACGCCATATTGCATGCCCTTCCACTGGCCACCGAGCCAGTTGTCCTCGAAAAAGATCTCGGGCTTGAGGGTATCGCTGGCGTTGACAAACTCGGTCAGGTCCATGAGCTTGCCACCCAGGGCAAAGTCGAACTGGGGGCCCAGGTCGCCCACGTCAGGCGGCGTGCCAGCGGCCACGGCCGTCTTGCCCGCATCGCCACCACGACCCGTGCCAAACTCGATCTCCAAGCCAGACTCTTCCATCGCCTTCCACTCATCGGTGGCGCGGAAGGCCTCTTCACAGGCCTGGATTTGGTTCCAAAAGACCCAATACTTGATGGGGATTTTCTCGCCAGAGGCGGGCTTGGCGGCCTCGGCTGCGGGCTGGGCGGCCTCTCCCGCGGCCGGCTGCTCGGCTGCTGGCGTTGCTTTGGGGGCGCAGGCAGCCAGAACGCTGCCGGCGGCGACCATGGCGGTTCCGTACAACAACTCGCGGCGTGTCAATTTGATCATACGACTCCTCTGCTCTGAGCGCAGCGCCAGCCCACGGTCGCTCATGTGAAATGCCTGTCTGCTGTGACTGGCCAGTAGCCGGCCTCGTTCGCCAGCTTGCTCCGATTATGGGCGACGAAGGGCGTGTTGTCAAGAATAAAGGGTTGGCCATGCTGCGCGCATCGAGGCGTGAGCGCGATGCTCCTTCTTGACCAGGCGGGCCGCCTGGGGCATCATAGAGGTGTAGGAAAGGGAATGATCAGAGGTCGGTGATGCTCAAGTGCTGCTTCTGTGGTCGAGAGGTTGAGCGTGCCACACAGTTCGCCTGTGGGGCATGCTTGCGCCAGTTCGACCTGCCCCTGCTCACCGACCGGTGGCCCGCCTGGGCCAAGAGCGAGCTCGAGCGTGAGCGCCAGCGGCGCGCCTTCAACCCAACCTACGGCATCGACGGCGGCCGTCTGGCCTACACGCCCTATCGTCGCGAGACCGACAACCAGACCTATCGGCGCAGCAACCAGATCTATCGCAAGCGGCCGACCGTAAGCCAGCGCCAGGGCGCCGACAACCTCTTTTACAGCCCGGTGAGCGACTGGCTGAATGAAGAGAGCGACTACACCCAGCTCTGGGAGAGCATGCCCGACGAGCTGCGAGGGAGCCTGCGCAGCGATGTCGAGCTCAAGGTCGTCTTGCGCGATGCGTTGCGCGCCCTGCCCCTGGTGTCACAGCGAGCGCTGCGAGCCATGGTCGAGGGCATTGCCGTACGAGACATCGCCCTCGCCGAGGGTCTGGCCGAGCAAACCATCGTCTGGCTCATCGAGTCGGCCAAGGAGCGCCTGCGCGACATCCTGCAGCAAAAGCTCGGCGGAGACGACGGCCAGCGCTTTGTCGAGTAAGGCGCCTCTGCCCTAGCAAAGGCCGCCGGGGTAGAGCGAACGGCGCGCCCCACCCCGGCAGGCTTACGGTAATCGTCACGGCCGCACTCACCGACTTCTTGAGGCCGTGGCCTCGCAGCCGCCAGCCATCATCAATCGCAGTGCACCAACTCCCACTGGCGGCGCTCAAAGGTCGTCGTCAGCGTCTGGGTCTGGCCCGTCTCGGCGGCGCGATAGCCCAGCTCGATGATCTCGATGACGTGCCGAGCGTGTTCGGCGCTCGCCGCGGGCTTTTTGCCTGTGAGGATGCAGTCGACCATCTGCATGATGTCGGCATACACGTGATGCTCGGGCAACTGCTTGTGCACGCCAAACACCCAGGGGATGCGCGGGTCGGCCTTCTCGACACGGTGGCCGCTCTCTGAGCCGGGCTTGCCGATCACATCGCGGCCCCAGATGTCATACTCGTCGCGAATGGCAGTCAGGCTGCCCGAGACGCCCGAGATGAACGGCTGGGCAAACGGCCGCGTGGGGCCACTGGCGCTATTGGTGCCAAACACCTCGCAAAAGATGCCGTCGCCAAAGTCGAGCAAGAGGTGCGTGTTGTCATCCATTTCGACGTCGATCTTTTCGCCCTTGAACTCGCGCTGCTTGAGGCCGATGCCCGACATGCCCGTGACGCGCTTGGCCGGGCCAAAGATCGCCGTGATGCGGTGCAGGGCGTAGACGGCCATGTCGTACATGGGGCCGCCGCCGGGCCGCTTGTAGTACCAGGTGGGGTTGACGTTCGAGAGCACGTCATTGCCCGCGCGGAATGACTCGAACTCGTGCCCGCCGCCCGAGGTGCCGATCTGGGCGTAATAGATCTGGCCCAGCTCGCCCGAGTCGACGATCTCCTTGATGCGCATGTTGCTCGGGTGCAGGCCGTTGCCCGGCGAGGCGACCACCACCAGGCCCTTTTTCTCGGCGGCAGCGATCACTTGATCGGCCTCGGCCTTGGTGGTCGTCATCGTCTTGTTCAGATGCAGGTGCTTGCCCGCCTCGATGGCCTTCATCGCCTGCTCATAGTGCAGCCCGATGGGCGTGGCCAGGACCACGGCATCGATGTCAGACGCCAACAGCTCGTCATAGTCCTCAAAGGCCATCTCTGCGTTGAACTTTTCCTTGGACGCCTCTGCGCGGCCCGGCACTACGTCCATCACCGCAGCCAACTTGGCCCAAGGGTGAATGTCCTCACAAGCCAGGTTGGGCAGCAGGCCACGCTGAGAAACACTGCCGCAACCCGCCAAGCCTATACGAACGATGCTCATTGCAGAACCTCCCATGTCGAGTGCGCGTCTCCTGCGACGCTTTCGAGCGCATAGTAGCGCATCCCGCGCGTGAATGCCAATGCTATTCCACAAGACTGGTGCGTATTTGACCAGGCTGCCCCCTTGGCGCAGAATTGAAAGAGCCGACCGTGCCCTCGCCGGCACAGGCGGAAGGAAGGGGGTATGACGATGCACAAACTCGTACTCGTGCGCCATGGGCAGAGTGTCTGGAACCTCGAGAACCGCTTTACCGGTTGGACGGATGTCGACCTGTCGGACGCCGGCCGCGAGGAAGCCAAGCAGGCGGGCCGCCTGCTCGTGCAAGAGGGTTACACCTTTGACGTGGCCTATACCTCGGTGCTCAAGCGCGCCATCCGCACGCTGTGGATCATCCTCGACGAGATGGATCTGATGTGGATCCCGGTCTACCGCCACTGGCGCTTGAACGAGCGCCACTATGGCCAACTACAGGGCCTCAACAAGGCCGAGATGGCCGCCAAGACCAGCGAGGAGCAGGTGCACATCTGGCGACGCAGCTATGACGTGCCGCCCCCACCGCTGGATCCCGACGATCCGCGTAACCCGCGCTTTGATCGGCGCTATGCCGAGGTGCCCGACGCCGAGCTGCCCTTGACCGAGTGCCTCAAAGACACGGTGGTGCGCATGTTGCCTTATTGGACTGAGGTGATCGCGCCACAGGTCCAGGCGGGCAAGCGCGTGATCGTTGCCGCCCACGGCAACAGCCTGCGCGCCCTGGTCAAGCATCTCGACAACATCTCGGATGAAGTGATCCCCGACCTGAACATCCCCACGGGCATCCCGCTGGTCTATGAGCTGGACGACGACCTCAAGCCGCTGCGCCACTATTACCTGGGCGATCCAGACGAGATCGCCCGCGCTGCAGCCGCGGTAGCCGCACAGGGTAAAAAGTAGCTCCATCGGTAGACGAACGAGCCCCTCGCCATGAGGGGCTCGTTTGTGTATTCGGTCGTGTCTGACTAGCGCGCCAGTGTATCGGCCATGACCAGCTGCTCGGGTTCGAGCACACGTGACTGGGCGGCGGCCTCGGCGAGCGGCGTGGTGACGGGCACACCGTCGACCAGCCCGACCATCACGCCCGACTGACCTTGGGCCAGGCGTACGACGGCCGCCGCGCCCAAGTCGGTGCCCAAGAAGCGGTCCTGCGCCAAGGGTGCGCCGCCCCGTTGCAGATGGCCGAGGATGATGAGGTGGGTGGCAAAGCCAACCTCCTCGCGGCATGCCTCGAGCGCGGCAGCCAGTTCGGCGGCCGACGGCCGGGCGCCCTCGGCGACGACGATGAGACAGTGCTGTTTGCCGCGCACATAGGCGGCGCTCACCTGCTCGGCCACTTCTTGGCACGTATAGGGCTGCTCGGGCACGCAGAGCACCTCGGCGCCCGCAGCCACCGCCGTGAGCAGCGCCAGGTGGCCGCTCTGCCGACCGGCGATCTCGGCCACAAAGGCCTCTTGCTGCGAGGAGGCCGTGTCTCGGATCCGGTCGAGCGCGTCGAGCGCCGTGTTGAGCGCCGTGTCGACGCCGATGGCGCGGTCGGTGCCCACGATGTCGTTGTCGATACAGGCTGGCACACCGACCACGGGCATGCCCGCCGCCGATAACGCCGCGCCACCCGCCATCGCCTCGCGGCCGCCGATGACCACCAGGGCATCGACTGCCTCTTCGTTCAACCGACGCAGTGCCTCGCGCACGCGGAGGGGCGTATCCAGCTGGCCCTCACCCGTGCCCAGGCGCGTGCCGCCACGCTCGATCATGCCGCTCACGTCGCGCGTGCCCAGCGGCACGAACTCGCCCGCCAGCAGGCCCGCAAACCCGCGCCGCACGCCCCGGCTCTGCCAGCCCTCGTGGGTGGCCATGCGCACCACCGCGCGAATGGCCGCGTTCATCCCGGGGCCATCTTCGCCATGCGTGAGCACGGCCAGCGTATGGATCGTCATCCTATGCCCCCAGCTGCGCCTAGGCAGCCTATTTGTCGGTGAGAGCGGCGATGCCAGGCAGTTCTTTGCCCTCGAGAAACTCGAGCGAAGCCCCGCCGCCCGTAGAGATGTGCGTGATCTTGTCGGCCAGGCCCGACTGCTCGACGGCTGCGGCCGAGTCTCCGCCACCGACGATCGTCACCGCGTGCGAGTCAGCCAGGGCCTTGGCCAGGGCAAAGGTGCCCTCGGCAAAGGCGGGGAACTCGAACACGCCCATCGGGCCGTTCCACACCACGGTGCCGGCGTCGGCCACGACCTGTGCATAGCGGGCCACCGTCTTGGGGCCAATGTCCAGGGCACGCCATCCGGCGGGGACACCGTCGGCAGGCACGACGCGCTTGTTGGCGTCGGCGCTAAAGGCATCCGCTACCACCAGGTCGACGGGCAGCAGCAGGCGGTCGCCCCCGCGGGCGAGCAGGTCGCGCGCGAGGTCGAGGCTGCCCTCTTCGACGAGCGAATCGCCCATCTCATAGCCTTGCGCCTTCAAGAAGGTGTTGGCCATGCCGCCGCCAATCAGCAGCGTGTCGGCCTTGCCCAACAGGTTCTCGATCACGCCGATCTTGTCAGACACTTTGGCGCCACCGAGGATGGCCACAAAGGGGCGCGTGGGGTGTTCGAGCGCGCCGCCCAGGAACTCGATCTCTTTCTGCAAGAGAAAGCCGGCCGCGCTGGGCAGGTATTGGCACACGCCCGCCGTCGAGGCATGGGCGCGATGCACCGTGCCAAAGGCATCGCTCACAAAGAGGTCGGCCAGGCTGGCCAGCTGCCGGGCAAACTCGGGGTCGTTCTCGGTCTCTTCCTCATGAAAGCGCAGGTTCTCGAGCAAGAGCACGTCTCCAGGCTTCATCGCCTTGGCCGCCGCCTCGACCTCGGGGCCGACGCAGTCATCGAGCTTACGCACGGGCCGGCCGAGCAGCTCGCTCAGGCGAGCGGCCACGGGATCCAGGCGCAGCTTGTCGTCAGGGCCGCCCTTGGGCCGACCCAGGTGCGAGCAAAGGATGACGGCGGCGCCGTGATCGAGCAGGTAGGTGATGGTGGGCAGGGCCGCGCGAATGCGCAGGTCTTCGGTGATGTGCAGATCCTTGTCCAGCGGCACGTTGAAATCACAGCGCACCAGCACTCGCTTGCCGGCGACGTCCAGATCAGTGATCGTCAGCTTGGCCATTCCTGTCTGTTCCTTTCCCTTTGACTAGGCCAAAGGCCGTTGATATCCGTGGCTATTCTAGCATGTCGGTGGAGAGGGGCAAAACGATAGGCGAAATTCGGCTCAAGGCGGTTGACGGCCCCCGGGCCGCGGCTAGAATGCAGACGATCCGGCGCAAGGGGGAACTATGGAGGCAACCAGGGCCGTCCTCGTGGGGTGTGGCGGCATCAGCCGCTCTTGGCTAGATGCCATTGCGCCCATGCCGCAGGTGCAGCTCGTAGGCTTGGTGGATCTCGTGCGCCAGAACGCCGAGCAGCGCGCCGCCGAGTATGGGTTGGGCGACATCTATATCGGTGAGGATGCCTCGGCGGCGTTCGCCGCGCTACAACCCGACGTGGTGTTCAACTGCACCGTGCCCGCGGCGCACCTGCCCGTCACCCTCGCCGCCCTCGAACAGGGTTGCCACGTATTGGGCGAAAAGCCCCTGGCCGACTCGATGGCCGCCGCGCGCACCATGGTGCAGGCCGCAGAGGAGGCCGGGCGCTTGTTGGCCGTCATCCAGAACCGCCGCTATGACCCGCGCATCCGCCGCGTCCAGGCAGCGGTGCGTTCGGGGGTGCTCGGCCCGCTCACCACGGTCCACTCGGACTTTTTCCTGGGCGCACACTTTGGCGGCTTTCGCGACCACATGGAGCATGTGCTGCTGCTCGATATGGCCATCCACTCGTTCGACCAGGCGCGCTTGATCACCGGCGCCGATCCAGTCTCAGTGTATTGCCATGAGTGGAACCCCGCCGGCTCGTGGTACGACCACGACGCCTCGGCGGTGGCCATCTTTGAGCTGACGGGCGGGCTGGTCTACACCTATCGCGGCTCGTGGTGCGCCGAGGGCATGAACACCAGCTGGGAGTGCTCGGGGCGCGTCATCGGCCCCCAGGGCACCCTGCTGTGGGATGGGTTCGATCAGATCGTCGGCGAGCGGGTGGCCGCTACGGGCTCCTTTATCTCCACCCTCGCACCCCTCGATGTGCCAG
>JBDKSN010000008.1:0-3798 GCA_039680625.1 Anaerolineales bacterium | reverse complement strand
ACGCCCAACTGCCCAGCCATCAGCTCGCTGTGCGCGCCGGGCTGATCCGCCAGCTGGCTCAGGGCAGCTATTCCTTCTTGCCGCTGGGCTGGCGCGTGATGCGCCGGATCGAGGCCATCATCCGCGAAGAGCTGGACGCCATTGGCGGCCAAGAGCTGCTCATGCCCCTGGTACAGCCCGCCGAGCTGTGGCAGCGCTCGGGCCGCTATACGGCGCCCGCGCCCGGCGCCAATCTGCTGCGCTTTGACGACCGTTTTGGACGGCCGATGGTGCTGGCCATGACCCATGAGGAGGCCGCGACCGAGCTGGCGCGCACCGAGCTCAGCTCGTATCGCCAGCTCCCGCTGATGGTCTACCAATTGCAGACCAAATACCGCGACGAGCCGCGCTCGCGGGGTGGGCTGATTCGCGTGCGTGAGTTCATCATGCAAGATGCCTACACCTTTGCCGCCACGGCCGAGCAGCTCGATGCGCAGTACGACGAGCTCTATGCCACCTACGAGCGCAACTATCGCCGCTGCGGCTTGACAGTGCAGCCAGTGTTGGCGGCCACCGGCGCCATGGGTGGGCGGGATACGCACGAGTTCATGGTGCTGCACGAGCAGGGCGAGGACAGCTTGATCTTCTGCCCCGGCTGCGGCTATGCCGCCAACGCTGAGAAGGCCATCTTCGCCAAAGGGCAGGTCGAGGCGCAGCCGCTCTTGCCGGTCGAGAAGGTGGCGACGCCGGGCGCGACCACCATCGAGGCGGTGGCGCGCTTCTTGGGCGTGCCCATCCAGCAGACGGCCAAGGCGGTCTTTCTCGCGACAGCTGCTGGCCAGGTGATCTTTTGCGTGATTCGCGGTGATCTCGAAGTGAGCGAGGCCAAAGTCTCAGCGCTGCTCGGCGGTGAAGAGCTGTCGGCCGCCACGCCTGAGCAGTTGCAGCGCGCCGGTCTGGTGGCGGGCTATGCCTCACCGGTGGGCATCGCGAGCGCGGCGGTGGCGGTGCCGCTGACCGTCATCGGCGATGATTCGCTGGTGGGGGCCGCCAACCTCGTGGCTGGCGCCAACGAGCCCGGCTATCACCTGCTCAACGTCAACTATCCCCGCGATTTGAGTGTGGATCAGCTCGCCGACATCGCTCTGGCGCGCGAGGGCGATGCTTGCGCGGTCTGTGGCGCGCCGCTACGCCTGGCTCGCGGCATCGAAGTGGGCCATGTCTTTAAGCTGGGCACGCGCTACAGCGAGGCCTTGGGCGCCAGCTATCTCGACGCCGAGGGCCGTGCACATCCGCTGGTCATGGGCAGCTATGGCATCGGGCTGGGTCGGCTGCTCGCCTGCATCATCGAGCAGCATCACGACGCGCAGGGCATCGTCTGGCCGGTGAGCGTCGCGCCCTATCAAGTGCACCTTGTCTCGCTGGCGCGGCCGGGCTCTGACATCGAGCAGGCTGCCGACGCCCTCGATGCGCGGTTGACCGCGGCGGGTTGGGAGGTGCTCTATGACGACCGTAACGAGCGCGCTGGCGTCAAGTTCAACGACGCCGATTTGCTGGGCATCCCCGTGCGGCTCACGGTGAGCGACCGCACGGTGCCCCAGGATGCGGTCGAGTTCAAGCCGCGCTGGGCGCCCGAGCGGCGGTTGGTGTCGCTGGCCGAGCTGGACGAGGCCATCCGCGAGGCCCTGCGTGAGGGGCCGCCAGCTTGACCGAAACTGGCAAGCCTGCTTTGATAGTTTTATCGGCGATGATCGGGAGGAGTAGCTGCCCTCACGCTGACAGAGAAGAGGGGTCACCGGCTGGAAACCCCTCGCAGGGCAAGGCAGTGAAGGTCGCCCAGGAGCCAGGGGGCTGAAGAACATAGGCCCTCTCGGGTAAGCCCGTTACCGCTGCGAGTGTGGTCGGCTTTGCCGGCCAAAGTGGAGTGGTACCGCGGAAGGCGGTTGACGCCCTTTCGTCTCCAGCAGACGAGGGGCGTTTTTCTATAGATCAGGATTTCGTGCAGAGGAGGAGCCGCATGCAACCCATGCCGCTGCCGCAAGAGATGGCCAAGACCTATGACGCCGCGGCCATCGAGCAGCCGCTCTATCACTGGTGGATGGACAACAAGTATTTCAAGCCGCGCATCGATCCGGCGCAAAAGCCCTTTGTCATCTCGATGCCGCCGCCCAACGTCACTGGCGCGCTGCACCTGGGCCACGCCATCATCGCCTCTATCGAAGACGCGATGATCCGCTATCATCGCCTGCACGGGCGCCCGTCGCTGTGGGGGCCCGGCACCGACCACGCGGGCATCGCTACGCAGAACGTGGTAGAGCGTGAGCTGGCCAAAGAGGGGCTTACCCGCCACGACCTGGGGCGAGACAAGTTCATCGAGCGCGTGTGGCAGTGGAAGAACGTCTACCACGCGCGCATCACCCAGCAGCACTATGCGCTGGGCGTCTCGTGCGATTGGGACCGCGAGCGGTTCACCATGGATGAGGGCCTCTCGCGCGCCGTGCGCGAGGCATTCGTGCGCCTGTACGAAGATGGCCTCATCTATCGTGGCTCGTATCTGGTCAACTGGTGCGCGCGCTGCGGCACGGCGATCTCGGATCTCGAAGTGGAGCATGAAGACGAAGACGCGCATCTCTGGTATGTGCGCTATTGGACGCCCGACCACACGCGTTCGATCACCGTCGCCACCACACGCCCCGAGACGATCTTGGGCGATACGGCCGTGGCCGTGCACCCCGAGGATGAGCGCTATCGCGACCTGGTGGGTCTGGAGGTCGTGCTGCCGGTGATCGGCCGCGTCATCCCTATCATCACCGATGAGGCGGTGGACCGCACCTTGGGCACGGGCGCTGTCAAGATCACGCCCGCGCACGATCCGGTGGACTATGAGGTGGGCCAGCGCCACGGCCTGGCGGCCATCAACGTGATGAACGACGACATGACCATGAATGCGGCGGCAGGCCCGTTTGAGGGCCAAGACCGCTTCGTGTGCCGCGATAACCTCGTGCGGGCCATCGAGGCCCAGGGCGACCTGATCAAGATCGAGAGCCTAAGGCACGCCGTGGGCCATTGCCAACGGTGCCACACCATCGTCGAACCGCGCATCTCGAAACAGTGGTTCGTGCGCACCCAGCCGCTGGCCGAGCCTGCCCTGGCGGCCGTCACCGACGGGCGTATCCGCATCGTGCCCGAGCGCTTTGAGCGTATCTATGCTAACTGGATGGAGAACATCCGCGACTGGTGCATCTCGCGCCAACACTGGTGGGGCCACCGCATCCCCGTGTGGTATTGCCAACAGTGTGGCGCCGAGATCTGCGCGCGCGAAGACCCCACCGTGTGCCCCAACTGCGGCAGCACGGCGCTCGAACAAGACCCCGACGTGCTCGACACGTGGTTCTCATCGGGCCTGTGGCCCTTTTCCACGCTGGGCTGGCCCGACCAGACGCCCGACCTAGAGTACTTTTACCCGACGTCGGTGCTCGAGACGGGCTATGACATCATCTTTTTCTGGGTGGCGCGCATGGTCATGCTCGGCCTGCGGATGACGGGCGAGGTGCCGTTCGACACGGTCTACCTCCATGGCCTGATCCGCAACGACGAGGGCAAAAAGATCAGCAAGTCGCTGCCCGACGCCGAGCGCTATGACCCGCTGAACATCATCCGCGAGTATGGCCTCGATGCACTGCGCTTTACGCTGCTCACCGGCTCGACGCCCGGCAACGACATGAAGCTGTCGCTCAGCCGCGTCGAGAGCAACCGCAATTTCGCCAACAAGCTCTGGCAGGCGGCGCGCTTTGTGCTCGGCAACCTGGGCGACCGCGC
>JBDKSN010000007.1:0-34092 GCA_039680625.1 Anaerolineales bacterium | reverse complement strand
CGAAGCAATCGCCGTGATAGGTGCATTGGCCGGGATAAGGATCGCGCGCGCGGTCGTGCGGAATGCGAATATGGCCCATCTCGGGGTGCATCATGCCGTGCAACAGGCGGCCATTCACCATCCCGCCCCCGCCCACGCCCGTGCCGACGGTGAGATAGATGAACGTATCGAGCCCCTGCGCCGCGCCCCAACGGTGCTCACCCAGCGCGGCCACATTCACGTCGGTGTCAAAGCCCACGGGCACGCCCAGCGCCCGGCGCACCTGCCCGGCAAAGTCGGTGTGCGCCCAGCCCGGCTTGGGAGTGGTGGTGACATAGCCAAAGGTGGGCGATTGGGGATCGGGGTCGATCGGCCCAAAAGAGGCGATGCCCACCGCCGTCAGCGGGCCAAACGAGGCCTGTGCCTCGCGGAAGAAAGCCAACGAGGCAGCGATGGCCTCCTCGGGGGGAGCCGTTTTGAAGCGCACCTCTCGCCGGACATCGTCCGGCCCTGTGCCCACCGCGCACACGAACTTGGTCCCGCCAGCCTCGATCCCTCCATACAATGGCATCTGCCCCATTCCTCCCGTTGTGGCCGTCATAACTCGTTTAGTTCGAAACGCAGATACCGCGAGCCTGCTCGGCGCGTGCCCACCAGGCCCCGCGTAGCATCCACCGTTACCTCATCGCCCGTCGCGATCTGCTCGCAAGCCGTGGCCACGGCAAACACGGCGGGCAGCGCGTATTCACGCACCAACACACTGCTATGGTCGAGCAACGCGCCCCGCTCGGCGACGACCGCCGCCACCGTGCCAAACAACGGACTGAGCTCGTGCGTGGCCTCGGGGCACACCAGTACCTCACCGGGCAACACCCACGCCGCCTCGGCCAGGCTGTGTACCACCCGCGCGCGCCCCACCACCACCCCGGCACTGACCGCCAGCCCCTTGAGCACCAGATCACACTCGGCCAAGTCGGCGTTGGCATTGGCGGCCCGGGTAGGCAGCTCGCGCGGCGGGCAATAACGCCAGGCGCGACGCCGCTCGTTGCGCCGTCGCATGATCCAGCGCAGTGGCTGATCGTCATGCACCGAGCCGCGTAGCCAGCGATCCAGCTCGTCTGCTTCGAGCAGGGCTACGTCGTGCGACTCTGCAGCCAGCGACGCCGCTTGCAAGCGCCGCCCCGCCTCGAGCGCAGCATCCCGCTCGACGTCACGAGCCAGCCGCACAGCCGAGATGAGGTCACCCACCAGGCGCTGCAACTGCCGTCTACGCTCGGCCAGCGCACCATAGACGGGTCGCTGCAAGCGATTCAGCCGCGCCAGGATATCTGGCTCCACCGCAACCGCCTCGGCTCGCCCGCTGGCCGGCTTCTCGGCGCCTGGCCCTTCGGACACGGCCGGCTCGCCCAACAGATCGTCGCACTCGAGTTCAGCCATAAAGGCGGACCATCCGATGCTGGCTCGCCAGCCGCTCAACAGAGTGCCCGACGGCAGCTCTGTCTCGGCCCACTCGCGATAGATCCGCTCGAGCGCGGCGAACACGTCCTCCAGCACCTCGGCCACCCGCCGACACTGGGCCAAGAGCGCATCATAGCGATGCTGCACGCGCTGCAACAGGAGCGCGAGGTCCAGGCGAGACAGCCGATCGGCCGGCTCGACGCGCGACTGCGCCAACCAGGCGCCATCGGTTTCGAGCAGCAGCGCAGCCTCGGCGGCGACCTCTGCGCCCATCGAGGCGCGACGCAGGCTCTGAGCCATCAAGCCCAACGCGCCCGTATCGAGCATATTGCGCTCGTCATCGCGCGCCCGGCCGCGATAGAGATAGCCGCATACCTGAGTCTGCGCGCTGGCCTCGGCCGCCTGCTCGGTGGCTGTGCTGAGGGGCGCCTCTCCGGCGGCCAGGCCGATGCGGCTCAGATGATAGCGTGAAAAGGGCGCGAGCGCCCGCAGAGAGACGCCTTCGCGAGAGACGAGCCACACCGTCTCGGTGAGCGTCTGGGGGATGGCCTGCGCGGGCAGATAGGGCGGCACGGCGGTCACCGGCCGCACCCGCAGCAGGCTCAGCTGCCCGTCGTGGATCGCCCACTCGATGGCCTGATAGGCCAGGTCGCGCTCGTCGAGCAGCAGCCCATAGTAGCGCAGCTGTCCCCAATAGCTTGATTCGCCCGGCCGACGGGTGTAGGGATCCAGGTCAAAGACGCCGCGCTCTGGCCCGCGGTGAACCTCGAGGATGAACCGGTCGGGGTCGCCCGTGATCGGGTCGAGCGTAGCCAGTGTGCCCTGTATGTCGGGCGCAATCATCGGCTGCAAGATCAGCCCCATGCTCGACGTGAGGAGGTCTACGCCGAAATGCTGGGCATAGGCCAGCGCCTTGGCGCTAAAGAGCGAGGTCCAGCTCGCGAGCACCGCGGCCAGGAACTGCTCCTCGCTGCGCACGTCGAGGGTGCTGGCGTGTTGCCCCACAAAGCTGCGCGTGGGGCTGTCTTCGTTCGTCGCCGACGAGCGCACGCTCGCGGCCACGGCGCCTAGCTCCTTCCAGGCGGCGAGCAAGGCGTCGTGCACATCCTGGGGCATCCGCCGCACGCGAAAGGCCGCACCGATGGCCCACGCTGCCGCCTGGAACTGGGGCATCGTGCGCGGTTGCATGGTGTCCAAGATCGATGACACCTCGCCCAGCAAACCGCCTTGCTCGACAAAGCGCTGAAACAGGCGTGTCGAGAGCGCAAGGCCCGGCAACACCGGGCAGCCCAGCTGCGCGGCATGCCCGAGGTGCGCAGCCTTGCCACCATAGTCGGCGGCATCGGCCAGGTCGAGCTCGTTCAGTCGACGCCAGTACACGTCTCTTCTCCTCAGGCCCTCTCGTTAGGCGTAAAGAACGTATTGCTTGAGGAACTGGAGCACTAGTCGGTAAAAGGCCTCGATCGTCTCGGCCTTGCGCCAGCCGTGGCCCTCGCCCGCAAAGACATGATACTCGCACGGCGTGCCCGCGCGCCGCAACGCTGCCACCACGGTCTCGGCCTGGCTGGGCGGCACCACGGGATCGCTGTCTCCCTGGAAGATGGCCACCGGGTCTTGAATGCGCTCGGCGTGAAAGAGCGGGCTGCGTTCGCGGTATCGCGCGGCCGTCTCGGGCAAGGGGCCGATCATCGAATCGAGATAGTGCTCTTCGAACTTGTGCGTGTCGGCGGCCAGGGTAAAGAGGTTGGTTACGCCATAGAGGCAGATGCCGGCCTTGAACAGCCTCGGGTAGGCGATGAGTGAGGCGAGCACGGTCAGCCCACCCGCGCTGCCGCCCATCACCACCATGCGGCCGGGATCGACCAACCCTTGCTCGGCCAGATAGCGCGCGCCCGCGGCCGTGTCTTGCACATCATAGACGCCCCATTGCTCGCGGAGGCTCGTCATGTACTGGCGCCCATAGCCCGCGCTGCCACGATAGTTGACGGCGAGCACGGCGTATCCCCGCGACGCAAAGAACTGCACTTGAGACGAATAGGCCATGGTCGCCTGTCCCGTGGGTCCGCCATGCACGTGCACGATGAGGGGTGGTTTGCCCACACCTTGCATCGCGGGCGCCGGCCGATAGAGCAGGCCGTGCACCAACGAGCCGTCCTCGGTGGGCCAGGTGATCGGCTCTGGCTCGGAGAGCCACGCAGGGTCGAGCGTCTCGCCGCTCGCCCGCGCGACGACCTGGTGCGTGCCCGTCTGCGGCGAATAGACGATGACTCGCTCGGTCAGCCGGGCGCTGGAGGCGAGAAGGGCGATGCGTCCATCGGCAGCCACCGCCGGCTGCGCCAGGTGTGTATAGGCCGCGAGGCCGGTGTGCTCTCGCCGTTCGCCCGTGGCGCAAGACACTTGCCACAAGGTCGAACGCCCCTCCTGAGACCGCACATAGTGCAGGCGGTCGCCCGCGGGATCCCACCCGTAGGAGCGCATCCCCTGCGCCCACGTAGGCCCGCCCACCTCGGCTTGCTCTTGCACCAGCGGTCGCACCTCTCGCGTGGTCAACTCGAGCGCATACAGGCCGAGCCACCCGGTTTGATCAGAGAGATACGCCAGCCAGGCGCCATCGGGTGAGAACTGGGGTTGTTGCACGGCCACGTCCACGCTGCCCGCCACCACTTGGGGTTCGCGCAGGCGGGGCATGCCATCAGCGCCCCACTCCACCCCGGCCAGCATCAGCCGCGTGCCATCCCACGGCATCTGCGGGTGATCCCACTCGACCCACGCGAGCCAGGCGCCTTGCGGATGCCAGGCGGGCTGCATGTAAAAGTCGGCGCCGCTGGTCAGTTTGACCGGCCACGCCTCGCCCGACAGGTCGACCAACGCCAGGCAGTCGCGCCGTTCGTCGCTATGGACCACCACGGCCCACCGGCCACACGGCGAGATAGTCGGCGCCGCCCAGGCGCCATACTCGGGCGTGATGGGCTTGGCCGCGCCAACGGACATCGGCTGTATGTAGAGACGCTCTCCCGAGGCGAACACCAGCTGGCCATCGGCCACGCCGAAATCGCCGCCGCCATAGCCCACTCGCGCTCGCACCGATCGCTCGCCCGTGAGGTCGCGAGGCGCCCGCTCTCCCTCATCCAGGGCCACCACCACGCCCTGCCCCGAACGGCCCTCCAGCCAGGCTAGGCGGTTGCTATCCCAGGCCACATCTTCGAGGCGCTTGCCTCGCGCCAACTGCTCTGGCGTCAGCGGGCTAGGCCACAGGCCATAGGGTGCTGTGCTTGCCATGCTCTTCTCCTCATCTCCTTGCGCTCGCCCTAAGCATACCGTTGCCCGAAGATCGAGGCAAGCGCGCTCGGCGCGAGCGAATGTGTATTTCCGCACGATTTGTGCACAATCTCTTCACAAGCCTGTGCTACAATAGGGGCGGTATCGTTCGGATCCTGCCCTGTGAGGAGCTTACCTATGAACAAGCGAAACAAGGTTCTGAGCATCTTGGCCGTGGTCATTCTGTCGCTTTCGCTCGCCGGTTGTTGGGCCTTGCCTATCGGCAACATCGCCGAGTATCTCGGCCAATGGGGCGCCAACAAAGAGGCCTCGCCCACGGCGCCCTCGTTGCCCAGTGTCGAAAAACCCGGCCCAGCTGCGCCCACGGCGACGCTGCCGGCACAGTCTGGCACCCAGCCGGTCAGTGGCAACGAGATGAGCCTTCCCGAGTTGTATGCGCAGGCCAACCCCTCGGTGGTCAACATCTCGGTAGTCGTGCGCGTCGAGTCGGATAGTCTGGGCATGTACGGCCTGCCCAACTTGTTCGGTCAGAAACAGCCGTACCTCTATCAAGAGGGCCAAGGCTCCGGCTTTGTCTACGACGATCAGGGACACATCATCACCAACTACCACGTCGTCGAGAACGCCACCGACGTCACCGTGATCTTTGCGGACGATACGATGCAGAAGGCAGAGGTCGTGGGCACCGATCCCGATGCTGACCTGGCCGTCATCAAGGTCGACAACCTGCCCGCCGACGCCAAGCCGCTGCCGATCGCCGCGGACAACAGTCTGCGTGTGGGCGATGCCGTGGTGGCCATCGGCAACCCCTACGGGCTGGCGGGCACCATGACCTCGGGCATCGTCAGCGCCCTGGGGCGCATGCTCTCGGCCCCACGCTCGACGGCGGGCGCCAACTATAGCATCCCCGATGTCGTGCAGACCGACGCGGCCATCAACCCGGGCAACTCGGGCGGGCCATTGCTTAACCTGCGGGGCGAGGTCGTCGGCGTCAACGCGGCCATCGAATCGACCGACGGCAGCTCATCCGGCGTGGGCTTTGCGATCCCCGCGCGCCTGTTGCGCCGTGTCGTGCCCGCCTTGATCGACAAAGGCTCGTATGAGCACCCCTGGCTGGGGATCTCGACGACCAACCTTACCCCGGCCTACAACGAAGTGCTCGGTCTGGCCGAGGGGCAACGCGGCGTGCTGGTGATCAGCGTCACCGAGGGCAGCCCGGCGGCCAAGGCAGGATTGCGCGGCAGCGATCGCAGCACCACCATTGACGGTAAAGAGGTGCCCGTGGGTGGCGATGTCATCGTCGGCATCGACCAGATCACGGTCAACAAGTTCGATGACCTCATCACCTACCTGAGCTATGAAACCGAGGTGGGCGACACCGTGACCCTCAGCGTCTTGCGCGATGGCAAGACGGTCTCGCTGCCCGTGACTCTGGCCGCACGGCCCAAGTGACCGTGCGTTTGACAGCGCTCCCCGCAGTCTCTATACTGCCGAGCGGCTAACGTGCCTGTGTTGGATCACATGGAGGTGAATGGCAATGGCCTTCAAGATCAGCGAAGAGTGCATTTCCTGTGGCTCGTGCGAGTCCGAGTGCCCGAACGAGGCCATCAGCGAGGGCGATGAGTATTACGTGATCGACCCCGACAAGTGCACCGAGTGCGTGGGCTTTTTCGCTACGCAGCAGTGCTATGATGTTTGCCCAGTCGAGGCCCCTGGCCCCGACCCAGATCATGCCGAGACGCATGAGGAGCTGTTGGCCAAGTTCCGCCGACTGCATCCCGGGCAAGAACCCGCCTAACTGCCCCCGTTCTAGAGACAACGAGGCCCGAGTTCAAGTACTCGGGCCTCGTTGAGCGTCCTCTACTCGTATGCCGGTCAGTCTTCGGCGGCCATCTGCTCGCCAGCCTTGAGGTGCTGCTCGAGCCAAGCATCCAGATCGGCCCGCCGAAAACGCCACGTGCGCCCGATCTTGATCGCGGGAATCTTGCCATCCTGCGCCCAGGAATAGATCGTCGACTCTTTGAGCTGCAAGTATTGCGCCACTTGCTTTACGTTCAACAGGGTGTCGTCAGCCATACTATCACTCCTCTGGCCATGGGCTGGCCGCTGCTCGACGCTCTGCCTTCCCCCCATCTCGAGCGGTGATGTGTTCTGCTGAGCCAATCACCGGCTACATCGACTATGCGACTGCGCTTGGTCGAGGTCGCCCTTTCTCATGCGAACACCGCTCCTAACAAGTATAGTATACTCAGAAAAAGCCTCTACGTCAAACATAACTGGACAACAGCACACTCTATGGCAAGCCGCGGCACACGAACGACGGCGCTGGCCCCGCACACCTTCGCTATGACCGCCGGGTTGCATTCTGCGACCAATGCTGCCATAGTAGGTGGCACGCGTGCACGCAGTGTGGGAGTAGGCCATGGCGCAGAAAAAAGATCAACGGTCGCGCAAGCGGCAGGTCAAGAAAACGCGGGTGCCGCCGCGCCCCAAGCAGGGGTCCTCGCTGGGCGTCGGCAAGCGCGACCTCTGGATCGCCGTGGGCATCGTCGTCGTGGTCGTGGGCGCATTAGTGGGGCTCTACCTGGCCGGTAGGGTCGACCGCAAGGCCTCGACGGAGCGTACCCTCTCGTGGTCCAAGCCGCCCAAGATGCAGATCGACCTCGCCAAGTCCTACGAGGCGGTGGTCTCGACGAGCCAAGGGCAGTTCCGCATCGAGCTGTATGATGACCTGGCACCCAACACGGTGAACAATTTCGTCTTTCTGGCGCGCCAGGGCTTTTACGATGGCCTCACCTTTCACCGGGTGATAGCGGGCTTTGTGGCCCAGGCGGGTGACCCCACCGGCACGGGCACCGGTGGCCCTGGCTATACCTTTGACGATGAGATCGTGCCCGAGCTACACCATGACGCCGCCGGCATCGTCTCGATGGCCAATGCCGGGCCCAACACCAACGGCAGCCAATTCTTTATCACCTACGCAGCACAGCCACAACTCGATGGCCACCACACCATCTTTGGTCGAGTCGTCGAGGGCATGGAAGTCGTCCGGGCGCTCAGTCCGCGCGACCCAGAGACGGCCACCTGGCCGGGAGACATGATCCTGGCGGTGAATATCCTTGAGCGCTAGCGAAAGCCCCCTCGAGCAGAAAGCCAGCCTTGGGCAACGCACGCTGGCGTTCCTCAAACGCTACCGCTCCCAGGTGTTGGCGCTGTCTATCTCGGTGGCCATCACCGTAGTCGTGGTTCACTTTGCCGACAGCCTGCGCAACCTCGCTGGCCTGGGCTATCTGGGCGTGTTCGCCGTAGCCGTGCTGAGCAACGCTACGGTCATCCTGCCGGTGCCGGGCATTGCGGTGGTCTTTGCTAGTGGCGGCGTGTTCAATCCCCTGCTCGTCGCCCTCATTGCCGGCGTGGGTGAGCCATTGGGCGAACTCTCGGGCTATCTGGGCGGGCTATGCAGGCAGCCCCGTGATCGAGAACCGCGAGCTCTTTACGCGCGTGCGCGGCTTTATGGAAAAGCATGGCTTCCTGACGCTCTTTGTGCTCTCCGCCGTGCCCAATCCGCTGTTCGACTTGGCCGGCATCACCGCCGGCATGCTGCACGTCCCCGTCGGTCGTTTCTTGCTCGCCTGTTGGCTCGGCAAGACCGTCAAATCGCTGGCCGTAGCCTACCTAGGCAACCTTTCGCTGGGCAGGCTCATCGGGTAGCAGCACAGCCCCGCCCGACACCCACCGGGGACAAGTCGCCCGCTCGCCTAGCCCAGGTCATAGATGCCGGCGGTATCTATGCGCTCGCGGGCCAGCGTGTCCACCACGCGCTCGCGGTCCGCACTGGCAAAGCGGATCGCCAGGCCACAATCGCTCGATAGATTGCGTGGCACGGGCACCAGCTTGACCGCAATACCGGCGCGATTCAGCACGGCCTCGCCCCGCATCGCCGCCGCAGTGGTATGCACCAGCACCACGCCATAGAGCGCCATCGTCCCCCCTCACCCCATAGGTTGCGCGTCAGCCTAGCCCGCATGGCCCCCTGTGTCAAGAAACCGCCCAGTTCGATTATCATTTGAGTGTACTGTATGCCTTCGGTTCGATTTTGGATGAGTGAATGCGCACGATTGACAAGCCGCCCCGCACCCGCTATGCTCCAGGCAAATGCGCATCGTGACACCATCGGGAGAGACAGCCATGGCCTCAGAGATGACTTTGCGATATGGGATGAACCCGCATCAGCGCCCCGCGCGGGTGTTTGTCGAGAGCGGCGAGCTGCCCTTTGAGGCGCTGGTCGGCACGCCGGGCTATATCAACTTGCTCGACGCGCTGAACGGCTGGCAGCTGGTCAAAGAGCTCTCGACCGTGCTGGGCCAGCCCGCCGCCGCCTCGTTCAAGCACGTGAGCCCCGCCGGCGCGGCCATCGCGGTGCCCCTCTCCGAGGCCGAGGCGCGCTCCTGCTTTGTCGACGACCTCGAGCTCTCGCCCATCGCCACGGCCTATGCCCGCGCACGCGGCGCCGACCGCATGTCATCCTTTGGCGACTGGGTCGCGCTCAGCGACACCTGTGATGAACCCACCGCGCGCATCCTCGCCCGCGAGGTCTCGGACGGCATCATCGCCCCGGACTATACGCCCGAGGCGCTGCGCCTGCTCCAGGCCAAGCGCGACGGCGGCTACCGCGTGCTCAAGATCGACCGCGACTATGAGCCGCCGGCGATCGAGCATCGCCAGGTGTTCGGCGTGACCCTCGAACAGGGCCGCAACACGGCGGTCATCGACGCCGCCCTGTTCAGCAATGTCGTCACTGCCAACAAGGTCATCCCCGCCGAGGCGATGCGCGACCTGATCGTCGCCACCATCGCGCTCAAGTACACCCAATCCAACTCGGTTTGCCTGGCCTATCGCGGGCAGACCACCGGCGTGGGCGCGGGGCAGCAGTCGCGCGTCCATTGCACGCGCCTGGCGGCGAACAAGTCAGACCTGTGGTTCTTGCGGCAGCATCCGCGCATCGCCGAGTTCCAGTTCGCCCGTGGCGTCAAACGCGCCGCGCGCAACAACGCCATCGACGTCTATTTCCTCGACGAGCTGACCAGCGCCGAGGCCTCGGCCTGGGAGGCCAATTTCCGCCGTGTACCAGAGCGGCTCACCGCCGAGGAGCGCCGCGCCTGGCTCGCTCAAGTCCAGGGCGTCGCGCTCAGCTCTGACGCCTTTTTCCCCTTCCGCGATTCGATCGACCGCGCCTCGCGCAGCGGCGTGGGCTATGTTGCCGAACCCGGCGGTTCACTGCAAGATAGCGAGGTCATCGCTGCATGCGATGAATATGGCATGGCCATGGCCTTTACTGGCCTACGGTTGTTCCACCACTAGACGTCGCACAAGGGGGGCTGATGAGCTACGTTCATCAGGCGTTTGTCTATAAGGAAACGCCCCAAGGCCTGCTGGTAGTAACGCCCTATCTGCCCTCCGACTGGTCGCCGACCGACACCCGGGCAGGCATCGTCTGGTTCTTTGGCGGCGGCTGGACCCATGGCACGCCCACCGAGTTTGCGTTGCAGGCGCACTTGCTGGCCGACCGCGGCATGGTCTGCTTCTGCGCCGACTATCGCGTGATGTCGCGTCACGCCGTGCTGGCGCCCACCTGCGTGGAGGATGGCAAGAGTGCCATCCGCTGGCTACGGCAGCACGCGAATGCACTGGGCCTCGATCCTGCTCGCCTGGCGGCGGGCGGGAGTTCTGCGGGAGGACATGTCGCCGCCTGCGCCGGCATCGTCCCCGGCTTTGACGATCCAGCCGAGGATCTGAGCATCTCGTCGGTCCCCAATGCGCTGGCGCTCTTTAGCCCGGTGCTCGACGTCACGTTCGATCCAGACCTCGCCACGCGCTTTGGCGGCGAGCTGATCGCCGAGCGGCTCTCGCCGCTGCGCCATATTCGCCCTGGTTTGCCGCCCACGTGGCTGGCCCACGGCACCGAGGACTCGGCCGTGCCGTTCCGCCAGGCGCGGCAGTTCGCCACGCAGATGGCCGAGGTGCACAATCACGTCGAGTTGCTCGAGGCGCCCGGCGCTGGGCATGGCTTTTTCCACAGCCCGCCCTGGCAAGGCCTCACCCTGGCCAGCCTGACCGGCTTCCTGAAAGAACTCGCCTATCTGGACTAGAAGCCTGGCGTAGCTTCAAGGCTACGCCAGGCATTATCCCAAACAGTATCCCAAGTATCCCAAGTCACAGAGCCTTGACGGCCCGCTACTCTGCCCCGATCGCCTCGTCATCCCCTTCTTCGTCGGTGTCGATGCGGATCAAGCCGAGCCGCCCGGCGAGCCAGCGAGGCAGTCGGCCGACGACATGGATGCCCTGCTCGCCATAGGTCAGCTCATCGACCGCGCCGTGCTCATGCCATAGACTGACCACATCGCCCAACGTGTAGGGCACCACCGTGTCGATAGTCACCATGTTCGCCGAGAGCGCCTTGCCGATGGCTGCGAGCAGCCCATCCAGCCCCACACCCTGTGTCGCCGAGAGCAACACTGGCTCGGGATAGCGATCCTCCAGGCGACTGAGGAGCGGCCGCACGGGGTTGAACCGCTCGCCGCTGGGCGCCGACAGCGCCTCGGGATCGACCCGGTCGACCTTGTTGAGCGCCAACACCACGGGCTTGTCGCCCGCGCCGATCTCTTGCAGCACCTGCTCGACGGCGATCACCTTCTCCACCACGTTCGGGTCGCTCACGTCGGCCACATGCACCAGCAGATCCGCCGCCTTGACCTCTTCGAGCGTCGCCCGAAAAGAGACCACCAGCTCGGTGGGCAGCTTTTGAATAAAGCCCACGGTGTCGGTGAGCAGCACCCGCTTGCCGTCGGGCAGCGCGATCTGCTTGGTCGTAGGGTCGAGGGTCGCAAACAGCCTGTCTTCGGCCAGCACATGGGTGCCCGCCAGCGCGTTCAGCAGCGTCGACTTGCCGGCGTTGGTATAGCCCACCAGCGAGACCACCGCGATGCCCGTGCGCTCGCGCCGTCGACGCCGCAGCAGCCGCTGCTGGCGCACCTCCTCTAGCTCCTCGCGGATCTGGCTCATGCGCTTTTGAATCTCGCGCCGGTCGATCTCGAGCTGCGTCTCGCCGGGGCCGCGCAGGCCCACACCGCCCACCGTCTGCCGCGACAGGTGCGTCCACTGCCGCGTCAAGCGAGGCAGCCGATAGGCATACTGCGCCAGAGACACCTGCAGAGCGGCCTCGCGCGTGCTGGCGCGCATGGCAAAGATGTCGAGGATCAGCGCGGTGCGGTCGAGGACGGTGCAGTCCAGTTCGCGCTCGATATTGCGCAGCTGGGCTGCCGATAGCTCCTCGTCAAAGATGACCAGGTCGGCAGCCAGCTCTTGCTTGAGCGCCTTGATCTCCTCTAGCTTGCCCGAGCCGATGTAGGTGGCCGGGTTGGGGCTGTCTAGCCGCTGCACTTCTCTGGCGACCACGCGGGCGCCAGCGGTGATCGCCAGGCTCTCTAGCTCGTCTAGCGACTCTTTTAGCGTGAACAGGCCGGCCGCTTCGCGCAGCTGCACGCCCACCAAGATGGCGCGCTCTGGCTCCTGACGCAGACGGCTCTCTCGCTCGCGAACCTCTGTGGCTATACGCTTAATAGTCTCTCTCCCGCCTCGATCAACCTATCGTCGGGCACGCACAACGATATGCGGAAATACCCACCGCCATAGTCCCCAAAGGCCGTGCCCGGCGTGAGCCACACGCCCACTTTCTCGAGCATGTCCACCGCATAGGCCTCGCAATCGGCCCCTTCAGGCGCCTTGGCCCACACATAGAGGCCGCCTTGAGGCATCTCGGCCGACATTCCCAGCTTGGGTAGCCAACCGAGCACGATGTCTCGACGGCGCTGATAGATCATGTTCCGCTCGGGGATCCAAGACTGATCGCCCGTGAGCGCCACCACAGCTGCCGCCTGTAACGGGGCAAAGATGCCCGAGTCGATGTTCGTCTTGATCGTCGTGAGGGCATCGATCGCCTGGGCGTTGCCCACGGCCATGCCCACGCGCCAGCCGGCCATGTTGTAGGTCTTGCTCAACGAGTTGAACTCGACGGCCACATCTTTGGCGCCGGGGATCTGCAAGACGCTCGGCGCCACATAGCCGTCGAAGGTCAAGTCGCAATACGGGTTGTCGTAGCACAGCACGATGTCGTACTCGCGGCAGAAATCCACTGCCTTTTGCAAGAACGACAGCGGCGCGCCCACGCCCGTCGGATTGTTGGGATAGTTGAGCCACAGCAGCGTCGATTGCGCCGCTACATCGTGGGGGACGTCCTCAAAGACGGGCAGGTAGCCGTTCTCCTTGCGCAGCGGCAGCGAATAGGTGCTTCCCCCGGCCATCAGCGCCCCCATACGATACGTGGGGTACCCCGGGTCGGTGGCCAAGACGATATCGCCTGGGTCCACAAAAGCCAGCGCCATGTTCGCCAGACCCTCTTTCGAGCCGATCAACGGGCGCACCTCATTCTTGGGGTCCAGCTCCACCCCAAAGCGGCGCCCATAATAGGTGCAGATCGCGTTGCGCAGCGCGGGTGTGCCAAAGTAGCCGGCGTAGCCGTGAGCGGTCGGCTTGAGCGCCTCCTGATACATCGCGTCGATGATGTATCGCGGGGCTGGCAGGTCCGGGCTGCCGATGCCCAGGCTGATGACGTCTACACCCTGCGCTTTTTTCTGCGCGATCCGATCCTCCACGATGGCGAACACATACGGCGGTAGATTCGTGATCCGATCAGCGATCTTCATGGTCGAGCCTCCTGCGCTTTGCTCTCATCTCTGCTGACGATTGGTCAGCAGAGCCGTCACCACATCGCCGACCCTTTGGAGGCTATCCGCGCTGATCTTATCCAAGGTGTCCTGGCGGGTGTGCCAATAGGGATAGTCATAGTCGATCAACAGCGCCGTCGGCATTCCTTGCTCGAGAAACGGCGTGTGATCTCCCATCACATAGTGCTTCGGCCGGGCAATGAATTGCCTGCCATAGCCCAGATCTTCGGCGACCTGCCAGATCGTCTCGTTCAGTGAGACGGACGAACTCCACTCATAGAACAGCGTCTGGTCCGCATCGCCGACCATGTCGAGCACGACGACCCATTCGGGCCTGCCCTCAGGGTCACTGGCCAGCTCGCGCGCCAGACGGTTCGCGCCTACGCCATACTCCCAGCCATCGATGCCACCGCGACCGCCTCCATCCAAGAAGGCAAGGATCACTTGCCTCCCCGCGATCTCTTCTTCATCGAGCGATCTGGCCAGCTCGAGCAACACGCCTACACCGCTGCCGCCCTCGTTGGCGCCGAGGATGGGCTCGGTCGTGTCCAAGGGGTCGTTCTCGGCCAGTGGGCGTGTGTCATAGTGCGTGGCCAAGAGCACAGGGCGCCCACTCCCGCGCGTCGCGATGACGTTCCGCAACAGCTCTCCGCCATAGGCAAACCGTTGTTCGCTCACCTCCCAACCATAGTCTTGGAGCTTGTCGACGATATAGTCGCCGGCCCGATCGTGCGCCTCGCTGCCCACATAACGCGGACCCAGGTCACACAGCTGCCGCACGTGCGCCAGCGCCCGCTTGCCCGAAAACCCGCTGGGGGCGCAACCGATCAACAAAAACGCCAACACGCACGCCAGCCAACCGATACGCGCGCCCACACAGCGTCGGCTCGGCATCACACGCTCGCCTCGGCGGGCAGGCCGTACGCGCTCGCAAACGCCGCCATGTCGCGCAGCGCCCGCTCGGCATAGGCCGCATTGCGGTCGCGCTTGCGCCCGGCCCAGCGATCGAGCGGGGGCAACAGGCCCATGTTCGGCTTCATCGGCTGAAAAGCCGTCCCTTGGGGAGTAGTCACATAGCGCAGTAGCGCGCCGAGCATGGTTGTCGGCGGCGGCGTCACTGGCTCCAGGCCCTGCGCCAGGCGGGCCGCATTCAACCCAGCCACCAGGCCGCTCGCCGTCGAGCCGACATACCCCTCGGTGCCCGTGATCTGCCCGCCGAACAAGAGATCGTCGCGCTCGCGCCACTGGAGCGTCGGGCGCAGCAGCCGTGGCGCGTTCAGGAACGTGTTGCGGTGCATCTGGCCAAAGCGCACCCACTCGGCGTGCTCCAGCCCGGGGATCAATCCAAAGACGCGCTGTTGCTCGCCCCAGCGCAGGTTGGTCTGAAAGCCGACCAGGTTGTAGAGCGTGCCGGCCAGGTTGTCTTGCCGCAGCTGTACAACGGCAAAGGGTCGCCTGCCTGTGCGCGGGTCAGTGAGGCCCACTGGCCGCAGCGGGCCATAGGCCAGCGCGCGCTCGTCGCGCTCGGCGAGCACTTCGATCGGCAGGCAAGCCTCGAAAAAGCGCGGATCCTCCCGCTCAAAGTCGCGCAGCGGCATGCGCTCGGCATGCACCAGTTCGCGCACAAAGCGGGCATACTGCTCGGCGTCGAGCGGGCAGTTGATATAGTCATCCTCGCCGCGGCCATACCGCGCCGCGCGAAAGGCGATCGACATGTCGATCGAGTCGGCAGTCACGATGGGCGCCATCGCGTCATAGAAATAGAGCTGATCTTGCCCCGAAAGCACCGCCAGGTCGGCGGCCAGCTCGGGCGAGGTGAGCGGCCCGGTGGCCACGAGGGTGAGGCCCTCACGCGGTACCCGCGTCACGGCCTCGCGCACCACCGTGATGCGTGGATGGGCGGTGATCTTCGCCGTCACCAGTGCGGCAAAGGCCTCGCGGTCGACCGCAAGCGCTCCACCGGCAGGCACCGCACACTCTTGCGCACAAGAGAGGATCAGCGAGCCTAACAGGCCTAGCTCGTTCTTGAGCACGCCCGGCGCCCGGTCGGGCAGGGCCGAGCCTAGCGAGTTACTACAGACCAGCTCAGCCAGGCGGTCGGTCTGATGCGCGGGAGTACGCTGGCCGGGGCGCATCTCAACCAGCACGACGTCGACACCGCGCTGCGCCGCCTGCCAGGCGGCCTCACAGCCGGCCAACCCCCCGCCGATGATCGTCAGCCCCGTCATCTGGTACCCCGCATGTACCGATGATAGCACAGGCCGCCCGCGTCTCAAAGACAGGGGCTCGGGCCCGACCCCATTCGCCGTACAAAAAGAGCTCAGCGCGTTGGGGGTGCTCCAACGCGCTGAGCTGAACCTCGATTGAGCCAACGGCCACTAGGCGACGTTTGCCCGTACCTGCTTGGCCGTCTCTTCACTAGTCGGCTGATAGTGCGAGAACTCCATGCTGAACGTGCCCCGCCCCTGCGTGATCGAGCGCAGCATCGTGGCATAGCCGAACATCTTGGCCAGGGGCACGCTCGCCGTGATGCTCTGGATGCCCACTCCGCGCGAGTCGATGCCACTCACCGTGGCCAGGCGCGCCGACAGGTCGCCGATCACCTCGCCCGTGTACTCTTGAGGCGCCGTCACTTCGACGCGCATGATCGGCTCGAGCAGCACCGGCCCGCCCTTCAAGATCGCCTCGCGCAGGGCCAACGAACCGGCCAGGTAAAAGGCGCGCTCGCTCGAGTCCACCTCGTGGTATTTGCCATCGACCAACGAGACCTGAATATCGACCACGGGTTGCTTGGCAAAAGGCCCTTGCTTCATCGCCTCTTGAATGCCCTTCTCGACCGCCGGAATGAACTCTTTGGGCACTGCGCCGCCCATGATCTTGTTCTCAAAGACAAAGCCCGAACCTTCGGCCAGCGGCTCGACCTCGATCACCACCACGGCAAACTGCCCGTGGCCGCCCGATTGCTTGACCAGGCGCCCCTCGACGCGCACGGGCCGCGTCAGCGTCTCACAATAGGCCACCTTGGGCGCGCCCACGATGGCCTCGACGCCAAACTCGCGACGCAGCCGATCCACCGCCACCTCGAGGTGCAGTTCGCCCATGCCGGCGATAGTCGTCTCGCCGGTCTGCTCGTTCGTGTGGACATACAACGTCGGGTCCTCGTCGGTCAGGCGCTGCAACGCGGCATCGAGCTTCTCTGCGGCGGCCTGGTCCTTGGTCTTGAGCGCGATCTCGATCACCGGCGTGGGGAACGAGATCTGCTCGAGCACGACGGGCAGGTCAGGATCGCACAGCGTCTGCCCTGTCTTGGCCTCGCGGAAGGCGAGCACCGCGCCGATGTCGCCGGCGCTCAGCTCGTCGACCTCCTCTTTGCTGTCGGCATACATGCGCACCAGGCGGCCCACACGCTCGCGGCGCCCGGTGGAGCTGTTGTAGACGGTGTCTCCGCGCCGGACGGTGCCTGAGTATACGCGCATGAACGAGACTTTGCCCACATAGGGATCGGTCATGATCTTGAAGATGAGGGCCGCAAGCGGCGCATGGGGGTCGGGTAGGCAGTCGACGCGCTCGCCGCTCTGCAACGTCTCGGCGGGCATCGGCTCCAGATCCAGCGGCGATGGCAAATAGTCGACGATGGCGTCGAGCAACGGCTGCACGCCCACGTTCTTGAGCGCTGACCCGCAAAAGACGGGCACAGCTCGATTCTGGATCGTCAGGCGGCGCAAGGTCGCCTCTAGTGCCTCGACCGGCAGCTCCTCGCCCTCGAGATAGGCCAGCGCCGTCTCATCGTCCACGTCAGCGATAGCCTCGATGAGCGCGTCTCGGCGCCGCTCGGCCTCGGGCACCAGCTCGGCGGGGATGTCGCGCACTTCCATCGCGCCGTCGCGATCGAAATAGAGCGCGCGCCTGCGCAACAGGTCGATGACGCCGCAGAGGCTCGACTCGGCGCCGATGGGCATCTGCAAGAGCACGGGGTTGGCGTTGAGGCGCTTGCGCATCATTGCCACGGTGCGATCGAGGTCGGCGCCCACGCGATCGAGCTTGTTCACAAAGGCCACGCGCGGCACGCCATAACGGTCGGCCTGCCGCCAAACCGTCTCTGACTGCGGCTCGACGCCCGCCACCCCGTCAAAGGCCACCACCCCACCATCGAGCACGCGCAACGCACGCTGCACCTCAGAGGTGAAATCGATGTGCCCTGGTGTGTCGATCACGTTGATCTGGTGGCCGCGCCACATGCAGGTCACGGCGGCCGATTGGATGGTGATCCCGCGCTCGCGCTCTTGCACCATAAAGTCGGTCACCGTACTGCCCTCATCGACATTGCCCGTACGGTGGATTTGCCCCGTAAAGAACAAGATCCGCTCGGTCGTCGTGGTCTTGCCCGCGTCGATGTGGGCGATGATCCCGATATTCCGTAGTTTCGACATCTCTGTAGCCATACTCTATCCACTCTCCCCAGCCTGTGTCGCCCAACCGCGGGCGACGATACGCAAAACGACGGTTGCTCCTCGGTGGCGGTGTGCTCCGCACCCGTGTATCGAGACGCAACCGTCGCATCCTATCAACCTACACGTCGGACAGCGACCCTGCTGCCCGATGGATAACCCCAAAAGCATACCACGGCTCGGCCGGCCTGTCAATTTGCCCGCGCCACTGCGAGGGCGCTTCCTAGGCGCGCCCTGTCTCAGGAGATGCGGCGAGCCGAGCGCCGACCGACGCTATAGACAGCAGTTGCAGAGCTTGGCGACCTTGTCGAGGCCGAGCGCATCCCAGGCGTCTTCGCCCTCCTCGCACAGCGCCACGGGGCAGACGTCGCCCAGCACCGCCATCGCCTGGCGGTACAGCGCCAGCCGCTCTTCGAGGGGATAGCGCGCCATGCGCTTGACCTCGCGCGGCGCGCTCAAGTCCTCAAAGGTGCCGTCGCGCACATAGCGCAGCAGGTCGGGGTCGGCGCGCAGCGAACCCAAGGTCACCCGCTCGGGCGCGAGGTCGCGCACCTGCGCGGCCACCTCGGTATAGTCATAGCCCTTGATCATCGGATCGATGCGCATGCGCAGCCGCCAGCCCAGCTCCTTGAGTTCGCGCGCCGTCTGCAGCCGATCGGCCACCGTGGCCGCGCCGCTCTCGAGCCGTTGCGCTGCCAGCTCATTGTTCACCGAGAAAGATACGATGACGTTTGGGCAGGGCGCCAGCTCGTAGAGCGCGCGGCAGGCCTCATGCCCGCCCTTGGTCACGAACAACAGGGTGTGGGGACGACCCTGCGCCGCCTCGCGAAAGGTCTCGACGAGCAGGCCTACCACCGGCCGCACCGCCTCGAAGGAAAAGCTGTCAGACATGGTGCCTGCGTTGAGCATGTACGAGTCGAGATCGTCGCGCGCGATCCAGTTGCGGATCTCGCGCTGCATCTCGTCATAGTTCGTAAAGGCCTCTTGGCCATCCAGATAGCCGAACGTGGACTTTAAATAGCAGTAGCTGCACTGCGGCTCGAACAGGCAGCCCGCTGCGTGGGCCAGCAGATAAAAGTTGGGGCACACCGTCGTGGTCGGCGGCGTGCTAGAGAGCTTGCGGATGAAGCGCGACTTGCGGTCACGCAGTGTGACTTGGACAGCCATGGGGGATCTCCTGCGATCAGGATCTACTCTAGATGATACGCGCATCGCCCCCTTCTCGACAAGCCGAGCCCTTACCGCCACGACGCATTTGCCCAGGCCCGCCCCCATGCGTTAGCATAGGCGCAGTTCGACCAAGGCAGGAGCCATCATGAGCGACGAACCGATTCGGCTGGCTCAATGCCTCAAGCTGCTCGCCCTCGTTCAGTCGGGCGGGGAGGCCAAGCAGGTCATCCAAGGCGGGCAGGTGCTCTTGAACGGCGTGGTCGAGACGCGCCGTAGCAAAAAGCTCGCTCTTGGCGACGTGATCACCTATCGTGGGCGCTCGTTCACCGTCACCGAGCAACTCCTCGGCCACCGAGGGGCCGACAGTTAGCGCTGGTCGGCCGTCAAACGCAGGCGCATCCGCTGTCGGGCGCCGTTGTCTTGATCCAGCTCAAAGCCCAGCTTGTGATACAGGCGCATCGCCCGCGTGTTCGACTTGGTCACGTTGAGGGTGAGCGCCTTGCCTCCCGCGTCTTGGACCATGGCGATCGCATCGCGCAGGATCGCCGCACCATAGCCGCGCCCCCACTGTGCAGATACCACCTGCAGATGGCGCACGTGAGCCGCGCCCCACGCGCCCTTGAACTCGAGCCAGAGCCAGCCGACCAGTACGCCATCGACCTCATACACATAGACCGGCTCGCGCCGCAGCCCTCTCTCGATGGTGTACCGTGAGGCTTCCGCAGAGAAGGGCTCATCAGGAAAGTTGATCGGCCAGCTCTCACCATCCAGCTCCACCAGTGCCTCGAGGTCGCTCAGCTCGGCACGTCGCCGCTGAAGGGGCGGCGTCGGCTCCGTGCTGTTCTGCATCGCTGCGCTCGTGTCTATGGTCACTCGACTCCCCCTAACCACCTTTCGTTGATTGCGTCCAGCTCGCCACTGGCCTGGAGCGCTGCCAGAGCCGCGTTTAGCTCGGCGGTCAGGCGCGTGGCGCCCTTCTCGGTCACCACGTGCACCGGCTCAGACGCCAGCGGCGGCAATACTACCCGCCAGCGCGGGTCGGCGGCAAGCTCTCCGCCGGTGATGCGGTCGCACAGGGCCACGTCGGCCTCGCCCGCCGCCAACACCTGCCCCATCTCGGCCGCGCTATTGACGATGACCAGCTTGGGCCAGCCCGTGTCTCGGGCCAGCCGCTGGCCATAGAGGTGCCCCTCCGAGCCCAGCTCGACTACCGCGCTACGCCCGGTGAGGTCCAGGCCGCTCGCCGGCGCGCCGGATTCGGCCACCGCCAGGCCGGCCGCCAGCCCATCGACCGGCGCCACCAGCACCAGCCCCAAGTCGGCATAGGGCGCCGAAAAGCTCAGATCGCGCGTCAGCGTGCCGTCATAGGGCACGGCTGAGATCACTACGTCGACCTTGCCCGCGTGCAGCGCGTCGAACAGCCCGTCCCAGTGGATGTTGACCATCTGCAAACCCACGCCCAGCTCGTCGGCGAGGGCCTGCGCCAGGTCGACGTCTAGCCCTGAGAAGACGCCGTCATCCGACACGATGGCCAGCGGCGGATAAGAGGCATCGGTGCCCACGCGCAACACGCCGTCGCGGTGCACTCGCAGGTACGTCGTGTCGGGGAAGAACGGCAGCGGCGGCAACTCGGTGTTCTGCATGACGGCCAGCAACAGCAGCAACACCACCACCACAGCCGCCCACCAACGCTTGGCGAGCGCCACCAGCCTCTGCCACCGGCTCAAGGCAACGCCTCCACGTATTCCAGAGGCTCGCCGTGGGTGAGGCGCTGTAGCTCGGTGTAGAGCGGCTTGAGCTCAAAGTCGGGCGTCACCAGTGTGAAGCGATCCTGATAGGTGTGCTGGTTCCATGGATAACGGAACGCCCAAAAGCAGAGCGCCTCGCACCAATCCCACGACTCGGCGATCTCGAGCGCCCGTACGGAATAGGCGATGCGCTCGCGCGGCGAGACGCTCTTGGTCCACCGCGGGTGATCGTTCCATCCCGCCTCGGTGATCAGGCAGGGCTTGGCCGCGTCGCCGTTCTCGACCATGATCGCGCGCAAGAGCTCGGCTCGCCGAAAGTTGACCGCATCCTCCGCCGGCGGTTCATCGGCCGGAAAGGTATAGCCATAGGCGTGGATGGCCAGCGCATCGCACCACTGCGCCAAACCGGCGGCATACATGCGCCGCAGATACTCCAGATCATCCATGCCCCACTCGCTGCCCGGCGGCGCCATGGTCGGCGCCAACCCAGCCGCTACCACCTGCGTCTCGGGCGCCACCGCCTTGACTGCGCGATAGGTCTCGGCGAGCAACGCCACATAGGCGTCGGGGTCCACAGGCCGATAGCCCCACTCGAACGAGAGGTTCGGCTCGTTCCACACCACCACATAGCGTACGCTGTCGCGATAGCGCTCGGCAAAGGCCGCTACGAACCGCGCATAGTCGGAATAGTTCTCGGGCGCCAGATAGCGGTCGGTAGTATTGATCGGGCGCGCCCACGCGGGCACATAGTCGATGCGCGCGATCACGGTCAGGCCCTGCAGCTGCGCATGTTCCAGCACGGTGTCGGTATGGTCCCAATTGTAGCGGCCCTTGGTTGGCTCGATATAGGCCCAGGGAAAGTACTCGACGATCCAGGGACTGCCCATCTCGCGCACCAGCTCGAGCGTACGCTGGATCTTCCACGGCTCGACCTCGTCGGTCAACCGCGTGTGCACGCCCAGCTTGGGGTACAGCGTTTCGACCACCTGCTGGGGCCCGGGGGTCACCAGCCGCGTCGTGGGCGCGTTCAACACCCACCAGGTGGCGAGGATCCACAGCGTACGCACCGCGATCACTGCCGCCCTGCGCACGCCACTCCTTTTGCGAAGCCTATGCCCAAGTGCTATACTCCCATTCATGGCCCCAGTAGCTCAGAGGATAGAGCAGAGGTTTCCTAAACCTTGTGTCGGGGGTTCAACTCCCTCCTGGGGCACTGGGCTCATGCAGCACGCATGAGCTCTTGCTTTTCAGCATAGCACAATCCCCCGCTGGTTCCGAACTCTCCTCTGTCGCGCATGGGTCTCGCCCGCTAGACGAACTGCTTGACGTGGCCCATTTCCCCGTTCACAATAGGCACAGTGTCCGACGAGGTGGTACGGCATTGGGCCAGGCACCAGGCTAGGGCTCAGCGAGGAGAGGTATCATGACCAAACTAGCAAGCATCGAGGGCATTGGGCCCGTCTATCAAGAAAAGCTCGCCCAGGCGGGCATCCGCACGGTAGAAAAGCTCCTCGAAGTCGGCAAGACCCCCAAGGGGCGCGCGCAACTGTCTGAAGAGACAGGCATCAGCGGCAAGTTGCTCCTGGAATGGATCAATCATGCCGACCTGTTCCGCATCAAGGGCATCGGCGAGGAGTACTCGGACTTGCTCGAGGAGGCCGGCGTCGACACCGTGCCCGAGCTGGCGCAGCGCCGGCCAGACAGCCTGTATGCCAAGCTCGTCGAGATCAACGCTGAGCAAAGGCTGGTCCGCCGCCTGCCGCCCCAGGTGCTCGTCGAAGACTGGATCGCGCAGGCTCAAGAACTGCCGCGCATCATCGAATACTAGCCCAAGAGCACAGGCGATGGCGCGCAGCCATCGCTCGGCGATCTGCGCGCCATCGTTAGCGCCCCGCTCGGTCGACCCAGCGGGGGCGCCGCTTGGGCCATCTTCGGAGGCTGGCTATGCTGTTGCAAGGGATTCATTGGTTAGGCCACGCGAGCTTTCGCCTCGATGACGGTCTCGTCATCTACCTCGACCCCTGGCGCCTGCACAACCCCGTGCCGGCCGATCTGGTGCTCATCACCCACGACCACCACGACCATCTCTCGCCCGACGACCTGGCGCTCATCACCAAGCCAGACACGACGTTCGTCTGCGCGCGCCCCTGCGCTGGCCAGCTCAAGGGCGATGTGCATCCCATGTCGCCCGGCGAGACGCTCACCGTGCGCGGCGTGACGATCGAGGCCGTCGCCGCCTACAACACCGACAAACCCAATCACCCCAAGAGCGCGGGCAATGTGGGCTATGTCCTCACCGTCGACGGGCGGCGCATCTACCATGCGGGCGATACCGACGTGATCCCCGAGATGGCCAAGATTCGCTGCGACGTGGCCCTGCTGCCGGTGGGGGGCAAGTTCACGATGAACGGTAAGCAGGCCGTCGAGGCCGTGCGCCTCATCCAACCGCAAGTGGTTGTGCCGATGCACTGGGGCAGCATTGTGGGCAGCCGTCGCGATGTCGAGGCTCTGGCTGCGGGCGTGCCCGCCAACGTCCAGGTCGTTGCGCTCGAACCCGAGGCCTAACCGCGCGGCGCAAGCCCCTCGGCTCAGTGATAGCGCGTCACGCGAAAGCGAAAGAGGCGATACGGCTCGTGTGGCCCGATCCACGCCTTGCGCAGGGCGATGCTCACCTGTTGCTCGGGCGTGTCGACCCCCTCGAGGTCGGGCAACAACAGCCCTCGCCGTGAGCCGCGCTGCACGATGACGCCATAGACCTTGGGGTCCAGGTCGGCCAGCGAGGTTACCTCCTCGGCGGGTTCGAGCACATCGACCGAGATGTCGAGCAGGGGCAGCTCGCGCTCGGTCACCGGCGGAAAGCGCGGGTCTTGGGTGGCCGCGCTGATCGCGTTCTGGATCACCTCGGCGGCCAGCGTGTCTTGCGTAGGCTCGATGGTGCCGATACAACCGCGTAACTCGCCGTTCAGGTGCAGCGAGACGAACGCCCCTGCGCGTGAGGCCAATAGCGGCGACAGCTCCTCGGGCACGGGCATGCGCTCGCCCTTGCGCACGTAACGTTCGATCGCCTCTCGCGCCAACTCGACAATCGGATGTGCCATGATCAGACCCCCTTTCGCCGCCCCGGGCCGGCTCAGTGCCTGTGCTCGCCGCCCTCGTCGCTTCGCCCGTCGGCGCTGAGCGCACCGATGACATAGTCGACGAGCGTATTGCGCGCCGTGCCCCGGGCGCCTGTGATTACGGTGATGCCCTGCGCCTCGATGGCTTGGATAGCGGCGGCCCCGGCCGTCTGGGCCAGGACGACATCCAAGCGCAGCGCCTGCAAGGCATCGGCCATACGCGCCTCGCCCGCCAACGGGTTCGGCGCCTCGGCCACTGCCACTACCATGGTACTAGAAAGCTCGACGATCAGCCAGTGCTCTGCGGCCTCCACCGTCGCGGCACACTGGCCATCCAACCCCTCTCGCCCCTCCACAGCCACGGCTATGCGCACAGTTCCCCCATCCATTCGGCAATCTCGTTCTGCTCCACCGCCATCATCGCCTCGCGCTCGGCTGCGCTCAGCCCCGTATGCTCGGCCAGGGCATCGAGCACCTGCTCCACCGTCGTCAGCTGCATGAGCAGGCGCCGGATCGCCGCCGCGCCCGGCAGCCCCTGGATGTAGCGCACCACGTGCTTGCGAAACGAGACCACGCCCCGCACCTCGCCATAGTGCTGCACCGACATACGCAGGTGCCAGGCCACCACACGCATCCGCTCGGCCAGCGGCACCGTATCCAGCTCGCGCCGAGCGAAAATCCACGGGTTGCCGATGGCCCCTCGTGCCACCATCGCCGCCGGGCAGCCGGTTTGCGTCAGAATCGCCTCGGCCGAGGCCACGTCGTTCACATCGCCATTGGCGATCACGGGGATGCTCACCGCCTCGCGCACGAGCCGGATGGCGTCCCAGTCGGCCCGGCCGCCATACAGCTGCGCGCGCGTGCGCCCATGCACGGCCACCGCCGCCGCGCCGTTCTGCTCAAGGATGCGTGCGATCTCTACGCCATTCTGCGTGGATTCATCCCAGCCCAGCCGGATCTTGGCCGTGACGGGCACCGTCGAAGAACGCACCGCCGCGGCCATCAGCGCGCCTACCCGCTCGGGCTCGCGCATCAGGCTGGCTCCGCGCCCTCCGCCCACGACCTTGCGCGCCGGGCAGCCGAGGTTGAGGTCGATCAGCGCCGGCTCAAGCGGCAAGAGGCGCTCGATCGCCCTTTGCAGCCGGTCAGGATCGCGCGTCAACAACTGCACGCCCAGCGGCCGCTCGCGCTCGTAAAAGCTCACCACCGCCCTCTGTCGCCCGCGGCGACTCAGCACGGCCTCGTCGGGCACGATAGGTACATACGTCATCGCCGCGCCGAACGCCCGACACAACAGGCGATAGGGTGCATCGCCATAGCCATCCAGGGGCGCCAAGAGCAGCTCGCCCTCCACGGGCAGCGAGCCGATCCACATCACCACGGGCTGCCTCAGCGCTCGGTCCGCTTGCCGCCGCCCTGCGCCTGGGCGTTCAGCAGCGCCTGCACCTCGCCCTTGGTGACGATGGGCAGGTCGAACATGAGCGTCTGTTTGAGCAGCGTCAACGCATCGCCCACCTGCACGCCCTTGCGCAGCGCGGCGAGAGGGTCGCTCTCGGTGAGCAGGCCATAATAAAAGCCCGCGTTCCACGTGTCGCCCCCGCCAAGCCGGTCGCTGAGCACCACCGTACGCACCTTCTCTGAGCGATAGTAGTGGCCGGCGGTATCCAGCGCGGCCGACTCCCAGCGGTGCTGCTCGAACGTGTCGGGGTAGCGGATGGTCACCGCGGCGATGCGCAGGTCGAACCGAGCCAGCACGCCCTGCAAGAAGGCGACCAGATCCTCATCATCGATTCGCTCGAAATCCCCGCGCACCAGGTCGGCCGCCGAGTAGCGCCCCGCGCCCAGCCCATACAGCTGCGCCATGTCCTCGATGCTCGTGATGAGCACATCGACGTGCTCGACCAGTAGCGGCGTGAGGACAGCGACGGCCTGTTGGCCGCTCCACAGCGTGCTGCGATAGTTATAGTCCATGCCGACCAGACAGCCGGCCGGGCGCGCCGCCAGCGCCTCACTCAGCGCCTCTAGGCAATAGTTGCGCTCATAGCCGCTGTGGGTGCTGAGGCCAAAGGTGATGCCCGAGGCGTGCAACAGGCGGCAGTTGCGCAGCGCCGTCGCCCAATCGACCATGCCCGCACCCAAGCGGCTCGCCGCCGAGTGCATCCGCTGATAGTAGGCCAGGTCCTTGCGCGGCGTGCGCCCGATCTCATAGAGCAGCCGGCCCATCAGCTCGGCGCGGGGCGCCCAGACGAAATGGCTCGTGTCGATGCCCTGAGACCGCGCCAGGTCGCGCAGCGCCCAGCCGTAGGGGTTGTCGGGCGTGCGCGTGATGAACGCCGTCTGCACGCCGAGGCGTTGCAGGCCCATCGCCAGCGTGAACTCGCTGCCCGCCATCGAGAGGTGCACCTGGCGGGTGCGTTCGAGGCGCTCTTCGTCGGCGGGGGTGTCGCGCACCATCACCTCGCCCAAAGTGACGAACGCCGGGCCTTGGGCGTTCAGCGCCGTCAGATCGTCGGCTAGGATATTGAGCGCTGCGGCCATCGCGCGCCTCCTCTTGCATGGACTGTGCCCTCAGTCTAGCGCCACGCGCCCTGACGGCCAAACGAGTCGGAAGACGTCGCCGTCCCCAAGCGGTCGTTGACGCCCTCAGCGGCCAAAGGTACAATGTCACCATTGCCTGCGCAGGAGGCGCCATGCCTGTCGAGACCCTGTCTCCCCGCGAGCGCTGGCTCGCGGTGCTCACCCGACAAAAGCCCGACCGCGTGCCCATGGATTACTGGACCACGCCCGAGGCTCACGAACGCCTCAAGGCCTATCTCGGCGTCTCGACCGATGCCGCCCTTTATCAACGCCTGCACATCGACCGGCCCGTGACCGCCAGCCCGCGCTATGTCGGGCCGCCACTGCCCCCCGACCAGGATGTGTTCGGCATTCGCTATCGTGATGTAGACTATGGCGCGGGCGCCTATCGCGAGGCCGTCAGCTATCCGCTCGCCCAATATACGTCGGCCGACGAGATCGAGGCGCATTACACCTGGCCCAACCCCGACTGGTGGGACTACTCACAGCTGGCCGCCGACATCGCTCCGTGGCATGACTATCCGGTCAACGGTGGCGGCTCGGAGCCTTTCCTCACGTACAAGAACCTGCGCGGCGACCGTCAGGCTTACATGGACTTGGTGCTCAACCCCGAAATCGTGCACTATTGCCTCGACAAGCTCTTTGGCCTGGCCTATGAGAACACCGTGCGCATCTATGATGCCATCCCCGACCAGGTGACCTATTCTTATATCGCCGAAGACATGGGCAGCCAGACCGGGCTGCTCTTTTCGCCGCGGCAGATTCGCACCTTTCTCATTCCTCGTATGAAGCGCATGATCGAGCTGGCCCACGGCGCGGGCGCCTACGCCTTTTACCACAGCGACGGCGCCGTACGCGCCATCTTGCCCGACATGATCGCCGCCGGTATCGACATCCTCAACCCCATCCAGTGGCGCTGCGCGGGCATGGAGCGCGAGGCGCTCAAGCGCGATTTCGGCGCACAGGTGATCTTTCACGGCGGCGTCGACAATCAATTCACCCTCGCCTTTGGCAGCACTGCAGACGTGCGCGCCGAGGTGATCGAGAACCTCGCCACGCTGGGCGCGGGCCGCGGCTACATCCTGGCCCCTTGCCACAACATCCAGCCGATCAGCCCACCAGAGAACATCGTGGCGCTGTATGAGACCGGCTATCAAGAGGGTTGGTGCTGAACCCGGGGAGGCAACATGTACATCGGACGGTTCGTCGTTTTCGGCCAGACGCCTGCGGGCGAGCCCTACGTGGGCTATCGTGTCTCTTCGCGCTCTTTCCCCAACCGGCGTATCGTCACCGGTGAAGATCGCGCCATGGTGCTGCCCACCGCCAGCGCCCCACCCTCGGATAACCCCTACATCAGCTACAACTGCGCCCGCATCCTGGGCGACACCATCGTCGTGGGCAATGGCAGCCAGGTCGACCCCATCATCGACAAGGTGAGCATTGGCTATGGCTTGAGAGACGCCATTGCGCTCTCGCTCTTGGCCCTGGACTATGAGCACGATGCCTACCACACACCGCGCGTGGTCGCCGCGCTCGATGGCGCCGGCGCGGGCTACCTCGGCATCATCACCGAAGACAAGCTGCTGGTCAGCGCGGTCACGGTGGCCCCGGGCACGGCGCTGCTCCTCGCCACCTACGAGTGCACCTCGCCGACGCCGCTGCTATTGGCCGGCGCCACCGCCGATGAGCTGGTCGATTCGCTCATGGCCTGCGAATACGAGCTGCCCGTCGCTGGCCTGGTGGCCATGCCCGTCGACGACGAGTTCGTGCTGGCCGCGCGCTCGTTGGCCGCTTGATCGGCAAGACGATTCGCCTGAGCGGTGCCCCCAGCGCCGCTCGCCACATCCTGCTTTGAGGAGTCATCGCTCATGCGCAAACAAGTCGTGCTAGACCAGATCGCCCACCGCGAGACCGAGGTCGTCCCCTATACGCTCAACTTTGAGGGCGATGTCGCCGAGCGCCTCGATGCGCACTATGGTACCGACGCCTGGCGCGCGCAGCTCGACCAGGCCATCTGCCAGGCCCCCATCCCGGCACTGGGCGTCGACCTCGACGTCACACCCGTGGTCACCGACGCCTATGGCACCACCTGGCAGACCGATCGTCGCCCCTTTCACCAACTGACCGCGCCGCTCACCCGACCGTCGTTGGCAGGCTATGCTTTCCCCAACCTCGATGACTATCTCACGCCGACCTACATGGACTCGGTGCGCCAAGAGATCGCCGCCGCCCCCGAGCGCTTTTGGGTCGTGGGCTACTCGTTCGGGTTGTTCGAGCGCACTTGGTGTCTGCGCGGCTTTACGAACGCGCTGGCCGACGCCGCCGGCGAGCCAGAGTTCTATGGCGAATTAGTCGCGGCGATCGCCGAGCATCAGCTAGCCATCATCGACCGCCTGCTCACCCTGCCCGTCGACGGTATCATGGGCAGCGACGACTGGGGCTATCAAGACGGCATCTTGCTCGGCCCACGCCTGTGGCGCAAGTTCATCAAACCCCAGCTCGCGCGGCTCTATGCGCGCGTGCACGCCGCCGGCAAACTCAACCTGAGCCACTGCTGTGGTAGCGTGGTCGACATCATCCCCGACCTCATCGAGATCGGCCTCGACGTGCTCGAGAGCGTCCAGCCCGAGGCCCGAGGTATGAACCCCTACGAGCTCAAGCGCCGCTTTGGCGACCGCATCACCTTCTGGGGCGGGCTGGGCTCGCAGTCGACCATCCCCTTCGGCCAGCCCGACGACATCCGCGCCGAGGTGCGCCACCTCTGCGCCGAGATGCCTCGCGGGGGCGGCTACATCCTCGCCCCGGCCAAGGCATTGCAGCCCGAGACGCCCACCCGCAACGCCGCCGCCGTCGTCGAGTCTTTTCTAGCCGCGGGCGGCACGCCCCTGGCGCTCTAGGCCTACATCCTTGGTCAGACGAGGTTCATCATGACCAGACGCGTCCACTATGTCGTCAGCACGCATTGGGACCGTGAATGGTACCAGCCGCTGCAAGACTATCGCTATCGCCTCACGCGCCTGTTCGATCGGGTGCTCGCCGGCCTAGAGTCGGGTGAGCTGCAAGGCCCTTTCACCACCGACGGACAGGCCATCGTCTTGGAGGATTACCTCGAGGTGCGCCCCGAGCGCGAGGCCGAGGTGCGCGAGCTGCTCACGAAAGGCCGCCTGCACGGCGGGCCTTGGTACGTCATGCCCGACGAGTTCCTCGTCTCGGGCGAGGCCCTCGTGCGCAACCTGCGCCTTGGCCGTGCGACCATTCGCCGCCTGGGCGGTGTGCCCTCGAATGCGGGCTTTGTCTGCGACACCTTTGGCCACAACAGCCAGCTCCCCCAGATCTTGGCCCTCTTTGGCATCCCGATGGCCTTTATCTGGCGCGGTGTGAACGAGAACGACCGGCGCCTGGCGCGCTGGGTCGGCGCCGATGGCACCGAGGTGCTGGCCTATCGCTTCGAAGAGCGAGGCTACTCTAGCTACGCCGGCGCCGTGCGCAACGCCTTTGACCCGCACATCACGCCCAGCCCTGCCGAGATCGAGGCGCAGCTCTCGGCCTTCCTCACGCGCGTCGCCAGCCAGACCGAGACTGACCCCGTGCTTCTGTTCGACGGCGGCGACCATCAGGAGTGGGACCGCGCCGCCTATCAGGTGCTAGCCGCGCACCTTGGCCAGGGCGACAGCGGCGAGTTCGAGTTCGTGCACTCGACCCTCGACGCCTTTGCCGCCGAGGCGATCGCTCAGCGCGATCGGGTCAGCACCGTCTATCGAGGTGAGCTGCGCGAGCCGAGCCGCTGGAGCGACGACCGCGACGCGCAGTGGCTCATCCCGGGCGTCCTTTCGAGCCGCATCCCGCTGAAACAAGCCAACGCTGCCTGCCAGGCGTTGCTCTGCCACTGGGCCGAGCCACTATCGACGCTGGCCACGCAGACCCTCGGCGAGGCCTACCCGCAGGGCTTTCTCGACGTCGCCTGGCGATGGCTGCTCCAGAACCACCCGCACGACTCGATCTGCGGCTGCAGCCTCGACCAGGTGCACCAAGACATGCTCTACCGCTTTAGCCAGTGTCGGCAAATCGCCACGCGGCTCACCATCGAGGCGGCCCGCACGATGGCTGCCAACATCACCGCGCCGCTTGCCGACGACGAGCTGCGGGTGGTGTTGTTCAACCCGCTCCCCCAGCCCATCGAGGAGATCGTGCCCCTCACCGTGCAGACGCCCGTCACCTGGGCCACGTTCAACGAGTTCTTTGGCTTTGAACCCAAGCCGGCCTTCCGTATCGTCGATGCGCAGGGCGCTGAGCTGCCCTACCAGCGCTTGAGCCAGGCCATGCGCCAGCCCAAGACGCGCATCACCGACGTCAAGTTTCCCGAGGGCTATGTCACCAACGACGTCGGCGTGGCTCTGCCCGTGAGCATCCCCGCGCTGGGCTATACCACGCTCACCGTTCGCCAAGACGCCTCGGGCGCGCCCACGCGCTACCCCGACACGCCCAGCTTGGTCACCAGCGAACGCTCGCTCGAGAACGAACACCTCTGCCTGACAGTCGAGCCGAACGGCAGTCTGACCCTTGTCGACAAAGGCAGCGGCGCTGTCTACAGCCGTCTGCTCACCTTCGAGGACGCCGCCGACATCGGCGACGGCTGGTATCACGGCCCAGCGGTGAACGACCAGGTCTATAGCAGCACGGCGGCCCGCTGCGAAGTAGCCGTGGTGGCCAACGGCCCGTTCGTGGGCGCGCTACGCGTGCGCACCACGCTCTCTCTGCCCGCCGAGTTCGACTGGGCGACAATGCGCCGCAGTGCTCAACGCCGCGAGTTGGTCATCGACAGCCGGCTCACCCTGCGCCGGGGCGCGCGCCGCGTCGAGGTCGAGACGGCCATCGACAATACCCTCTGTGACCATCGCCTGCGCGTGCTCTTCCCTACCGGCGCTCAGGCACAGACGTTCTTCACCGACACACCCTTTGACGTCGTCGAGCGGCCGATCGCCTTGCGCGCAGATAATCACCTCTACCGCGAGCTCGAGGTGGAGGCCAAGCCACAGCAGAGCCTCTGCGCCGTGTGGGATGGCCAGCGAGGCCTGGCCCTGCTCTCGCGCGGGCAGCCCGAGGTGGCCGTGCGCGATCAGGCCGACCGCCCCATCGCCCTCACGCTCTATCGCAGCACGCGGCGCACCGTGGGCACGGCCGGTGAGCCCGGCGGTCAGCTCTTGCAGCCGCTCTCGTTCGCCTACTGGCTGGTGCCCCTGGCCGCCGCACCCAATTGGGCCGACCTCTGCGCTCAGAGCGTGCTGCTCGGCGCTGGCCTGCACGACGCCCAGCTCGTGGCCGACGATCTGCCCTTTTACCGACGCAGCGCGGCGTTGCCACTGGCCGAAAGCGCCCTAGAGCTGTGTGGCCCCGCGGTGCTCACCAGCCTGCGACAGGTCGACGAGGCCATCGAGATGCGCCTGTTCAACCCGAATACCCAGCCGGCAACGATCGAGATCGCCCTCGGCCCCGCACTGCGCGCGTTCGATCAGGTGCAGCGCGTGAACCTCGAGAGCGAGCCGCTCTCGGCGCCCGAGCCGCTCGTCGACAGGAGGCTGCCGCTGAGCCTGGCCGCGAAAGAGATCGTCACGCTGAGCCTGAGCACGGCCCCACGAGAGGAGCCGCTTGGGCAAGAAGACGATGCTGTGGTATAATGATATTACGTTGCAACCTCACGAGTATCCGCGTTGGCTGCAGGGTCGGTGGGTGTGGCAGCAGCGTCGCCGCCAAAAAGCAATAGCGCTGATCACCGGGGCCGGTCCGTCTGCTGCGTCAGGGCGGCCCCTTCTACATGCGAGCGTGAGCCCGTCGTTGAGCTCCTCTTGGTGCACGCCGGCTCGCGAGAGAAGGAGTGTCTTGTTCACCTATACCGTTGGCGCCAAAGTAGTCCACCCCTGTTATGGCGCGGGTACCATCACCCGCATCACCGAGAAGGCCATCGGCGACACCTATCGCGCGTACTATATCATCAGCACGGTGTCGCGCCCGATGGAACTCATGGTCCCCGTAGAACGCGCTGAAGAGGTCAAGCTCCGCCCGGTGGGCGAGCTGGACGAGCTACAGGCCGAGCTTGCCGGCGCCGCCGTTACCCTGCAAGATCAACTCAGCCCCGACCTCCGACAGCGACAGAACCAGATGCGTGATCTGCTCAAGTCCGGCTCATTCGGCGCTGTCGCGCAGGTAGCGCGCACACTCTTTATGCTCAATGCGCGTCGCCCCCTGGGCACCATCGATCGGCAGCTGCTCGACCAGGGGCGCGAATTCCTCGCAGGCGAGCTGGCCCTCTCGGCCAACCTGCAGATCGGTGAGGCCATGCAGGCCATCCAAGATCACCTCGCCTCGCTCTTGGGCGAAGAGAGCTGACGACCGCGATCTAGCCGTGGCCCGGGGCAGAATTGCTCCGGGCCTTTTTGCGAGACTGCAGGAGCTTGCGATGACCGGCACCTCTCTCGAACAACAGCTCGATTCTTTCGACCGCGCCGTCCGTCGCGCCGCCCTGGCCGAACTGCACGCCCGCGAGCTTTCTGGCGAGCTTGCCGTGGCCCCGCCTCAACCCGTGTTCAACCTCCATGCGCACACCTTTTTCTCTTACAACGGCGCCGGCTACTCGCCCTCGCACCTCGCCTGGCGCGCCCACAGCCAGGGTTGGTGGGCGCTGGGCACCGTCGACTTTGACGTGCTCGACGCCGTCGACGAGACCTATGCCGCGGGCGACCTGCTCGGTCTGCGCGCCAGTGCGGGCCTCGAGACGCGCGTCTATGTGCCCGAGCTGGCCGCCGCCGAGGTGAACTCGCCCGGCGAGCCAGGCGTGCTCTACCTGGTGGGCGTCGGGTTTCCCGGCAGCGCTGCCCCAGCTCCCGCCGCGCCCGTGCTCGCCGACATGCGCGCCCGCGCCCAAGCGCGCAACCGCGAGATGATCGCGCGGCTCAACGCCTATCTCTCGCCAGTGACGGTGGACCTCGACCAAGACGTCGCCCCGCTCACGCCCGCGGGCAATGTCACCGAGCGACACATCCTCGTAGCGTATGATGCCGCCGCGCGCCGGCATTTTCCAGGTCGCGGCGAGCTGGTAGCCTTTTGGGCCGAGCGACTCGGCATGGCGCCCTCCGCCGTCGATGCCATGCTCAGCGACGAGCCTTACCCTCACGACGCCATGCGCAACAAGCTGATGAAGCGCGGCAGCGTGGGCTATGCTCAGCCCGGGCCAGACACCTTTCCCCTATTGCGCACCGTCGCGCCGGCGCTGTCGGCCTGCGGCGCTGTGCCCACCTACGCCTATCTCGATGGCACCAGCGCGGCCGAATCTCGCCTCGACGAGCTCCTCGCTCTCCTGCTCGCGCAGGGCATCGGCGGCCTCACGGTGATCCCCGACCGCAACTGGAACCTTCGCGACGCCGCCGACAAGGCGCTCAAGCTCGCCAACCTGCGCCAGGCCATGGACCTGGCCGAACAGCTCGACCTGCCCGTGGTCGCGGGCACCGAGATGAACAAGCCCGGCCAGCGCGAGCTCGAC
>JBDKSN010000006.1:0-10881 GCA_039680625.1 Anaerolineales bacterium | reverse complement strand
AGCTTGAGGTCGGGGGTGGGCGCATCGAGCACCCAGGTGAGTCTGGCTGCGAGCGACTCGCCAGAGGCCACCGTCAGCGCCGTCGCCTCTTCGCCGAGAGTGTTCAGAGGCCCCTGGGGTTGCTGAGCGGTCAGGCCGCTGGCCTGCACCAAGCGCGCCGGCCCCGCTGTGGCCAGGCTCTCGCCAGGCGTCGCGCTGCGTCGGAACGGATCCGCCACATCGTAGAGGCTCACCGATACCAGAGCCGCATAGCTGCTGAACGTGGTCGTCATCTCGCGGTAGGTGTGTTCCTCGAACCATGCAGTCAGCTGCTCGTCAGGATCCGTAAAGTTGCATCGGCCGTGGATCACCCACACGCGGTCGTAGCCTGAGATCGTCTCGCTCAGCACCTCATCGAGCTGGTTCAGCGTGCCTGCCTGGGGTAGGCTGACCAGCCGCAGCCGCCCACGGTAATAATGCTCGACGGCCGCCTGGCTCTCGGGGCCATGGACGATGAGCAGGTCGCCGCTCAGTTCTCGCGCGGTGACATAATCCACCGCACCGGCGTATTCCTCTTTGGTGGCATAGTGCGGATCGACATAGTATCGCTGGAGTGACCAGCCCATAGTCACGAGCAACCCCAGAGCCAGGAGCCATCGTGCGGGTGCCCAGCGGCGCCGCGTGAGCGCCCAGGCAAGGCCCAACGAGAACAGGGGCGCCGCGAACATGACATAACGGCTGTTGCGATAGAACGCGACGCGGCGCGTGAGCAACCAGACCACGATCACCGGCACCAGTGGCGCGGCGACGAGCAGGGCCACGCGCGCGGTGCGGCTCACACTGCTGCCTGACGGAAGCCGCCTGAGCATCGGCCACAATAGCGCGCCGATGCCGGCCAACCACACCAGGCTAAAGACGGCATCGATCCACCACACGTCGCGCAGGCTGACCGAGAGGCCCAGACTATACGAGTTGAGGAGATCGACGAGCATGCTGCCAAGCGACAGCGGTGGGTCTGCGTAGACGCCGCTCGGCGGCAGCCGCTGAAGAAGCGCATAGGCCACACTCAGCGCCACCAAGAAGATAAAGACCGCCATCGCGCCAGAGCGCCACGGGTCGCTCACACGCGTGGCAATCAACGGGTGATGGGCTCGCCGAGCGCGCCAGTGGTGCGCAAATCCCGCGATCACCACAGCGCACAGCGTAAACAACAGGGTGAGATACTGGGTCGCCGCAGCCGCCGCCAGGGCGATCACAGCGCCAGCCGCCCAGGGCCAGCTGCCCTCGGTAGTAGCACGCCAGGCGGCATATAACGTGAGGGAGCAGAGCAACGTGCCCAGGGCATACATGCGGATCTCTTGACCATACCAGACCAACAGCGGTGAGAGCGCCACAAACACCGCGCTCATCCCGGCGACTCGACCGCCGAATAAGCGTCGGCCCAGCGCAAAGGTCACGGCGACCACGCCGACCGTAGCCAGAGCCGAGAGCAGCCGCAATGAAAGATCCGACTCGCCCGCGAGGGTGGTCACCGCCGAGAGCGCCAGGAAGTAGAGTGGGGGGTGCTGATCCACCGTGTCCAGGCCGCCAAAACGGATGTGCCCACTGAGGATCGTGGCGACATCGCTCTGCGCGCGCATCAGCGACAGGCTCTCGTCCCACCACATGCTCTTGGCGTCGATGCGCAGCATCACCAGCGCAAACGACAGCGCGCAGGCCAGCAGGCCAAGAACCCGCGAGCGCAAGGCAGCATCGACGCGACTCGACAGGCGATCCCTCATGGCAGTTAGGGCTCCGACGGGGCGAGCGGCCCAAAGGTCACATGATCATTGACGGTGCCGTCGGCAGCAGTGTAGGTGAGCCGCTCGCCGGTCGTGGGGTCATACAGGCCGATGAGGAGATAGTACGGCTCGCCCACCAACCGCTCGGGCACGGCAATGGCATGGAGGTCGTGGATCTGCTCGCCAACCAGCCACATGGTGGTCGGGTAGTCGGCTTGCAGTGGTTGCTCATCGGTCTGCGCCAAGATACGGCCATAGGCGTTCACCAGATGGGCAAACACGGTATAGTCTCGGTCGATGGGCGCCAGCGCCTGCCAGTAGAGGTCGATGGTCCAAACCTGGCCCAGCGCCGGTTGAGCCGGTACGGCGCCAAAGCCAAATAGGCGAATGGTGCCCCCAAAATCGACCTGCATCGCGGTGCGCGGCGCATATTGCACCACATTGGGCGAGACCAGGCGGATGTCGCCGATCCGCGGGCTGCTGCCCAGCGGAGAACCATCGGGCGCGTGCGCCTTGAGCGACACCTCTTTGGCCTTGCGATACACGCTCACGCGGATCTCACCCTTGCTGGGAGTGTTGGCGCGAGGCGAGATGGGCACTGTGATCTCGTCTTGCACGATCTGCCCAGGCACCCACTGCGACGTAGGCGATTGCCCCCCGCCGGGCATGGTGTCGACGATGCCGACCTGCATCTGTTGCCGCCCGGTGATCGCCACCGACACCGTATAGTCCTCTTTCGGTTGCTTGCGCACCAACCAGATGAGGCGCAGGGTCAGGCGATCTCCCCGCGCCACGGTGTCGGTGTCGGTGGAATAGCCCACGAGATAGAGCTCATCGCCAAAGGCGATACCCACCGGCGTGATGTTCTCGTCTTCGAGATACGAGAGGTCGAGCGGAGCGGGTGGGATGCTGCGCTGATCGGCTTGGGGCAGGGCCAACGAGGCCGAGAGCAGGAGGCCGCTGAGCACGGCACAAGCCACCCAATGCGCGCGGTGCGGCAGCCATTCGGCCCAGCCAAGCGCCAGGAGGATCGTGCCGGGCACGAGCAAAGCCGCTTGCCCCTCGACGAGCAATCCGTTGTTGCGCAGCAGCATCCACACGAAGCGGACCGATGAGAGCGCCACAAAGATCAGCACGATCCACCAGCCGCGACGCCCGGCCAGCGCTTGGTGCTGCCAGGTGCGGCGCACGAGCGCCAGGCCAAGACCGCCGGCACTCACCAGCGCCAGGGCGTTGAGCGCTGTATAGATGACACGATCGAGCGGCACACTGCGCCAATCGAGCAGCCCCCAGAAGGCCTGGGCAAAGCGCTGCACGATCGTCGATGCGCTCTGGGCGTGCGCACCGGCCACCGCCTGGGCCACGCTCAACACGAGCGGCTCACTGCTCGCGCTCAAGAGGCCGGCGCCCGCGCGCAACGCCACGAATAGGATCGCGGCATACCCCACGCCCGTCCACGCTCTGCGCGATCCGGGCCACTCACGCGCATCCTTGGCATTGAGGATCAGCACCAGCAAGGGCACCAGGCTGATGGCGCGCAACGACGGCGACACCAGAATCGCCAGGGCGGGCAGCGCCCCCCAAAGCACTGCGCGGCCGAGAGTCGGGGGCCGCTGCCAGAGGCGCACCGACAGCGCCAACAGCAGCGCCGCCACCAGGGCAGTCAGTGCATCGGCATTGGCCGTTGAGGCCATGATCAGCGAGTTGGGCAGCAATCCACAGGTGGCCGCCACGATGCTCGCCGCCGCCCGGTGGCCCGTGAGCCAGTTCGCTACCACATAGGCGCACACGGTAGCGCCCAAAATCGCGAGCAGCGACAAGAAGCGCAACCACCGCACGGCGCGCGCCACCCCTCCCTCAGCCAACGGATAGAGCAGGGTGTTCTGGTTGGCGCTGCTCGTCAGATCGTACTGCCGGAGATACGGGTTGGTGCGGATCGGCGCGGTATCTTTGCCGATGTGCAGTGCCAAGCGCACCGCCTCACGCGACAAGACCCGGTATACGGGTGAGCGTTCGGCTGCCTCGTGGTCGCCAAACTGATCGGCCAGCTCGGCATACGCTGGATCGTCGTATAGGTCGAGGCTATCCAGGGCGCTACCGATAAAGCCGGCTTCTTCGGCCCCCTCGAGCAGCGGCAGGTGCCGTTCATAATAGATCGAGGCGCCACAGGTCGCAGCGAGGATGAGCAGCAAAGCGAGATGGGGGCGCAGCGTGTGCGCCAACGCCACGATGGCGCGGCCGATAGAACGACGGAGGGTTTCCTTGCCAGTCGGCTGGGCAACATGATCACACAACGTCACGGGCAGATTCCGGCTTTCACTCAAGAATGGGTGGGACGGCAGACGGAGCGCAACAGCGCCAGCATTCGGTCAGCGATCTGATCCCAATCGAACAGGCGCGACAGCTCCTGCGCCCCCTGACGGAGGCGTTGCGCCAGAGCGGGTTCCCGCCAGAGGCGCTCGATCGCGTTCGCCAGGGCCTGGGCGTCGTTGGGGGGCACCAGCAGCATATTGACTCCGTCGACGATCTCGGGCGTGTCCTCGCGCGGCGTAGTGCTCACCACCGGCAGGCCATGCACGAGGGCGGCCATCAGACTGCCACGACGGAACGAGGCGCCGTCGCGGAAGGGTAGCACACAAGCATCCGAGCTGACAAGAGCCGCAGACACGTCCTCCGCGGGCATATAGCCCGTCCAGAAAACGTCGTCACGTAGGCCCAAGGAGGCGATACGCTCTTGCACTCGTTCGAGATAGGCGCGGTTCGTCGGATCTGAGGCGCCCACCGTGCCACCGATCATCATCAGGTGCGCCGGAATGCCGCGGTCGAGCACGCGCCGCAGGGCAACCATGAGCTCTTCGGCGCCCTTGCTCTCGTTCAAAAAACCAAAGTAGCACAGCAACATGGCGCCCGTGCCCACGCCCCAGCGCCTGCGCCAGGTCTCGCGATCATAGTCGGCGGGGAGCACGGGCGTGATGTTCGAGCCGATGGGGATGAGCTCGATGCGCCGCACGCCCTCCACCGCCTCCAACCTATGTCGGTCTTGGGTGTTGGTCACCACCACCGCCGCCGCCTTGCGCGCCAAGTCCTCATTGACCCACGTGCGCAACCGACTGGCCTTGGGAAAGAGATAGGGCACCAGCAGATCATGAAAGGTAATGACAAAGGGCACCTGGCCAAAGCGCCGAGGCAGGAGATTGACCGCTGGGTGCATGCCAAAGGCCGCCGTCTGGTACTGGATGTTGACTACGTCGGGCGATACCTGCTCGAGCAGCTCGCTCACGGCCGCAAACGCCGGCTTGAACGACCAGTCGGCCACCGTGGCATGAACCATCAGACCGTCACGCTCGCCCGTTGGCCCGGCCTCAGTCGAGGTCAACACGTGCACCTCTACACCGCGCTGCGCCAGGCGCTGCGCCAGGATGCGTGAATAGTCGGCGACGCCCCCCTCCATCGGCGGGTATTCGCCCGTAATCATCAACAGGCGCAGTGAATCGCCCATGAGCAAACCTTACCTCGTCCTCTAACTGACGGGCTTCAAGCCCGTACGCAGGATCTCGCGATAGGCGCACATGCGTTCGCGGCGCAAAGGACGCTCATGGCCCACCAGCCATTTTGCGCCCTCGATGGCCCATTCGAGCGCGAATCCACTCAACAGCGCTAGGCGCAATACGGTAGCACTGGCCGCCCCCACATGCTTCTGAAAATAGCGCACCTTGCTGGTGTTGAACAACACCTGTCGGCGCGCCACCACTTGGCCACTGCTCTGTCCCTCATAGTGTACCACAGTCGCCTGAGGCTGATATACCACGCGCCAACCAGCAGAGCGCAGACGCTTGCAGAGATCGAGCTCCTCCGAGTACATGAAAAAGCCCTCGTCAAAGAGCCCCACCTGTGCCAAGGCCTCGCGGCGCACCAACATGCACGCCCCCGTGACCCAATCGACGTCTTGCACGTGGTCAGCGGGCACATCGTCCAGATGATAGCGCCGCGCCCAGCGGTTGCCGGGGAACCAGCGCTCGAGCAGCGTGCTCTCCATCAGCCCCATGGCCAGCGTCGGAAAGCGCCGACGCGAGCTCTGCGGCGTGCCGTCGCCATAGACGAGCCGCGGGCCGACCAGGGCGACGTCCGGCGCGCACTCCAGCTCGTCGGCCAGCACCGTGATAGCGTCACGGCCATCGGGCGCGCGGGTGATCACTGTGTCTGGGTTGAGCAACAAGACCAGCCTCCCGCGACACTGGCCCAGCGCTAGATTGTTGCCCGCGCTAAAGCCCAGGTTGCGGCCAGCATCGATCACGTGCACCCAGCGATACTGCGCCCGTAGGGTAGCCACCGTGTCGTCTGCCGAGCCATTGTCGACCACCCAGAAGTCGATGCTCCGCGTCCCGAGCAGGCTCTGCTGCCGCTCTTCATCCACCGTCAGGCCCGCCACCTCGACGAACGAGTCGAGGCACTGGGTGAGCAAAGGGCGCACGTTCCAGCTCACGATGACGACGCTGATGTCAGGGGCGGCCTCAGCCCAAGGCACCAAATAGCTCCTTTGCGTTGGCGGTTGTGGCCGCGGCCAGCTCTGTCAGAGGCATTGCGCGCACTTGGGCCAGCCGCTCCGCGACGAAAGTCACCATCGCTGGCTCGTTGCGCCGCCCACGGAAAGGGTGGGGGGCCAGATAGGGGCAATCGGTCTCGACCAAGAGCCGATCGAGGGGCGCGGCCGCGACGATTCGAGCCAGAGTCTCGGTCTTGGGAAAAGTGATGAACCCTGTAACGCCGAGATAGAACCCCCGCGCGAGCGCCCAAGCGGCCAGACGCTCGCTGCCCATGAACGAGTGCAGCACACCACGCAGGCCAGCCGGGGCGGCATCGACGATGGCCATCAGGTCGTCCTCGGCCTCGCGGCAGTGTAGCACGACGGGCAGCCCCCGTGCACTGGCCAGAGCGAGTTGCGCCGCGAGCGCCTGGCGCTGCGCCGGCCGCGGAGACAGGTCGTAGTGATAATCCAGCCCGATCTCGCCGATGGCCACTACGCCCGCCTCGCGCGACAGGACCTCGATGTTATCTAGCGCCTCGGGCAAGACGCGATAGGCCTCAGCCTCGCCCTGGCAGAGCGACTTCGCCTCGTGCGGATGCACCCCGACGGCGGCCCATACGTCGCCATACTGCTCGCGCAGGGCCACCGCCTGCGCCGAGCTGTCGAGGCCAGCGCCACAGGTCAAGATGCCGCTCACTTGCGCTTCTCGGGCGCGGACTATGACCTGGTCGCGATCCGCGTCGAAACGAGGATCATCGAGATGGGCGTGCGTATCGATCCACATGCGCCCGGCCGTCAGGCCTCGATTCCGGCCAGAGCCAGCCCCTCAGCCAGCACCTCGGCCACGCGAGACTCGTCTGTCACCTCGCAGTAGACACGGATGACTGGCTCGGTGCCCGAGAAGCGGATGAGCGCCCACTGCCCATCTTCGAGGACATAGCGAAAGCCATCGCTACGATCCACGTCGAGCACCTTGAGCCCCCCGAGCTGCGTCGGCGAAGCGCTGTTCACGCGGGCCACGACCTCCGCCTTGCGCTCGGGTGGCAGCGACCGGTCGACGCGATCATAATAGTGCGGGCCCACCAGGTCGTACACCGTGGCGATCAGCTCGCTCGGGCGTTTGCCCGTGCGCACCATCAAGTCGAGCAGATACAGCCCGGCGAGGATGCCGTCTCGCTCGGGGATGTGGTTGGCGAACGCAAAACCGCCGCTCTCCTCGCCACCCAGGAGGGCGTTCGTCTCGATCATCTTGGGAGCCACGTATTTAAAGCCCACACCCGTCTCGAACACGGGCACGCCATAGAGGGCGCCCAGCTTGTTGGCCATCACCGTGCTGCTGATCGAACGCACGAGCGGTCCACGCAGGCCGCGCACGCCCAGCAAGTAATAGGCGAGCAAGGCGTATACCTGCAACTGGTTGACAAACTTGCCGTGCTCGTCGGCCAGGCCGACTCGGTCGGCGTCGCCATCGGTTGCCAGACCGGCGTCGGCGTTGAACTCGGGGATGGCCTTGAGCAGGCTGGTCAGGTTCGACGCGATCGGCTCTGGCCTGGCCATCTCGGGAAAGATCGGGTTGCGCTCGCCATGGATCTCGTGGATGACCGTGCTGCCGCCCGCCAAGAGGCGCGTGAACCAGCCCTGGCCCACGCCCCACATCGGGTCAAAGACCAGGCGCAGCCCCGCGCGCTTGATCGGTTCCACGTCGATCAGCCGCGCGAGCTGCTCCTCATACGGGCCATTGGGGTCAAAGAGCTGGATGATGCCGCTGCGTACACCCGCGTCATAGTCGGTGAAGGTCACCCTCTCGCTCTCTTGCGCTGCGGCGATGCGTCCCTCCACCTCGACCAGCGTCTCGGGGGCAGCCGCCCCGCCATAGTCCGAGCGGAGCTTGTAGCCGTTATCGGTAGGCGGGTTGTGGCTGGCGGTGATCCAGATGCCACCGGCTGCGTGCCGGGGCAGGATGTTGTACGAAAGCACCGGCGTGGGCGCCGCACGATCGGCCAGGTACACTGGCACACCGTTGCCCGCCAGCACCTCGGCCACAATGCGCGCAAAGTCCTCCGATAAGAAGCGTAGGTCATAGCCCACGACCATGCCCCGACTGGCCAGGCCCGCTGCCTTCAGATAGTCGGCCGTGCCTTGGGCACAATAGCGCACGTTCTCAAAGGTGTAGCTGTCGGCAATGCCCGCCCGCCAGCCATCGGTCCCAAACTTGATCGGTTGTTTGGCCATCATGCACCTCAGGTTGTGTAGGATCAGTCAAAGGTCAAGGGCTTGCCGGTCGCAATCCTGTCTTGCACCAGCGCGAGATCGTGCTCGACCATCATCTCGATGAGTTGTTGAAAGTTTACCTCGGGTTTCCAGCCGAGCACACGGCGAGCCTTGGAGGCATCGCCGACCAGCTCATACACGTCGGCAGGCCGCAGAAAGCGCGGATCGACATAGACATAATCGCGATAGTCGAGGCCAAGATAGCCAAAGGCTACTTCGAGCAGCTCGCGCACCGAGTGCTGCTCTCCCGTAGCCACCACATAGTCATCGGGCTTGTCTTGCTGGAGCATCAGCCACATGGCCCGCACATAGTCACCGGCATAGCCCCAGTCGCGCTTGGCGTCGAGGTTGCCCATCGGCAGGCGGTCGAGCACGCCCAGCTTGATCTGCGCAGCGCTGTTCGTCACCTTTCGGGTGACGAACTCGAGCCCGCGGCGGGGGGACTCGTGATTGAACAGGATGCCCGACACGGCGAACAGGTTGTAGCTCTCGCGATAGTTCACCGTGATCCAGTGCCCATACACCTTGGCGACGCCATACGGGCTGCGCGGATAAAAGGGCGTCGTCTCTCTTTGCGGCACCTCTTGCACCTTGCCGAACATCTCACTGCTCGAAGCCTGGTAAACGCGGATCGTCGGGTCGACCATGCGAATGGCATCGAGCACACGCGTCACGCCGACTGCGGTGAACTCGGCGGTCAGCACGGGCTGCTCCCAGGATGTGGGCACAAAGGACATCGCCGCGAGGTTGTACACCTCTTGCGGGCGGTGCCGGCGCAAGAGTTCGATGAGCGACACCTGATCCAGCAGGTCGCCCTGCTCGACGATGAGGCGATCCATGATATGCTCGATACGGTGAAAGTTGGGGGCGCTCCCCCGCCGCACCATGCCGACCACGCGATAGCCCTTTTCGAGCAGCAGCTCAGCTAGATACGAGCCGTCCTGCCCGGTAACTCCAGTGATGAGGGCTGTTTTCTCCATCGTCATTCCTTTCAACCGCAATGGCTGGGTTCGGTCGTGGCGACGATGCCGCGCCAATAGTCCAGCGTATCGCCCAAGCTCTGCTCCAGCTCGATCTGGGGCTGCCAACCTGTCTGCTGCGTGAGCAGGGCGGCGCTCCCCACCAAGTCGGGCATGTCGCTCGGGCGTAGTCGACGGGTATCCATCTCGACCGCGATGGGCACGCGGGCCAGGCCAAGCAGTCGGTCGAGCAGTTCCTGGATGGCCACCGAGCGCCCTCGGCATATGTTATAGACGGCGCCTAGCTCGCCCAGTTCCAACGCCAGGACGTAGGCGCGCACGACGTCGCGCACGTCCACGAAATCTCGGCGCGCCGCCAGGTTGCCCACGCGAATGGTGGGCGCCTGCTGGCCTACCTCGATGAGCGCGATCTGTCGGCAAAAATCGGGCACCACAAAGCCCGCGCGCTGGCGCGGCCCAATGTGGTTGAATGGGCGCACCCGCACGATCGCCAGGCCGTGGCTCTGGTGATACATGGCGCCCATCAGATCCTGATCGACTTTGCTGAGCGCATAGGGGCTGGCGGGGCGGAGGGCGCTGCTCTCGGTGAGGGGCAGCTCAGCCGGCGTCACGCGCCCATATTCGTCGGCCGACCCGACCACCAGCACCCGCGCCTGCGGCACGAGATCGGCCACTGCGCGCAAGAGGTTCAGCTGTGCAAGCGTGTTCACGCGCAACGTCTCGGCCGGGTCGGCCCACGAGGCGCCCACGGAAGCTTGCGCCGCCAGGTGATAGATGCGTTCGGGCGCCCAAGCCGACAGCACCGCGCGCACGGCGGCATCGTCGGTGAGGTCGGCGGTGAACATCGACGGCTGCTCTCGATGGGGTGCGAGCTGCGCCTGGTCCGTCGCGGTGCGCACCACTCCGGCCACCTGAACCGCGCCGTCGGCCAACAGGTAGTCGGCCAGGTGTGAGCCCGCAAAGCCCGCCATGCCTGTCACGAGGACGCGCATACCACCCCTATCCTGTGCTACCATCTTCACCGTGAGGCGAGTATAGCAGAGACGGCGCGCGGGGCAAGTGTTTGCCCGACGGCCGCTCGCACAGCAAAGCGGGCCGGCGTACCACCGGCCCGCGGTTGCAGCGAGGACCGACTAGAGGCCAGCGGCGATGCGGAGATCGTCGACGCGATTCGTCCTTTCCCACGGGGCGTCGATGGCGGTGCGCCCCAGATGACCGTAGGCCGCCGTCGGCTGATAGATCGGTCGGCGTAGATCCAGCTCGCGGATGATCGCCGCCGGACGCAGGTCGAACACGTGCCTGACGATCTCGCCGAGGCGCTCGTCGGGCAAGACGCCCGTGCCAA
>JBDKSN010000005.1:0-7723 GCA_039680625.1 Anaerolineales bacterium | reverse complement strand
TTCGAGGCGGTGAATCGGTACCGCTGAGCGAAACGGCAAGAGGGCGCCCTGCAAAGGGCGCCCTCTCGGACTCTAGTGCTGCGGCTCGACAGCCTACCAGCGCAGCCGGAGGCTAAGGCCGCGGGCTACTTGCGCCGCTGGAACTTCATCAGCTTGCGGTTCTTGCGGTACTTGTGGCGGGCGATCTTCTTGCGGCGCTTCTTGATGACGCTTCCCATGCACTCACCTCTGACGGCTTTCCTCGCTGTTGAGCGAGGGTGAGTATAGCACAGTGCTCTTCAGGCTCCAAGAAGGCGGAATCCGCCGGAACGGTGGCCCAGCGGCGCCTAGGGCAGCGTGTCGAGCCAGTCGGCGATGGCCTCGGCCGCTGCGGCGGTCAGCTGCTCGCTCGCGGGGTCCAGCAGCGCCCCAACCGTGAGGTCGCCCGTGATCCCCTCTCGGCCCTGCGCGGTCAGGTCGGCCGCCAGCGTCGCGGCTGCGTCTGCCGGCGCCCAGGGCGCGTGGGGGTCGACCAGTACCAACACGGGCTGGCTGCTCGGCAACAAGAGGGTGGCCAGGTCGGCGTCGGCGTAGGTGCGCAGATAGGTGAGGTCGAGCCGTCGCCCGAGGGCGATCAGCTCGTCGGTGCCCTCAAAGAGCCAGTCGCGCCCCTGTTCGAGCGTCAGCGCGTCGTACCGCGCCGTCTGCTCGGGCGACCAGCCAACGGCAGGAGCCAGCACTTGGGCGTTGTGCCAGGCCACACCCTCGGGGAAGTAGGCGCCCGGCGCGGGGGGGTCGAGCAACACGGCGCCAGCGAGGCGCTCTGCCGCCGGATCCGCCGCCAGCGCCTGGGCGGCCACGAGCGCGCCCGTGCGCCAGCTCAGCAGCACAATGCGCTCGCCGGCGATGTCGCTGCGCGTGGCCAGGGTTTCGGCAGCGGCGAGGGCGTCGTCTGCCCAAGCGGCCAGGGCGCCGCGCTCATAGGGCGCGTCGCCTGCGTTCAGGCCGCGTGGGAGATAGCTGCACAGCGCCCAGCCCTGGGCGAGCAACGCCTCGCCGCCCGGCCAAGCCGGCCGCAGGCCCTCTGGCCCCAGCGTGATGGCCACGGGGTGCGGCCCCGCGCCCGTGGGCAGGCGCAACTGTGCCTGGCGCTCGTGGCCCTGGGCGTCGGTGAAGGTGAACGCCTCGCCCTCCGTTGGAACTTGGGGCCATGCGGGGGCCTCGTTCACGCGCTGGATCACCAGCGTCTGCCCCGAGGCCAGGCCGGGCAACGTCTGTTGCGCCGCATAGCCCCACTGATAGTCCGGCACGCGCACGCGCACCAGGCTGCGCCCTTGCACGCGCGCCCACAGGTCGAACGCAGGGTTGAGCGCCTCGGGGGCGCTGCCGTGATAGCCCTGGGCGCCGATGACCTCTCCCGTGCTGGCGCTGGCTGGCCCCAGAGTCAGCGGCACGGCGGCCGGAAGGGGTGCGGTCACGTCGAGCACGGTCAGCGAGCGCTCGTCCTCGGCGTCGGGGGCCGTCTGTTGCCAGGCCAGCAGGGCATAGGGCAGCGCCGATGGCCGCCCCTCGATCAGCACATCGGGCGCGGGCGCCAGATCGTCTACCAACACGGGCAATGGGGCGTTCTGATCGTCGCTGAGCAGCGCCAACGCTCCCCCCGAGCGCTCGGCGACCCACAGATTGCGCGCCTTGCCCGCGCTCTCTTCGAGCTCGTAATGCAGTGGGGCCTCTGGGCCAGAGAGCAGTAGGGTGCGTCGCTGCAAGAGCGCGAGCGGCTGGTCAGCGCGCGGCGCCAGGCGCAACTCGCTATAGAGCACCAGGCCCGACTCGGTGTCTTGCACCACGAACTCTTCCACGCCGAGAAGCTCGTCGCTCAAGTGCAGGGTGAACAGGGCGCCGTCGAGCGCCTGGGCCAAGGTGGCGGGTTCGGTTGGCCGCGGCGCCGCAGTGGGCAAGGCCTCGGGGGCGGGGGGCGCCTCGCCGCCGCTACAGGCCGCCAGCGCGGCGACCAGCCAGAGGGCGACGCACCGACGGGCCGCGCGGCGTCGGCTATTTGAGCACATAATAGGTGCCTCGTTTGTCGCCCACGCGCAACAAGATGCCTCGCGTGACGAGGTCGCGCAGGTCGAGGCGCACCGTCTCGGCCGAGACCTCGGGGCACAGCTCGCGATAGTCGCTGTTGGTGATCATGTCGTGGGTGGCCAAGAAGCGCAGGGCACGCAGTTGGCGCGGGCTGAGGTCCTCGCCATAGAGCTGTTCGAGCTGATCGACGGCCGTGCGCAAGACGACGGTGAACGAGCGCGGCGTAGGGCGCAGCTCGGGGTCGGGATGGTGCTCGTGGCGCATGGCCTCAAAGACGATGTCCATGCCCAGGCCCAGCTCTTCGATATAGCCCCAGTAGTACAGGCCGCGGACGAGGCGTGGGTTGCGCGAATAGTGCTCGTCGATGATGTTCTCGAGGGTGATATGCCCCGGCAGCCCGCCGGGCGAGTGCACTTCGAGGCGGTCGTCGAACAGGCGGATCTCGATGCGCTGCCCGGTGAGGGCATAATCGCGGTGGCAGATGGCGTTGACCACCACCTCGCGCACAGCCTGCACGGGCAGGGCATAGCGCTCCTCGCGGGCGAGGCCGTTGGTGACGGCCTCGAGGCGCAGCTCCTCAGAGAGCACCTGCCACGTGCGCTCGACCAGGCGTGCCGCCGGGCCGGTGACTTCGACGCGCCGCGCATAGCGCTCGCCGTCGCCCGCGCCCACGGCGAGCTCGTTGCCTTTGAAGCGCACCAGCACTACGCCCACCTGTGGCAAGAAGAACTCGGGGTTGCGCCCAAACAGCAGCAACCCCGCCGCCGTCACGTGGCCCTCGGCGTCGACAGCGCCGGCCTCGCGCAACAGCTCGTCGCGGGTCACCACCTCGCCGCGTGGCCCGCGCAGGATGCGGTTGCGTTGGTATTCTTCGATGATCGCCTCGTCGAGGTCGGCCAGCGTGGCCCCGGGCATCGCGCGCTCTTCAAAGCTCGACAGCTCGGGCTCGGCGCGGCCGCGCAGCTCTTGCTCGGGGCTGACCTCGATGTTCAGCTTGCCCGAGCGCACCAACACGCGGCCCTCTACCGTCATGCGATAGCCGGTGGGTTTGACGGTGATGGTCGCGATCTCGCCCTCGGCGGCCTCCTCGACGCGCCACTCGGGCAGGTCGATGGCGCGGAAGGGAGGGCTACAGAGCGCCAGTGCGCCGCCCAACACGGGTTCGAACAGCTCGGCGGCGTTGGGGTCGACGCGGCCGCGCTCGGTGACGCCGACGACGATCGTGCCGCCCGCGCCGTTGGCAAAGGCGACGATGTGCTCAGCCAACGTGCGCGCGTTTGGCTCGAGCACGAACTCGAGCGTGGGGCCGCGTCCGTGGCTCAACAGCGATTTCAGGTTCACGCGGCGTACCCTCCGTGTCTAGAGCGCCTAGGGCGCCAGCCCAAAGGGAAAGGTCACCAGGCACGACTTGCCACCCGAGCAGGTCACCTCGAGCACCAGGCGGCTGCGAGCGCCGCCTGCGCTGACCAGCGTCGCTTCGACATAATAGCGGTCGTCTTTGCGGGCCAGCTGTTTGGCGGTGATGCTCTGGAACTGTTGCGGCGCGGGGCCGGTGACGCGCTGAAACGCCGCAAGGACTTCGCTCTGGCTGGCGCGGCGGCCATAGAGGCTGGTGAGCGAGGTGGGGTTGGTGAGCGCATAGGCGCGCGACCAATCGCCCGCGCCTAGCGCAGCCAGATACTCCTGGGTCACACGCGTGGGCGAGTTGGCCATCTGACGGTGGTAAAAGTCATAGGTCTGATAGGCCACAAAGCCCAACACGGCCAGCAACACCGCCCAGGCCGCGATGCGCACGTTCTTGGCCACGCGCTTCCACTTGTCCATGAGGGTCTCCTAGCCTGTGCGCCGTCGTGGGGCGCGGCGCGTGGGGGTCTTGTGGTCGGGCGCAGGGCCGCCGGCCGCCGGACTGTCGGTCGCCGGACTGTCGGTCGCCGCCGGAGCCGGCCGATCCTCGCTGGCTTGGGCAGCGGGCGGTGTTGGCGCAGCGGAGGCCTTGCGGCGCGCAGGAGCCTTGGGCTTGGCTGCCGCCGTGGGCGCGGGAGTCGCCGGCTGGCTCTCCTCGGCGGGGGCGGTCGGCGCAGCGGTGGCTTTGCTGCGTGTGGGAGGCTTGGGCTTGGCTGCCGCCGTGGGCGCGGGAGTCGCCGGCTGGCTCTCCTCGGCGGGGGCGCTCGGCGGAGCTGTGGCTTTGCGACGCGTGGGGGCCTTGGGCGGGGTCGCTGGCGGCTCGCCCTGGATCGCGGGCAGCACCAAGAGCGTGCTCACGCGGTCGCTGCGGCTCAGCGTCAGCAGCGCGCCCTTGCCCGTGCGCGTGACCACGCGGCCCCAGCCGGCCCGCGGCAACGCGGGCAGCTCGGCCACCGACAGCTGCACGTTCTCGCCCAGCTCGGTGCCCAGGGCGATCGCGTCTTGTTCGGCCACCGCGGCGATGCCCACCACGGCGCCGCAGAGGTCAAGCTTGGTCAGATCCATCGCTGCGGCGCCCTGTCCGCCACGCCCTTGCGCGGTGAACTCGGCGCTGGGCGAACGCTTGCCAAAGCCCCGCGCCGTGACGATGACCACCTGCGGCTGGTCGCCCAGCGCGGTGATGCCCACCACGGCGTCGCCCTCTTTGAGGTCCATACCCTTCATGCCGGTGGCGGCCAGGCCCTGGGCGCGCACCGCATCTTCGGCAAAGCGAATGGCCTTGCCTTGCGCCGAGGCCAGCAACAGGTCGTCGTGGCCGCTGCTCACCGCCAGGCCTACCAGCTCGTCTTCTTCGAGGCCGCCCATGATCGCGCTGAACTCGCGGCTGAGCGAGGCCAGGTCGGCGAGCGCCACGCGCTTGACGGTGCCGCGCCGCGTGGCCAGGCAGAGGTAGCCCTGTTCGCCATCGAGCGCCAACGCGCCGACCAGCCGCGGGCCCTCGGGCAGGTGGAGCAGCCCGCTGAGCGGCAACCCCTGGGGCTGCTGAGCGATGTCGGGAAGCTGATGCCCCGGCAGGCTGGCCGCCTGGCCCTTGTTGGTGAGGAACACCACCCGCTGCTGCGAGGTGAGCGCCAGCAGCGCCAACGCCGCCTCTGGGGGAAAGGCCGTGTGCACGCCGCCGCGGTTGGCGGCAAAGGCTGCCTCGGGCCAACGCAACACTGTGCCCGCGGTCGTTAGCCCGACGACGATGCGCTCGTTGGGCACGAGGTCGGCCTCAGAGAGCGACTCTGACACGCCGGCGGCCAAGATGCGCGTGCGACGCGCGTCGCCATAGCGCTGCTTGAGCTCGAGCAGCTCCTCTTTGACCTGCCCCAAGATGCGGTCGCGGCTGGCCAACAGCTCTTCGAGCCGGGCAATGAGCGCGCGCACCTCGCGATATTCCTCTTCGATGCGCTGTCGTTCGAGCGCTGCCAGCCGGCGCAGTTGCATGTCGAGGATGGCCTGCGCCTGCAGCTCGCTGAACTGGAACTCGCGCATGAGGTTGGTGCGCGCCGTATCGGCCGTGCGCGACTTGCGAATGGTGGCGATGACGGCGTCCAGCTGGTCGAGCGCGCGCAACAGCCCCTCGAGGATGTGCGCTCGGGCGCGGGCGCGCTCTAGCTCGAAACGGGTGCGGCGCTCGACCACGGTGCAGCGGTGTTCGAGGTAATAGAGCAGCACGCGCTTGAGCGAGAGGATGCGCGGCTCGCCCTCGACCAGGGCGAGCATGTTCACGCCAAACGTGGCCTGCATCTGCGTGCGCTTGAGCAGCGTCGAGAGCACTGGCTCCCACTCGACGCCGCGCTTGAGTTCGATGACGATGCGCATCCCATTGCGGTCAGACTCGTCGCGCAGGTCAGACACGCCCTCGATGGCTCCCTCGCGAAAGAGGGTGGCGATGCGGCTGACCAGGTTGGCCTTGTTCACCTGATAGGGCAGCTCGGTGACGATGATCGCCGTGCGCCCGCCCGAGAGGTCTTCCATATGGGCGTGAGCGCGCATGATGATGCGCCCTTTGCCCGTGGCATAGGCCTGGCGGATCCCCTCGTCGCCCAAGATCGTGCCCCCCGTGGGAAAGTCCGGCCCGGGGATAAAGCGCAACAGCTCGTCCAGGCGCACGTCTTCGGCGCGGTGGTAGTTGTCGATCAGGTAGGCGATGGCGTCGACGACCTCAGCCAGGTTGTGCGGCGGGATGTTGGTGGCCATGCCCACGGCGATGCCGCCCACGCCGTTGACGAGCAAGTTGGGCAGCCGGGCGGGCAGCACGGTGGGTTCGCGGAGTGAGCCGTCAAAGTTGTCGACATAATCGACGGTATCTTTGTCGATGTCGGCGAGCAGCTCTTCGCCCAGAGCGGTGAGGCGCGCCTCGGTGTAGCGGATGGCCGCCGGCTCGTCGCCGTCGATCGAGCCAAAGTTGCCCTGGCCGTCGACCAGCGGGTAGCGCATGACGAAATCCTGGGCCATGCGCACCATGGCATCATACACGGCGGCGTCGTTGTGCGGGTGGTACTTGCCCAGCACCTCGCCGACGATGCGCGCGCTCTTGCGCGTGGGCTGGTCGTGGCGCAGGCCCATGTCGTCCATCGCATAGAGGATGCGCCGCTGCACGGGTTTGAGGCCGTCGCGCACGTCGGGCAAGGCTCGCGAAGTGATGACGCTCATGGCATACGAGAGGTATGCCGAGCGCATGGTCTGGTCGATATCTACGCGTTCAACGGTGCCGAGTTCCATGCTCTCCTCAGGCCCAGATTGCGCTCGCGCTCCAGGGGGTGGCCGCGTCAGCGAGCTTCTTGGGGCATTATACCCGGGCCAGAGGGGAGCGCCAAGGCTAGGCCCGTGGCTCGTGGCCCCTCAAGATCTGCCGCCAGACCCAGGACAAGATCACGGCGCTGACGCCGGCCAGCGCGGCGAACCCGCCGAACAGAGGCTGGGGGCCGAGCGTGTCGTACAGCCCTCCGGCCACGGCACTGCCCGCGGTGCGCCCCAGGCCGTTGACCAGGCAGCTCATCAGCGATTGCGCCGTGGCGGCCAGGCCCGGTGGCGCCTTGCGCGCGGCAAAGTCCACCGAGCCAGCGAGCGCCGCTCCCGTGGTCAGCCCCAACAGCGCCTCGCTCAGCGTCACCGCCACGGGATTGGGCACGAGCGCCCACACCGCCAGCCGCAGGGCGAACATGACGAACGAGAACACCAGCAGGCGTTCGCCGCCCCAGTGGCGCACGAGCCACGGCAACAGCGTGAACATGAGCAGGGTCTGCGAGATCGAACCGACCGCGCCAGATAGGCCGATCAGGCTCTCTGAGGCGTGAAGGGTATCGAGATAGAGGCCGCTGTAGCTAAAGGCGATGGCCTGGAGGATGCTGCTGACAAAGAACGCGGCCATCATCTGTTGCCAGGCACGGTCTTTGCCCACGGCGCTCAGGCCGGTCAACACATTCGACTGGAGCGCGCTCTCGTCGGAGCGCACCTTGAGGCTGACGAGCATGGCGATAAAGGTAAAGAATGCAAAGCCCACGAACGACCAGCGCAGGTCGATCCGCTCAGACAGCGCGCCGGTGAGATAGACCAGCGGCGCATAGCCCAGCGAACCAAAGGCGCGCACGGCGCTGTATTGATGTCGGTTGTCGCCCAGCGCTAGTACGGCGCTGCTATCCATCAATGGCTGGATGGGGGCCTGCATCACGGCATAGAGCAGGTTCCAGGCCATGAGCGGCCAGAA
>JBDKSN010000004.1:0-34156 GCA_039680625.1 Anaerolineales bacterium | reverse complement strand
CGATGGGCGCAGCCTGGCCATCGATCGCTATGGCTTTCCTATCGCCACTCTCGGCGGTTTCCGCGAGCAGGTGACGGTTGTAGAGACCGAGGCGGTGGGTTCTGGCACACCCTATCAGCCGCTAGACGAAGTGGCTTCGGTACATGACGCGCTGGTGCTGGGCTTGCGTGACTATATGCACAAGCTAGGCATGAACAAGGCCGTGATTGGCCTATCGGGTGGCATCGACTCGGCCTTGACCTGCTATCTGGCTACAGCGGCAGTGGGTCGCGAGAACGTGTTGGGCGTGTCGATGCCCTCGCAGTACTCGTCTCCAGGCAGTCGCGACGACGCCCAGTTGCTGGCCCAGCGCCTTGGCATCACGTACCTGGTGGTGCCGATCGAGTCGGTGTACCATGCCTATGGGGCGGCTTTGCACGAGGCCTTTGCGGGCACGGAACCTGGTGTAGCCGAGGAGAATATCCAGGCCCGTATTCGGGGCAACATCCTCATGGCGCTCTCTAACAAGTTCGGGCATCTGGTCCTCTCCACAGGCAACAAGAGCGAGCTCTCGGTGGGGTACTGCACCCTCTATGGAGACATGAGCGGCGGCCTAGCGGTCATTTCAGACGTGCCCAAGCAGATGGTGTATCGTCTGGCGCACTATGTAAACCGTGAGCGCGAGATCATCCCCCAGGCGTCGATCACCAAGGCACCTTCGGCCGAGCTACGCCCGAATCAGACTGACCAAGACAGCCTACCGCCGTATGAGCTGCTGGACGCGATCTTGCAGCTCTACATCGAAGAGGGGTGCTCGCCGGGAGAGATCATCGCCAAAGGCTACGGGGCCGAGACTGTGGAATGGGTGGTACGCACGGTCAACCGTAACGAGTACAAGCGTCGCCAGGCAGCGCCGGGCCTGAGGGTGACTTCGAAAGCCTTTGGTGTGGGGCGGCGCATGCCCATCGCCGCCCGTTTTCAGTTATAGGTGACGTTCCGAATCGGGGCCATCGGGCGAGGGGGGCGCCTCGCGATCGTCTGCCTCGCGCTGTCGTCGCAGCAATAAGGCATAGATCACCGCCACGACGGCGATGATGCCGAATACCACAAGCCAGCCAGATGCACGGTTTGAGCGGCTCGCCGTGCGTTGCGTGGCCAACGCTGTGGAGCGGGCCCGCGCCGCGGATGTGCTGATCAGCATCGCCACTTGGTCGGGTGTGGCACTCCCAGACGAGGGCGCAACACTCATGACCGATGCGTCGGCCTCCACAGGGGTGAGAGAGGGACTCGCACTCGCCGGCGTGATCGACACAACCGCGCTTCGCGGTGTAGCGGTGCGCTCGCGCAAAGGGACGGTAGACTGTGTGCCCGGCGGCGTGGGTTGGTTGCGCGGCGTCGCCGTATAGCTGAGGCTGCCACCAGCCAGCGGCGTAGTCGTGGCGCGTGAGGCCACGGTGGGACGCGGCGTGTTGGTCGCCGCAGAGGGATAGTCCCCGGCGGCCACCCCCTCAGAGGTAGGTGCCGTGGGATAATCCGAACTGGAGGGCCGTTCCGTCGGCTCCGTGACGGTCACCCCTGGGCAGATGTCGGCGAAATCCACGATGGGCGGCTCGCTGAGGCCGTCTCCCCAGGTCCAGGCCTCGACGCCGCCATCGGGGATCACGCGCTCGCTCGAGGAGAGCGACACTTCCCACTGGCTACCATCTCGGTACCAGTCCGTCCACAGCAGACAGGTCTCTGAGCCGCATTCGCAAAAGCAATCATCGGTGGGATAGTTGCAGCCAACACTGTCGATGCTACACATCGATTGACCGTCATCGTCAGACTCGATGATCACGCCCAGAGAGGATGCCGTCACCAAGTCGAAGGCCGTCATGTCGCCGGGCATGGCGATGCACTCGGTGTGAAAGTCGTCTTCGCCAAAGACGACGAGCAGCGCCGCATAGCCCGAGTCCGCGTGTACGGCGGGGGGCAGAGCCAGCCCAATGAGCCAGAGGGCCAGGATGACCAGCAAGGATGCAGCTCGATCTGTGCGTCTCATCACGACATCGCTCCGCGATGACTAGATCGTCTCCGATAATGCCCATGGCCTGCGTCCAACGACGCGGGAGGGCTACTTGTCGACGGCGCCGTTTGGCTTGGCCGATGCGCAGCGGCGGTCGAAAGATGGCCGCAACTTGGCATAGGTGCTGTGCAGCGACTCGACGATGACGTGTGTCTCGCCGATCACAGGCATGAAGTTGGTGTCGCCCTGCCAACGGGGCACGATGTGTACGTGGATGTGGTCTTTGATGCCCGCGCCCGCCACGGCACCCAGGTTCATACCGATGTTGAAGCCGTTTGGGCGCATCACTTCTGTCAGAGTCTCGAGGCACATATTGACCTCGAGGGCCATCTCCGTCAAGGCATCCCCACATAGCACGGTCGGTGTGTCGACGTGCGCGTAGGGCACGACCATGAGGTGACCGTTGATATATGGGTAGCGATTCATCATGACATAGCACTGTTGGCCGCGAAACAGGATCAGATTCTCTAGGTCATTGTCCTCTTTTGGTTTAGTGCAGAATATGCACTCATCAGGCTTGTCGCTGAGGATGTACTCCATTCGCCAGGGTGACCAGACTTGCTCCACTCTCTATGCCTCCCCGTCACCTTCCCAATGTAGGGCAGTGCGGCACACTGCCCAGTGCGTCACAGGCAGGGCGAGCGCGGCCACGAGGTCTTCGGGCCGCCCAGCGCCCTGCGGGTTGCACACCATCGAGACCCGTAGGCGATGCTCTTGCTCACGACCGAGATACACCGCACCCAAAATGAGCGGGCGTAGGTCGAATGCAGCCACGTGGCCGGCCCGTTCGCGCGTAAAGGGCAGCGTTGTGCAGCCCAACACGCGATCGATGGCTCTCTGGACCTGGTCCGGTGTAGCGTCGCTCCAAAAGTGCACCTCATAGTCGGCCGAACGCATCACCGCTTGCAACGCGGGCGCGCGCAAGTCCACTTCTTCCACGGCAGTGATGCTCAATCCTGCAGGGCTGTTGCTCCGTGCTCGGGCTAGCGCTTTGTCAGATGCCACAGGGGCGCCGAGATAGATGTCGATCAAGTCCATCGTGCTCGCATAGCCCACCGGCAGAGGCGCACCGAAGGCCAGGCGCGGGTGTGGGTTGAAGCCTTGTGAGAAAACCAACGGCAGCGCTGCGCGGCGCAAGAGCCGTTCCCACAGGCGACCCATATCCAGCACCGAGAGATAGCGCAACGCGCCATCGACGCCGAACGTGAAGCGAAGGCGTTGAACGGCCTCGGTATACATATCAGGGGCACCCCCAGGCGTCAGCAGCGACGGCCTCCCGTTCCGCGGCAAAGGTGAGGGTGATGCCACAGCTGTGGCAGTTGTCGCGGCAATCGGGCGAAAGCTCGCCACGGAGGGCGCGCTCATACTCGGCCCACAGGAAATCGGGGCTCACCCCCACATCGATGTGGCGCCAGGGCAGCCATTCCTCGCGTGCCCGCCGACGATGCAACTCCGCGTCGCGCCTTGGGTGCCAATCGGCATCGTCTGGCGCGGCACTGTCTTCTTGCAGGGCTTGTTCCCAGAGGGCCACGTTCAGGCCTTCGCTCCAGGCGTCGAAGCGCGCACCCAGTTGCCAGGCACGGTAGATGACGCCGCCCAGTCGCCGGTCGCCGCGAGCGATCAGCGCCTCGAGCCAGGTGGCGTTCCAGTCAGAGCAGCTCAGCTTGAAGGTTTTGCCACGCAGGGCGTCGCGCAGGAGCCGTTGACGTCGAATCAGGTCTGGGTAAGCGATGAGGGGCTCCCATTGAAAAGGTGTGTGTGGTTTGGGTACAAAGGTCGACACGCTGATCGCGATCTCGATGCGGCGACCACGCAGCTCACGGCCGAGGCGAGCAAGGTCGTGGGCCAGGCGCGCGATCTCGGCCACGTCCGTGTCGGTCTCGGTGGGCAAGCCGATCATGAAGTAGAGCTTGATGTGATTCCAGCCATGTTCGAAAGCGGCTTGAGCAGTGCGCAGCAGGTCTTCTTCGGTCACACCCTTGTTGATCACGTTGCGGAGCCGCTGGCTGCCCGCCTCGGGGGCAAAAGTAAAGCCGCTCTTGCGACGACTGCTGATCATGCGCGCCAGCTCGACCGAGAACGAGTCGATGCGCAACGAGGGCAGAGAGACACCGACACCGTCGTCGCTGTGGCGCGCCAACGTCTCGCTCACGATGGTGGCGATGCCCGAGTGGTCACTGCTGGAAAGCGAGACCAGCCCAACCTCGTCGTAGCCGGTGTGAGCGATAAGGTCATCGATGGCCTGCAACGTCTCATCCACCGGCCGTTCGCGGATGGGCCGGTAGATGATGCCCGCCTGGCAACAGCGGCAGCCCCGGCTGCATCCGCGCTGGATCTCGAGCGCCGCGCGGTCGTGAGTGGCTTGCAGGTGGGGAACGACGGGCTGGGTGAGTGCAGGAGGCAGCTGAGCCAGGATGCGCTTGGTGATCTTCTCGGGTGCATCGCTCTGAGCGCGCAAGCCTTTCAGCTCGCCCGCCGACCCATAAATGGGGGTGTAGAGCGAGGGAACATACACGCCGGGGATAGCGGCGAGTGCGCGCAGCAGCTCACAGCGCGACGCAGCGGCCTCGCGAGCGCGCGCGACGGCATCCATGATCTCGACGATCAGCTCTTCTCCTTCACCCAGAGCAAAGGCGTCGATGAAGGGGACCATCGGTTCGGGGTTGTAGGTGCAGCTGCCCCCGGCGATGACGAGTGGTGCATCGCTGCCGCGCTGGTCAGCCAAGACGGGCACGCCGCCTAGGTCGAGGATGTTGAGCACATTGGTGTAGGTCAGCTCACATTGCAGGGTAAAGCCGAGCACATCGAAGTCAGCCAATGCATGATGCGTTTCGAGCGAGTACAGTGGTAGCCCTTGCGCCCGCAGAGCTGCCTCCATATCTGGCCAGGGCGCATAGACGCGCTCGGCGGCGTAGGTCGGCTGGCGGTTGACGGCGTCGTACAGCAGCGCGAGCCCAAGGTTCGACATGCCCAACTCGTACAGGTCAGGATAGGCCAGGGCGATGGTCGCCGTCAGGCTCGACCAGTCTTTCGTGATGCTGTTCCATTCGTGGCCAACATAGCGCGCTGGCTTACTCACGTGAAGCAAGATGCGATCGAGGGTCTCGTCCGGTATCTGCAAGGTCTACCACCATTAGTTTAGTTGTATAGTCAAGATTATATAGTGGACTATGGTCGTTCGCAAGAAGCGCTCACTCGCTACAGGCACTCGCTGCGCGCAGACGGGATGCGCAGTGTTTTGACAGGCCCGCTCACATCGCTATACTACCCGATGTCATGCCGCATTCGTCTAGTGGCCTAGGACACCTCCCTCTCAAGGAGGAGATCAAGGGTTCGACTCCCTTATGCGGTACACCGAGAGGTCAGCCTGGCTGGCCTCTCTTTGTTCTAGGCGATCCCTATGCTGGCCAATGCCTGTGCCAGATCGGCGATGATGTCGCCTGGCGCTTCGATGCCGGTGCTCAGGCGCACGAGCCCGTCGGTGATGCCGAGCGCAGCGCGCATCTCGGGGGGCATGGGCCGGTGCGACGAGTGTGCTGGATAGAGCACCAGGCTAAAGACATCTCCCAAGGTCGTCGCCGGCAGCACCATCCGTAGCGCGTCCATGAAGCGGAACACCTGTACTCGGTCGGCGCCGCGCAGTTCAAAGCTCATCATGCCACCAAAGCCCCTGTCGGCAAACAACCTGGCGGCTAGCTCATGCTGCGGATGGCTGGCCAGCCCGGGATAGTGCACGCGGTCGATGCCCGGCTGACGGGCGAGCCACTCGGCGACGAGCTGCGCATTGGTGAACTGTTCGCGCACACGCAGGAAGAAGGTGCGCAGCCCGCGGTGGGCGAGCCAGGCAGGCTCGGGCGCGAGGTTGGCGCCCAACAGCTTTTGGTTCTCCCGCATCGTGTGCGCCTGCTCAGTGCTGCTCAAGACGATCCCGGCCAGCACATCGCCGTGGCCGGCGAGATACTTGGTCACCGAATGCACCACCAGGTCGGCGCCCTCGCTCAAGGGTCGGCAGAGATAGGGGGTAGCAAAAGTGTTGTCGACCACGAGTTGCCCGCCGTTGGCGTGGGCCATGGTGGCAAGGGCGGGGATGTTGGCGACTCTCAACAGCGGGTTGCTCAGAGTCTCGCAGACCACCGCCGCTGGTCGGCAAGACTCGATCGCCATGCGCACAGCGTCGAGATTGCAGACGTCTACAAAGGTGCTCTGCACGCCAAGGTCGGATAACAGGCGGGCGAGTAAGGCGTAGGTCGCCCCATAGACGTCAGTGGCGCAGACCACGTTCGAGCCGGAACGTACGCCGGCAGTCAGCAGAGCGGCGTGCATCGCTGCCATCCCCGATGCGAAGGCGACCCCGGCCGGAGCACTTTCCAACGCGGCTACCGCCTCTTCGAAGGCGGTCACTGTAGGGCTGCCGTAACGTGCATAGACATAACCATCGGCCTCGCCGCCGAATACCGCGTCTAGGTCGGCCATATCATCATAGTAATAGGCCACGGATTGGTAGAGCGGCGGCACCACGGGATGATAGTCTGGCTGCGCTTGACGAGCACCGGCATGAACGGCTACTGTTTGCATGTTCGCCATGGCTGATTCTCCTTACATCCGGCCCGGGGTAGGAGTAGGCGGAGTATAGGCACGTGGCCGAGGGGCGTCAATGTGCCGGAACCAATGCGCCCAGGCAGGCGCACGGAGGTAAAGATGGTTGTCGAGCTGAGTGTCCCCAACATCTTGGCACGGCGCAGTGTGCGCCAGTATGAAGACCGCCCAGTGTCAGCAGAACAGATCGAGCGGCTGTTGCAGGCGGGCATGTCCGCGCCTAGCGCGGGCGACCGCCAGCCCTGGCATTTCGTCATAGTGACCGATGCCGAGACTCGGGCACGCCTGGCGGCCTCTTCGCCCTATGCGGGGATGGTGGCCCGAGCCCCGCTCTGCATCGTGCCCTGCGGAGAGCCAGCGCGGGCCTATCCGGGCCGGCCTGACTTTTGGGTCCAAGACCTGGCAGCGGCTACCGAGAACATCTTGTTGGCGGCCACGGGGTTGGGCCTGGGGGCCGTGTGGTGCGGCATCTATCCGCTTGCCGAGCGCGTCTCTGCCGCTCGCCAGATCATTGGAGCGCCCGATAGCATCATCCCCTTTGCCTATGTCGCCATCGGGCACCCGGCAGAGCATCCAGAGCCGCGCACGCAGTACGATCCGGCGCGTGTGCACTATGGCCACTGGTAGCTCAGGCTGGCATCTGCACCTTGCAGAACTGGCCGGTCAGCGCGGATTCACGTGCCCATAGGCAGGTCAATGCACTGAGGATGCCGGCCTCGATCGGGCTGCGAGACGGTGTGCCGTCGCGCATCCCCCGCAAAAAGTCGAGACAGAGCTCTCTGTCGCCACCAAAGTGCGACATATTCCCCGAGAAGTCAATCGTCTCAGCGATGGGTGCACGGTGCCGGTATAGCTTGATCTGATTCTGATACCAGTCGAACTCGATGGTGCCGCGATAGCCGTAGAGGCGTGCGCCGCGCCGCGCGGCCAGGTGCCTAGCGTAAAAGTTCTGGGTGTAACTGAGCTGCGCGCCTCGCCGATACTGGATGAGGCAGTTGCCCTGATCCTGGTTCTGGATGCCTTGGGCAAAGAGGCACATCGAATCGGGGTCGATGGCGTCGATCCACTCGGCCTCAAAGCCCTCGTGCAGTCGGGTGAAGGGGCTCTCAGGGCAGGTCTCCCACTCAGCGCAGTCGCGGCAGTGCAGGTCAAACGGCTTGTCGCCGCCATAGACCCGCCGCGCGTGCATGGCGGCGACCGTCTCTGGCTGATCATCGACGAGGTACTGGATATAGTCGAGGTCGTGTGTGGCCTTTTGTAGCCACAGACCGCCCGTGATGCTCGCATCGCGATACCAATGATTGTAATAGGTGCGGCCATAGGGAACATCGTTGAAGGCCACAATGTGCTCAACCGTGCCGATCTCATCGGCGTCGATCAGCGCCTTGACGCGCTGGACGATGGGCGTCAAGCGCAAGGGGAACGAGACGACTGTGACCGGCTGATAACCCGCAAAGCCGGCCGCCAAGGCGGTGAGTTGCTCGAAGGACGTAGCCACCGGTTTTTCGAGAAACAGAGGCAGCTGACGCGCGGCTACTCGCAGAGCCATCTCGGTGTGTAGGTTGCAGCGTGTGCCGACCATCACCCCATCCAACTGCTCGTGATCGAGCATGTCGTCGGCGTCGCCATAGAAATGCGCATCTGAGAGCAGGGGATCTGCTAAAGACGCGAGCTGCTCGCTGCGTGGGTCAGCAACGGCGGTTACGGCATAGGGGATGCCGAACATGCCCATATCGCGCGCGATATGAGAGATGCGGTTACCATAGCCAATGATACCGATGCGTAGCATGGCGCCTCCTGCCCTCAGATCAATGGCGGCATTCTACGGCGGCTGTGGGCCGCTCGCAAGGCTCAACGCTCGGCCAGTGGCGGGAGGCTGATCACACGCACTCGCTTCATCCCCGGAATGCTCAACACCGCCGGCACGATGCTCTGGGGTGCTTCTTCGTCGAGCCCAAGGGCCATCAGAGAAGCGCCACCACGCTGGGCGCGACTCAGTTGCGCAAACGAGATGTTGATGCCGCGGTCTCCAAGTGTCTGGCCCATCGCGCCGACGATGCCTGGCCGGTCGACGTGTAGATCGATCAACATGTGCCCTTGAGCCTCAAAGCTGAGGGGTTGGCTGTCAATGCTGACGATATAGGGCACGCCCTGGATCACCGCGCCAGAGATATCCATCGCCTCGGTGCCGGGGATGCTGGCCGTGATCAGGCTGCTGTAGCGGCCACGCCGCCCCAGTGACGACTCGGCTACGCGCAACCCAAAACGCTCGGCCAGCCGGCGCGCGTTGACGACGTTCACCGGCTCGGCGCTGACGGGCGCCAGCAGCCCAACAAGGAACGCCGAAGTGAGGATGCGCGTGTCATAGTCACAGATCTCACCCTCGAACGTAAGGTCGAGACGGTCGCCGAGTTCCCCGCGCCACTGCACGAACAACGAGCCTAGGCGCTGCGCCAGGTCGATGTATGGCTCCATAAAGTCCGCCGCCTGAGGCGCAAGATAGGGAATGTTGACTGGGGAGCCAGGCAGCCGTCCGGCCAAGGCGTCGATGACCGAAGTGGCGACGTCGAGAGCCACCTGTTCTTGCGCCTCTTCGGTGGAGGCCCCTACGTGGGGTGTAGCGATCACATTGGGCAGGCCAACGAGCTCGGCATCGGTGACCGGCTCGACTTCGAAAACATCGAGCGCGGCTCCAGCGATGCGGTGCGTCTGTAGCGCCTCTTTGAGCGCGGCCTCGTCGATGATCCCGCCACGGGCGCAGTTGATGACATAAGCGGTGGGCTTGAGCAAGGCGAGCTTCTCGGCGTTGATCAAGCCATGGGTGGCGGGGGTCAGCGGCGTGTGCACTGACACAAAGTCCGACTGCGTCAGCACATCGTCGAGCTCGGCAAGGGTGACGCCCATCGAGGCGGCCTTGTTGGGCGAGATGTAGGGGTCAAACGCAAGGACGGTCATCTCCAGGCCCTCGGCCTTTTCGGCGACCATCGAGCCTACCCGCCCAAGGCCAACGAGGCCGAGGGTGCGCCCTTTGACCTCGATGCCTTGGAGCGAGCGCTTGTCCCAACGGCCGTTCTTGAGCGAGGAGATGGCCGGGTAGAGCCGCCTGGCGAGCGCGAGCACCATGGCGATGGTATGTTCGGCGACGGCATTGCTGTTACCGGCGGGCGCGTTGACGACCATGATCCCGTGGTTGGTGGCCGCTTCGACATCGATGTTGTCGACGCCGGTGCCAGCGCGCCCAATGACCTTGAGTGCGTGGCCAGCGCTGATCAGCGCTTCGTTCACATCGGTGGAGCTGCGGACGACCAAGGCATCATATTCGCCGATAATGGCACGCAGCTCATCCGGTTTGAGGCCCAGGCGCACATCGACGTCGGCGTGTTCCCGAAGGTGCGCCAGTCCAACCTCGGCGAGAGACTCGGTGACCAAGACCTTCATGTGCATCTCCTCCGCAGCGCGCTCAATCCCACAGGGGATTCATCACCAAGCCGGTGAGCAACTTGGGGTAAAAGAAAGTGCTCTTCTGGGGCATCACCTGCCCACGCAGCGCCATAGACCAGACTGCACTGAGTGGGGTGGGGTTGAGGATCAAGGCCAACGCTGCCTGGCCGTCGTCGACTCGCCGGCAGGCCTCGCTTTCATCGATGGTGTAGCTGACCAGATCCGAGTCGGCGAGCTGCTCGGCGGTGATGCCGAGCACCGGCTCGAGGATGACATCGCGCAGCAGCGACACATCGAGTGCGTCTGCGTCTTGCCCCGCGGGGCCTGTATCTGGCAAGCTCAGAACGTATGATTGGCCTGGCAGCCGGAGGCCGAAGGCCCGCTTGCGACCAGCGATGGCTGCACTGAGTGCGTCTTGAGTTGGCGTGACCGAGAGGCGCTGCGCCAAGGCTGACAACAGAGCATCTGGCGCGAGGGCCGCGGTCTTGATCACGCGGTGTGTCGGCAGGATGAGCAGGCCGGGATCATCGACCGGCACCAGACACATCAGCACGTCATCGGCTGCCGATGACCCCTGTGACGCCCTGCGTTCCTCGCTCAAGGCCAGGGCTGTCTCGTAGCGATGATGCCCATCGGCGATGACGACGTCGCTGCCAGCGAGCACCCGTTGCAGTGTCGCAATACTGTTGGGTGTGGTGATCGGCCAGAACACGTGGCGCACGCCATCACCGTCGGTGATGTCCAATGCGTCTGCAGGCCTAGAGCCATTCAATATGGCGGTGGCGAGCCGCTGGGGATCTTCAAACAAGCCAAAGACGGGGCTGGCCTGTAGATTCAGGGCGCGCATCAACTGCAGACGGTCAGCCTTGGGTTGGCTGCGAGTGAGCTCGTGGCGATGAATGCCCTGCCCCCACGGGGCCAGGCGGACACACGCCATCACGCCACACCGCGTATAGTGCTGGCCAGCCCACTGAAAGGTCTGGCGATAGCCATAGAGGGCTGGTTCATCATCGCGGCGGAGCACGCCTCGGGCTAGCCAGTTGCGGAGCGTGTGTGCTGCTTGATCGTACCAGGCGGAATCAGGGGGTGTCGGGCCGACATCAATGGCTGCCACGTTGTAGGGACTAGCAGCGAGCAGAGCCTGACGCTGATGGGGGTCGATCACGTCATAGGGTGGCGCATAGAGCGCGGGGTCGCTCTCTACAGCATACCGTAGGCCGCGAAAGGGTCTGATCTGTACCAAGGCTGCACCTAGCTCCAGATATGAAAAAAAGGCGGACCAATCCCCCAGGGAGGCCGCCAATGCCGGATGGTCACTGCTGACCGGTAGAATGCGGCCATTCTAGCACCCGGCCAGTCACCTGTCAACCAAACTAGGCGAGACGTTGCGCACCAGTGAGATCACGAGTTGGCACTCTACCGCCGGCCGGCTAGAATGCTCACCGACTGTGCGCATCAGGAGGAGAGATGAGGCTGTTGGACCCTGCCCGAGACAAAGAAGCCGTATTCCGTATCTTCCGTGAGGTCGGCTGGGTCGATGCTGACCAGCGCGAAGCGTTCGATGCCCTGATCAGCGCCAGTCGCGCGTTGGTGGCCGACGTGAACGGCACACCCGAGTGCATGGTGCTGTCGATCCCCGGCTCGCTTACCTATCTCGACGAGCAACTGCCGTTCTGGGGTGTCAACGGTGTGACGACGAGCCGCGTGGCCCGCAAGCTGGGCCTGGCGCAGCAGTTGACTGCCGAGACGGTCGCTCGCGCTGCGGACGATGGCGCTGCCGTCGTGGGCCTGAGCATGTTCGAGCAGGGTTTCTACAACCAGCTCGGTTTTGGCGTGGGCAGCTATGTACACGAGGTCGCCTTCGACCCGGCCGAACTGCAGGTGCACCGCTCGTTTGGTGTACCAGTGCGCCTCAGCAAGGATGACGCCATCGAGATGCATCGCGCACGCCTCAAGCGGATGCACTGGCATGGCATGGTCGACCTTGTGCCCGAAGGCATCACCGTCTCTGATGCTACCTCGCCCAAGAATGGCTTTGGCTTGGGTTACCGCGATGCCCGCGGCGAGCTGACTCACTATTTCTGGGCCAACGCCAAGAACGAGCATGGGCCCTATGAGATATGGTGGATGATCTATCGCACTTGGGACCAGTTTCTCGAATTGCTGGCCCTGCTCAAAGCCCTCGGTGACCAAGTGAATGTGATGTACATGGCCGAGCCACCCTGCATCCAGCTGCAAGATCTGGTGCGCAAGCCGTTCAAGACCGCGCGCACCCGCCGCCACACGGACTATGAGGCCGGCATCCAGGCGAGCGCCTACTGGCAGATCCGTATCTGTGATCTCGCTGCGTGTATGCAAGCGACGCACTTGCCGGGCACGTCGGTGCGCTTCAACCTGTGGCTTGACGATCCGATCACGAACAAGGTGGCCACACGCCACGGGTGGAAAGGGATCACCGGCGAGTACACGGTGACACTAGGCGAGGAATCGAGCGCCCAAGTGGGCAGTACGCCGGGCCTCCCCGAGCTGCGGGCGACGGTGAACGCCTTTAGCCGGCTGTGGCTGGGGGTGCGTCCGGCCTCTGGGTTGGCCGTGACGGACGATCTGGAGGGCTCGCCGGAGCTGCTCAAGGCGCTCGATTGGCTGCTGCGCCTGCCCGAGCCGCAGATGGACTGGAACTTTTAGCCCGTCCACAGTTCGGCCCGAGGTGTTAGGCCTCGGGCCGAACTGTGGATGTACGTGGGGTGACGCTCAGGCGCCCAGGCGTTCGAGCAGTAGGACCCAGGCGCGCTGCCCCTGATTGTATCCGGACAAGTGGAAGAACTCGTTCGGCGAGTGCCCTCGCTCGTTCTCGAGGCCAAAGCCAAAGCCGATCGAGTGCACGCCCAATACTTGGCTGAACAGCGTTGTCACAGGGATGCTCCCGCCCATGCGGATATCGTACGGCTCGCGGCCATAGACCTCGGTGAGCACGGCGCGCGCGACGGCGAGTTCGGGCAGGTCCGACGGCACGACATAGGCGGGTGTGCCGTGGCCTTCGCGGAAGGTGACCCGGACGCCTGGAGGCGTGTGGGTCGCGATGTGCGCCCGAATGGCTGCGAGGACCTTGTCGGGATCCTGATTGGGCACCAGGCGGCAGCTGACCTTACAGTGCGCCTCGCTAGGCAATACGGTCTTTTCGCCGTCGCCGATGAACCCTCCCCAGAGGCCATTGATCTCGAGGGTCGGCCGGATGCTGGTGCGCTCCCAGGGGGCGTAGCCAGGCTCGCCAAAGAGCTCGTCGACGCCCAGCTCAGCCGTGTACTTGTCCTCATCGAACGGGACCCGAGCTAACGCCTGGCGCTCGGCGGGGGTCAGTTCCACCACGTCGTCGTAGAAACCCTCGACCAAGATGCGCCCATCGTGGGCGCGCATCGAGTCCAGCAGCATGACGATCGCGTGGAGCGGGTTCTGTACTGCGCCACCAAAGCTTCCCGAATGCAGGTCATGGTCTGGGCCGACTACGTCCAGCTCGAACGAGCAGATCCCCCTCAGGCCCACGAGGATGGCCGGTTCGGTCTCGCTGTATTGGCCCGAGTCGGCGTTCAAGACGGCGTCGCAGGCCAGCAACTCACGATGCGCGGCCACAAAGGCGGGCAGTTGGGGACTGCCGATCTCCTCTTGCCCCTCGAAGAAGAACTTGACGTTCACCGGCAGTCGGCCCGTCGTTGCCAGTAGCGCCTCGACGGCCATGATCGGCAGGAACATGTTCCCCTTGTCGTCCGTTGCACCACGGGCGACGATGCGATCATCGAGTATCTGCGGCTCAAACGGGGGCGTATGCCAGAGATCCACTGGGTCGACTGGCTGCACGTCAAAATGCCCATAGATCAGGTACGTCGGCTTGTCCGGGGCGTGGAGCCAGTCGGCATAGACGACGGGATGGCCCCCCGTCGGCATGATAGCGACATGCTCGGCGCCGATGTGTTGCAACTTGTTGGCTACCCACTCAGCGGCGCGCGCGACCTCGCCGGCGCTTTCGGCGGGCGCCGACATGCTCGGGATGCGCAGGAACTCGACCAGCTCGTCGAGGTGCCGTTGCCGATGGTGAGCCAGATAAGCCTGTGGCGTGTCTGCCATGCTTCCTCCTTATTGCTGTTTGCCAATCACCCGATTACGGCCAGCAAGATGGCCAAGGTAACACTACTGACTACGGTCGAGGCCAGCACTGCGCTGCTCACGAACTCGGCATCGGCGTCGAACTCGATGGCCATCATCGACGAGTTGACCGCGGTCGGCGTCGCCGACTGCATGATCACCACCTGCCGCGAGATGCCGGTGAGGCCAAGTAGGGGCGCTGTCAGGGCTGCAACGACCGCACCGCCGACCAGCCGAAGCACTACGGCCAGCGAAACGCCGCCCAGCTGATCGGTGAGCCGTGTCTGCGAGAGCTGGACGCCCAGCATGATGAGCATCACGGGCACAGTCGCCCTAGAGACCAGCTCGATCGGCGCCATCAGCAGGTCTGGCGGCGACAGGTGGAGTGCGCGCAGCACAATCGCCAAGACAAAGGCGTACAGGCCTGGCAGCCGCAACAGCTTACGGAGTGCCTGACGCGCACCACCATTACCCCGGGCCGCAAAGAACGCACCGGCGGTGTTCACTGCCAAGTTGGTGCCCACATAGTAGATGGTCGCCAGGCCAAGTCCAGCCTCGCCAAAAGCAAAGAGCGCGACTGATAGCCCCAGATTGCCCGCGTTGATGAATGCCACACTGAGCACGAGGGCGTCGATCCTTCGTGGCGACCAATGGAGCAGATGCCCGATGCCCAAGGCCAACAGAATCATTGCGACCGTGACTACGGCCACGGAAGCGAGGATGCGCCCCACCTCAAGGGGGCTGATCTCGCTCTTCATCAGCGAAGTGAAGACTAGCGCTGGCGTGAGGAAGTAAATCGCCAGACGCGATAGAGTGCGCTTGTCTAGATGCAGAGTGCGCTCGAGCACAAAGCCACCTGCAACGATCAGATAGGTTGGCAGGATGCTGTGGAGCAGGATGTTGAGAAAGAGCGCCAAGAGGCCGACCTCCACCGCTAGACCTAAGCCCGTGATCTGTCCACCGCAAGCAAAGCAACGTACGGCGCCCTGCATCCAGCATTGGCGCCCGCACAAAGGCCATTGGCACAGAATAGCCGTCTGCCCAGCGCTGTCAATCCAGGCTCGATGCGCTCGCTGATGCGTCGGATAACTCTGCCTGCGACGGCCTCCGGGCCATGGCCTTGGCTGTTCGATGCTAGTTTGGTGGTGTCCGCACGGCATAGTCGGGCGCAATGCTTGACAGAGTGGAATTCGCCGTGTATCGTTCGCTACGTGAAGTACACATGTTTATACCCTATTGGGCCACCTGTACCGTACAGCTAAGGTAGGACATGGAACTGCTCGATCGGCTACGTCAAGTGCCTCTCTTTGCCTCGCTCTCTCCGGACGGGCTCGTGAAGGTGGGCGCTCTATTCCAGGAGATGACGGTTCCGCCAGGCACCTACCTGAGCCGTCAGGGCGAGCTTGGCTCTACGTTCTTCTTGATCGACGAAGGGCAAGCCATCGTGCAGCAGGTCGACGACAAGGGCTATGAGCGCCCAGTCGACACCCTTAGTGCCGATAGCCCCGCCCCTTACTATGGGGTGACGTCGCTCTTTTTGGTGGCTCCCCGAGACGCCACAGTCATAGCGCGCACCCAGATGCGTTTGTGGGTGATGCACCGCAGACGGTTCCTGCAGCTGCTTGCGGACGAACCCAGCATCGAGCGCGAGCTGAATATCCCCGAGGACATCCAGCGGCGTCGCGAAGCGCCACGGTTCCCCTGGCAGGAACAGGGAGAGCAGCTCGCCTTTATCACGCACAAGCATTGGATCGTCTTTCTGCAAAAGATGATCTGGAGCACGCTGATCGCATTGGGCCTCACGGCGCTGCTCATCTATGCCTCGCAGAACCTGGACCTTGGGTTGATGGCGCCCGCGCTGTTTGTGCCCGTCGTTGTTTTCTACGCTGTATCATTCATCTGGAACCTGGTCGACTGGCGCAACGACTATTACGCAGTGACCAATCGGCGCATCAGCTACCGCGAGCATGTGGCGATGCTCTATGACTCGCGCGATGACGTGACGCTCGATCAAGTGCAGAACATCAACGTCGTGCGGCGCCTCCCGGGTCATCTGCTCGGCTATGGCGACGTCTATGTGCAGACGGCGGCTCACGGCCGCTCGATGCGCCTGCGCTATGTGCGCGACCCTGAGGCGCTCCGCAAAGCCATCTTCGATGAGCAGTATCGCGCCCGAGCCACGCGACAGGCGATCCAGCGCTGGGAGATTCGCGCGGCGCTGGCGCATCACGTCTCTCTGGAGCAGCTTTCGGTGAGTGAGACGGGGCAGCCCTCTGGTGAGCAGCCGGATGGCGAGTCCCTCGACCCAAACGATGCGCAACAACCGCCGCCACGGCCGCCTAGCCGGCTGCGCCATGCGCTAGACTGGGTAGCTGGGCTCCAATTGCTCCCTCCGATTCGCGAGCAGACGCCCGAGCGGGTGGTGTGGCGCAAACACTGGCTCTTCTTGGTGACGGCAACACTTGTGCCCTTGTTGCTGTTTCTCGCACTGGCAGGCTTTACGCTGGCGTACTTTACCTCGGGGGGCATACCGGGCATGGACTCGGACGGCATGGTTGGCGTGGTCAGCCTAGGGCTGACCATCGTCACCTTTGGCTGGCTGGCCTACGAGTATGGCGACTGGGGCAATGACCAGTATATCGTGACGAATGAGCGGATCATCGATGTCGAGCAACGCCCGCTGTGGCTATCGGTGATGACCCGCGAGGCAAGCCTAGGCAAGATCCAGAATGTGCATTACGAGGTGCCGAATCTGATCGCGTCTTTGTTCCGCTATGGCGATGTCGTGGTGCGCACGGCCGGCGAAGGCGACTTTACCTTTACCCATGTGCCCCATCCAGCCGAGGTCCAGAACGAGATCTTTCGGCGGATCAACAACTATCACCTGGCTCAACAGGAACAGCAGGACGAGCAACAGCGCCGTGAACTGGCGACATGGTTCAGTGTGTACGACGACATCAAGTCTCAGCGGCCAACCGTCCACGACTTGGCGGAGGGTGAGGGCGATCGCCTCTCGCCGACGATCGTCGACGAAGGCCCGGGTCGGACCAAGCTATAGCGCCAAGTTGGCGTGGAACCCTCGGGTTATCGCCCCAGGAAATCCTCGCGTAGCGGGGTAAAGATGTCGAGGACGACGGCCTCTTCGATACAGACGGCTCCGTGGGGCGCATTGGGCGGCATCACCCGCGACTCGCCGGCGCTGAGCACGACCTGTTCACCGGCAATATCGAATTGCATCTTGCCCGAGAGGACATAGCTGATCTGTTCGTGAGGATGCACGTGGGGTGGAGTGATGGCTCCGCTGTCGAACGCGACCTTGCAGAGCATCAGCTTGTCGCCGTAGCACTCGACCCGATGGTAGACCCCCGGCTGCATCGGTCTGAACCCTTCGTCTAGCCAGTGGCTCATTGCAGAATCCCCTCTCCGTTGCAGGATATTGTTGCCGCGAACTGTTCGCTCGTCGGAGATAGGCCGGCGCTGCTCTATAGCGTGAGCACCTCTGGCTCGCCCTCCGTGACTGCAAGCGTGTGCTCGAAATGTGCGCACAGGCTGCCATCGGCCGTGGCCACCGTCCAGCCATCGAGCTTGCGATAGAGTAGCGGTGGGCCGACAGTGACCATCGGCTCGAGGGCATAGGTCATGCCGGGCCGAAGGCGTAAGCCGGTGCCAGGTGTGCCCCAGTTAAAGATCATCGGTGGCTCGTGCATCTCACGCCCCACTCCGTGGCCGGTGTATTCGCGGACTACATGAAACCCCTGCGACTCGACCCAGGTCTGGATGGCCGCTGATACGTCACCGATGCGGTTGCCAGGACGACTGGCCGCGATGCCACGCGCAAGCGCCTCTTGGGTCACGTCGATCAGGTGCTGTGCCTGGGCACTGATGACACCCACCCCCACCGTAACGGCCGAATCGCCCACAAAGCCATCGAGTAGCGTGCCTACATCGATGCTCAAGATATCGCCTTCACTCAGGCGGCGAGGGCCTGGGATGCCGTGGACGAGTTCATCGTTGATCGACATGTTGGTGGCTGCGGGAAACGGCGGGCCGAGCGGATCCATATTCGGGTAGCCAATGAATACAGGCTCACCGCCGTTCGAGCGGATGACCTCCGCGCCGATGGCGTCGAGCTCTGCCGTCGTGATGCCGGAGCGTACTGCCTGGATCATGGCCTGTAGCGCCAGGGCGTTCACGTGCCCAGCGCGACGCATGAGGGCGATCTCTTCTTTGGACTTGAGCACAACACTAACCATGAGCTAGAAACACCCCAGTTGACAAGGTTTGATCTTGAGGCCCAGCGCTTGGGCGATGTTGGCGATCTGAAGGCGCGGATAGCGGAACTCGTCAGCGACGTCCCACAGGGCGCGACAGGGCGCACGGCCATCGACAGTCCTCGCAGTGAGTGCGCGAGAGATATCCTCAGGGCAGAAGGCGGCGGGCTGTATGATCTTGTAGCCGGGGCTGCCTTTCTGGCCATAGCCGAACAAGCCCAATTGACAGCGATCGAAGCGGTATAGGCCGCCCTCGTCGACCAACGCGCCCAGCGCCTCTGGCGAAAGGCCCAATTGGGCCGCCACTTGGTGAGCGTCGGCGCAGGCGATGCACCCGTCACGCGCAACGCTCGCCAGGAGAGTCTGTGCTGTAGACATGCTCCTCCTTCCCTTCGCGGCTAGGCAGGGCTGATTCTAGCCGTGTGAGGCCTGACTGACAAGCGGAACAAGAAGCGTTGCGCCGGAACTGTCGTGGTTTATAATACAGACACCACCCGATGTACTGTCAGGAGGCGACCAATGCGTGTGCTCATGCTGAGCTGGGAGTATCCCCCCAACGTGGTAGGCGGGCTAGGGAAACATGTCGCCGAGCTGGTCCCTGCGCTGGCTGCACGAGGCATCGAGGTGCATGTGCTGACGCCACGCATCACGCGGGCTCCGGCCGTCGAGTTTCACGACAATTTGACCATCCATCGGGTCGATCGCCCCCTGGCGGAGTATGATGATTTCTACGGCGAGGCGTGGCACACCAACGGACTACTCGAGCAGGCCGGCGACGAGCTCGTGCGGCGCTATGGGCCGTTCGACCTCATCCACAATCATGACTGGATCACCTCTTTTGCCGCAACGGCGCTCAAGCATCGTTACAAGCTGCCGCTGATCGGCACAGTGCACGCCACCGAACGCGGTCGCGGGCGTGGTCAGCTCAGCGGAGGGCAGTCCCAAGCGATCAACGACGCAGAGTGGCGATTGACCTATGAAGCCTGGCGGGTGATCGTGTGCACCGAGTTCATGCGCCGTGAAGTGCAGGACTATTTCGCTACGCCGGCGGACAAGATCGACATCATCCCGAATGGTGTGGACCCGACGCCTTTTCTGCGACTGGCTGGCGAGGACTTGACGGCCTTTCGGGCTAGGTATGCGCTCCCCCATGAGAAGATCGTGTACTCTGTGGGGCGCCTCGTCGCGGAGAAGGGCATTGAGGTGTTGGTACGCGCCGCGCCGTTGGTGCTGGCCCAGGTACCCGAGGCCAAGTTCGTCATCGCGGGCAAGGGGCCAGAGCTCGACCGGCTGCGCCGGTTGGTGGGTGACATGTCATTGGCGAACAAGGTGATGCTGCTCGGCTATGTCAGCGACGAAGAGCGTAATCGTCTGTTCGGCGTAGCCGATTGTGCCGTATTCCCCAGCCTGTACGAGCCATTTGGCATCGTCGCGCTAGAGGCGATGGCTGCTCGCGTGCCGGTGGTGGTCTCTGAGGTGGGCGGCCTGCGCGAAGTTGTGCAGCACGGCGAGACGGGCATTACCATCTACCCAGGCTCGGTCGAATCGTGCGCGTGGGGCATTGTGCACACCTTGCAGCATCCCGAGTGGGCCGCGATGCGCGTCGCCAATGCCTATCGCAAGGTTGAGACCGTCTACAGCTGGGATACGATCGCTTCACAGACCGAAGACGTCTATCGCCGCGTGCTCGCTGAGCGAGCCAATACGGACTGGTAGAGCGACGCGGCGGCTACTCGGTGTTGTCGCGCAGGATCTCGTACAGCAAGGGCGGCGCCGCTACGGGCGCCGGCGCAATGTGCACTGCTGCAGTCAGCTGTTCGGCGACAGACGCCGCCTGTTCGGCCGTCTGCGCGTGGATGGTGTACAGTGGCTGGCCGACGGCCACCGGGGTGCCGATCTTGGCGTGTAGAGTGATGCCGACCGCGGGGTCGATGGCGTCTTCTTTACGCTGGCGGCCGCCGCCCAAGTGCACGCAGGCGAGGCCAAAGGCGCGAGCATCCAGGCGTTCGAGGTGGCCTGCTGCCGAGGCTGCCACTGTCTGCTGGTAGGGTGCTTGCGGCAAGAGCTCGGACTGCCGCGTGACGCGAGCATCGCCCCCTTGCGCCGCGACCCACTCCTCGAACTTGAGCAGGGCTGCTCCTGTGGCCAGTTGCCGCTGGGCGATGGCTCGCGCTTGCGCAGGGCTGTCGGCCAGTTCGCCGAGCACGAGCATCTCGGCGGCGACAGCGAGGCAGTGCTCGGTGAGATCTTCTGGGCCGGCGCCTTGCAGGCAGTCGATGGCTTCACGGACCTCCAAGGCATTGCCAACGGCGTTGCCGAGGGGCTGATCCATCCCCGAGAGCAAGGCGGTGACCTTGCGGCCAACATCGTGCCCGATGTCGATCATCAGCTGGGCCAGGGCGCGCGCCCGATCCAGAGTCTCCATGAACGCGCCGCTGCCTACCTTGACGTCAAGCACGATGGCATCGGCGCCGCCAGCGATCTTTTTGCTCATGATCGAGCTGGCGATGAGCGGCAGGCTGGGGACCGTGCCGGTGACGTCTCGCAGGGCATAGAGTTTGCCATCGGCCGGCACGAGGTTGGCTGTCTGCCCGACCACGGCGATCCCGTGGGCGCGCACTGTGTCTAGGAATTCGTGCGGAGACAGGTCGACGCGCATCCCGGGGATGGACTCGAGCTTGTCGAGCGTGCCGCCCGAGAAGCCAAGGCCGCGCCCCGACATCTTGACGACTGGCAGGCCTGCCGAGGCGACGATCGGCGCAACGACGAGCGTGGTCTTGTCGCCGACGCCGCCTGTCGAGTGCTTGTCGACAACGATAGGGGCGATCTGGCGCAGGGAGAGCGTCTCGCCTGAACGGACCATGGCCATGGTCAGCTCCACGGTCTCTTGCGGAGTCATGCCCTGAAAGTACACGGCCATGGCCCAGGCGGCGGCCTGATAGTCGGGGATCTCGCCCGAGACATAGCCGTCGATGAAGAAGCCGATCTCTTCAGCGGAGAGCTCGTGGCCGTCGCGTTTCTTCTCGATGATCTCGACTGCTCTCATCACACACTCCGGTCGATGGTTACGTGGTGTTTGGCGCTAGAGCGGCCGGCATAGTATGACAGGCCGAGGAGCGTCAGGGCCATCTCGATGAGCAGCGAGCGCCATTTGAAATCGCGCAGGCTGGAGAGGAGGCCGGTCGGCCCAACATAGTACTCGTATCGTTTGAACGGCCACAGCCAGTACACCCGCCCGCGGTTGAGCCTGGCATTGAGTGCGTCACACAAGAGATGGACGCCATAGCCCACGCCCCAGGAACGGGCGAAACTGGCGCCGCGCATCCGCCACACGCCGAGGGTGGTGAGTAGCCAGAACAAGCCGCTGTGTGCCGGCAGGCGGTCATTGGGCGTGATTCGGGTTACCCAACGCAGGGGTTTGTCGATCAGGTCGGGAAACATTGCTGCCCACCAGACACCCGGGCCCTGGACAGCGGGGATCTGTGAGACGAGATACGCGGCAGCAAGGTGACCGGGCAGGATCATGATGGGTCTGCCTCCATGAGGACTATTCTAGAGGCCTGTTGTCCACGGTCAAGAGATCCCGATGGCCTGGCATGTAGGCCGAGTAGAACTAGTTGGCAGACCATCGTCGGGAAAAGACGGCGAGACGCGCTCGCTTGTTGGCCCACACGTCGGTTCAGGTTCCCGCTCAGGGAGACGGCGCCTCGGGGCTCTGGCTCTTTTTACGATAGTAGTCCTCGATGGCTAGATGAAGCGCCTCAGGCGCCAAGAGAGAGCACTGGATCTTGTCCTCCGGCAAGCCGCCCAACGCGGCGACGACTTGCTCGTTGCTCAAGGCGGCCGCCTCTGGCAGCGGCAACCCCTTGGCGAGATCGGTGGTGATCGAACTCGAGGCGATCGCGGCCGCGCAGCCAAAGGTGCGGTACTTGATGTCGGCGATTCGCCCATCCTGCACTCTGATGTAGAGATCGATCATGTCGTCGTGGACGGTGCTCTTGACTCGGGCAAAGCCATCGGCGTCTTCGATCACCCCCACGTTGTGTGGATCGGCAAAGTGCTCTAGCACAGTGCGGCTGTACATCACTCTCTCCCTCTGCCGCCCGGCCCAAAGGGCCTGGGCCGCCTATTCGTCGAAAAGGGGTGTGCTGAGATAGCGCTCGCCGGTGTCAGGAAGGACGGCCACGATGAGTTGGCCATCGCTTTCGGCGCGAGCGGCCACCTGGAGCGCTCCGGCCACCACTGCACCGGCCGAGATGCCCACCAAGAGGCCCTCTTCCCTCGCCAAGCGGCGACTGGTGGCAAAAGCCACTTCGTCTTCGATGGCGATGATCTCGTTGAGCAGGTCGCGACGGAGCACACCCGGCACAAAGCCAGCACCGATCCCCTGGATCTTGTGCGGCCCTGGTTTGCCGCCTTCGAGGACAGGCGAGCCGGCAGGCTCGACCGCAACAGCACGTAGGCTCGGCTTGAGCGCTTTGAGCGCCTCAGCGAGGCCAGTGATGGTGCCCCCCGTACCTACGCCCGCAACGACGCAGTCGACGCGGCCATCGGTATCTGCCCAGATCTCGGGAGCGGTCGACTCGCGGTGGGCACGCGGGTTCGCAGGGTTCTCAAACTGCTGCGGGATAAAACTGCCGGGGATCTGCGCGGCCAACTCCTCGGCCTTGCGGATGGCACCCGACATGCCCTCGGCCCCTGGCGTGAGCACGATCTCTGCTCCATAAGCTTGGAGCAGCTTGCGGCGCTCGACGCTCATCGTGTCCGGCATGGTCAAGATCAGCTTGTAGCCGCGCGCCGCCGACACCATCGCCAGGGCAATGCCGGTATTCCCGCTGGTGGGCTCGATGAGCGTCGCCCCAGGGGCGATCTTGCCATCTCGCTCGGCCGCGCGGATCATGCTCAGGCCGGCGCGGTCTTTGACGCTCCCACCCGGGTTTCGCGCCTCGATCTTGACGACCACTTGGCCAGGCAGACCGGCCGCCAGTCGGTTGATCCGCACCAGAGGCGTGTGTCCGATGGTTTCGGTGACATCTCCGTAGATCTTGCCCATGCCTCTCCTCTCTCGACTCCCCAAGGGCTGCTGCCTCGACGCGACATGCCATCTCGTGTACCCACTCATTATACATTGGGTGGAACGATTGTCGTGCATGGGCCTGTTCGAGAGGAGACCGGCGCAGATGGGGGGGCGGGCGCTTTGCTTGTTGCGAGCATTTGCAGTAGACTGACCGCTGGTTGGGCAGGGAACGGCGCGATCGTGGCTCTGTAGCTAAAGTGTTGTAGGGGCCAACCCGTACGCGACGGGCTGACTGAATGCCATCACGTGGGTAGGGGGTGTGCTTTAGGCCAGGCTCGCTTTCGCGGCTATAATCGATGCAACTTTTGTTGGCGCACGCGCCGGCGGAACGCTGGCGAAGGAGTATAGGCATGTGCAAAGAGTGCGGCTGTGAAGAGGCGATGACTTTGATCTGCCCCGCGTGCAGCGGGCGGATGGTGGTCGTCGACGGCCAGGCGGTCTGCACGGTGTGCGGCGCCGAGCGCGACCCAGAGACGGTTGCGCACATCCATGCGGGGCAGCCTCACGCCCATGAGCACGGCCCGGGGGCTGCTCATGGGCATGGCCATGGGCATGTGCACTCTCATTCACAGGAGCACGCCGTGGATGCTGGCGAGCTCGACGGGATCACCCAGTTGCGCGTGCTGCTGCCGCACTGGCTAGCACACAACAACGAGCATCTCGATGACGTGCGCACCTGGGCCGATACGGCGCGCACACTCGGGCAAGCCGAAGCGAGTGCCCTGATGGAAGAGGCGCTCAGGCACCTCGAGGCGGGCAACGCGCAACTGGCAGCAGCGCTGCAAGCGCTGACCCGCTAGGCGCTCACCCGCGACAGCAACCGCCCGACAGGCGGTGCTGCCGTATAGACTTCGAGACGAAGGGCTGCTTGCACATCAGGCAGCCCTTCGCGCGATACGACGGCTGACAGCTGCCAGCGCACGGACGCCTCAGCAGTAGACACGGAGGGGCGCCAAGCGCGCGCAAGAGGCAGTGCAAAGGGATAGCGCACCTGCCGTGCGCCGTTCATCTTGGTCGCCTCAGCCAGTACCTGATGCTGGTCGAGCCACACATACGTGGTGCCGCTTGCGGCTGGCTGCCTGTTACCCATGACCTGCGAATCGCCTGGGTCTCGTTCGGCAAAGTAAACGATATGCCCATCGCCCGCAGCCAGTTTCTCGACGCGCACCAGAGCTACGCGTAGTTCTTTGATGGCCAAATCGCCGCCCGAGACAATGACCACGTCCCCGTCGATCGTGTCGCCCTCCGAGTACTGCAGTTGTGGCAGCGACAGTGAGAGTTGGAAGGCGTCGCACGTGATCGACGCCTGAGAAGACCCCATAGCTGCGCCACGGGCTGCACTGGCTACCATGACTTCACGCCGTACTGGCTCGATCATGAACTGGGCGTCGACATCCAGGTCGATCAGCCACCGAATGACACAGCCAAAGCCATAGTGGGTGGGCAGGGCGTTCTCAGGTAGCGTGAACGAGAAAGGAAAACGAACCTGTGAACCGCGGTGCAGTCGCACCTGCCGTACAGCGACCACGGTCTCATCGGCATAGGTCTTTTCGGCGCGGTCATACACTACACGATCCGAATCGTCACCTGCGACGCGATCGTAGACAAAGCGCCCGACACAGGCCAAGCGCACCGTCGCTCGGTGTACGAGGGCTGACCCGTCTGCACTGAGCACGACGTAGCCACTGATCGTGTCGCCGGCTGAGAAGGCCTCGCGGGTATCGTCGATTTCGATATCGGCGCCCAACGTCACCTTGCGCTTGGGGATGAGCCACCCGACCACGGCACCGATCGCCAGCCCCGTCACCCCCGCGCTGATGCCCCCTACGATCGCTCCTGGCAGGCCGCGGTTGATCATGCCCAGGATCGCGCCCAACAGGCTGCTGAACAGCGCCCCAACGATGGCCCCCACGATCAGGGCACGTTGCGGCCCGGTGCCCTTTGCATAGACAGGCCAGCGCTCGAGCAAGCCCTGTACCCGCTGCCACCATGTACCGCGCTCTGCCATCGCCGTTCCCTCCCTGCGACTCACAGCACGCTTCAATACACCGATTATACCACGTAGAAACCTCGCAAAAAAGGCCATTCAAGTGCAACCGCAGGAATCCTTGACGGCCGACTGGCCTGTGTTATGATCGCTATCAGAAGACCATACAGGTCGCCAATGAGTCGGGCAGCGAACTAGTCCTGCGGACAGCGCTTCTCGCCACATGTGGATTGATCCTTCGGCATGTGCGCCGGCCTGTCTCGCGGACGCCTAGGTGACCGTGTCGCCCCTGCCTCATGCGGCCCCATGTGTGCACTACCTTGGTCTACATGAACGGCAGCACCTGACCCGACTGGGAGGAATGATGACGGACATTGCCGAGCTCAAGAGGCGGGCGACTGCGGCGATCGCCGCACATCGCGATGATCTGGTGGCTTTGGGGGAGGACATACGCGTGCACCCCGAGCTGGGCTACAAAGAGCGCCGTACGAGCACCGTCGTCCAGAGCCAATTCGCACGCTTGGGCGTGCCATTCGAGGCGGGTCTGGCGGTCACCGGCGTCAGGGGGCTGCTTGACGGGCGAGCGCACCGAGCGAGGGTGTGCTATCTCGGCGAGCTGGACTCGGTGTTGGTGCGTGACCATCCTGATGCCGACCCGCAAACGGGTGCGGCGCACGCGTGTGGCCACAACGCCCAGATCACCAATCTCATCGCGTTGGCGATGGGGCTTGTCGAGAGCGGCGTTATGGCCGAGCTCGATGGCGATGTGGTGCTGATGGCCGTGCCTGCCGAGGAATACGTCGAGGTCGAATACCGTGTCGGCCTCAAAGAGGCGGGCGTCATCGAGTTCCTGGGGGGCAAGCCCGAGCTAGTCCGCCTCGGCGCCTTTGATGATGTCGAGATGACCCTTTCGACGCACCAGTCTACGGGCGGTGAGGCCGGTGTGCTCTCAGTAGGTGGGGCATCGAATGGGTGTCTGGTCAAACAGGTCGCCTATACGGGCCGTGCCGCTCACGCCGGTGGCTCGCCACACGAGGGCATCAACGCCCTCAAGGCGGCGATGATCGGTTTGCAGGCGATTGATGCCAACCGTGAGACCTTCAAAGATGACGATCACATCCGGGTACATCCTATCATCACCAAGGGCGGTGAGCTGGTCAATGTGGTACCCGCCGACGTCCGCCTAGAGACCTATGTGCGGGGCGCGACCATCGAGGCCATCGTTGCCGCGGGGGCAAAGGTCGATCGCAGCCTCATCGCGGGCGCGATGGCTCTTGGAGCCAAGGTCGACGTTCGCACCTTGCCGGGCTATATGCCCATGCGCCCGAGCGCGGCACTTACTGCGCTCTACAAGCAGAATGCGCTCCAGTTCATCGGCGCAGACGCTTGGGCAGAGCCGCGGTTCATGGCTGGCTCGACCGATATGGGCGACCTCAGCCACATCATGCCCACGATCGAGGCCAACGCCGGCGGTGCCTCAGGCACAGGCCATGGCGCCGATTATCGCATCTCGGATCGCGATGTGGCCTATGTCCTGCCGGCGCAGGTAGCGGCCTGTACGCTCATCGATCTACTGGCCGACGGAGCGCAACGCGCACGAGAGATCAGCGATGGCTTTGAGGCGCCGATGACCAAAGACGAATACCTGGCCTTCTTGCGTAGCCAGGACCGCCTCGATCACTGGCAGCCGTCGGCCTAGGCAATGCTCGTCAGCAAACAAGGCTAGAGCTTGTAGCCGATGGCGCGGAGCAGCCCCTTGCGCCAAGCTATGCCCGCCTCGTCCTCGACGCCCACGGGTGAAGAGCCGTCGATCACCCCCAAGACACCGCGCCCCTGTTCGGACTGCGCCACGATCACTTGGGTCGGGTTGGCCGTGGCGCAAAAGACACGACACACCTCGGGGGTGGCCTTCACGGCATTCAGCACGTTCAGCGGATAGTAACCCTCCCCGAGGAGTAGCACAAACACATGCCCGGCGCCGAGGGCCAGGGCGTTGTCGACCGCCAGCTTGACCAGCTCTGCATTGGTCCCCGACGAGCGCACGAGGCATGCTCCGGAGGCCTCGCAAAAAGCCAGGCCGAACTGGATGCCCGGCACGGCGTTGACCATTGCCTCGTGGAGGTCTTCGACCGTTTTGATGAAATGCGCTTGCCCCAGGATCACATTGACAGCGGCTGGCTTGTTGACGGCCACCAGGTGCAGCTCCATGTGCCCTCCTTCACCTCACTCTGTTGTGTCGTCCGCCCACGATCAACGGCTCAGGCGCAGCTCGAGCCAGGTCGTCTGCCCGGCGACGATGGTTGCGGTGTCTTGGATCAGCTGCCCTCGCACAAAGGTTTGCACCGACCAAGTGCCCGCCGACAGGTCGCCGATGCAAAAGTCTTCGAGCCATGCCGGGTCGGGATTGACGCCGATATTGGGGTAGGTGGTCACTTCATAGCGCTCAGACCCGCTCGCCGATTGCACGATCAACCTGACCTCATCATCGACGAGAACGCCCGCGGTGTCGAGCACTACCCCGGCGAGCGTGCCGCAGCCCTGCCGAGGCTGCAGCCACAGCTCGGGATTGGCCGTGCTCTGATAGTTGTTGGCACCGAGACGAACCTCAAAGTGCAGATGATAGCCCTCGGCCACGCCCGCCATGCCCACCAAGCCCACCGTCTGGCCGGTCTTGACGCGCTGGCCTACATTGACACGGAGCTCGGACAAGTGGCCATAGAGGGCATAGATCGGTTGGTCCTGATAGGTGCGGTCGAGTTTGAGCACCACTAGCGTCCCGTAAAAGTTGTCGCGTGCGCCATAGACGTTCGCCTGGTCGCCGCCTGCGACCACTACCTCGCCATCGCCCACAGCGAGGACAGGAGTGCCCAGCGGGTTGACGAACTCGACGCCAAAGTGCACCGGGTAGCTGCCATCCTGGCGCGCGCCATAGGGATAGTAGCGGGCAATGATGTCATTGTCTTCCGGGCCGATAGGGCGGGCCAGCCAGTAGTGATCCTCGCGCTGGGACGGACCTTCATAAGGGACACGAGTGGGGCGCAGACTCAAGGGAACGCCAACGATGGTCGGCGTCGGGGTGATTGCCTTTGTGGGGGCAGGCGGTAGGGCAAGACCCGCCTTGGGCTGAGCGGTGGGGCTGGCAGCCGTGGCGTCCTCTGTCGGCGTTGTGGCGGTACGCTCGGTAGCCGACGCCAGCAGGGGGCGGCCCGGCCCTGAAGCGGCGCCCGGTGGCGCCCAACCCAGGCGGATGGCCAACACCAGCAATACCAAGGCTACGACCATGGCAAGCACGAACCAGAACGGCCTGGGTATGGTGTCTCGCACCATCGCTATTGTCCCCTGCGCGCGTGATCTAGAACCGCATTATAGCACACCTGCAGAACGCGGCGCCCAAGCAGGCGACTGCTGAGGGCACACTTGCCCGGGATCCACGTCGCATGTAGAATCATTGTGACATACATCACAAACTATGGAGACCCATGCGCTTTGATGTGCTGACACTGTTCCCCGGCCTGTTCGACAGTGTTTTCTGCGAGAGCATTGTGCGGCGGGCACTCGATGCGGGGCAGGTCGAGCTGTATCTGCACAACATCCGTGACTATGCGCCCGGCAAGCACCACATCACCGACGAGATGCCTTTTGGCGGCGGCGGTGGCATGGTGATGAAGGCCGAGCCGATCCTGTTGACGCTGGAGGCCCTACTGGGCGCCGATTTGATCGCCGAGCAGAAACGTAGCGGGCGGGTGCAGGTGCCCATCGTCCTGCTCACCCCCGCCGGGCAAGTGTTCAATCAGCGGCTCGCGCAAAACTTGGAACGGTACGGCCGTGTAGTGCTCATCTGTGGGCGCTATGAGGGGGTAGATGAACGGGTTGTCGAGTTGGCGGTGACCCACGAAGTCTCGCTCGGTGACTTTGTCCTCTCGGGCGGCGAGATCGCAGCCATGGCGATCATCGAGGCAGTAACTCGGCTTGTGCCCGGAGTGTTGGGAGATATGCGCGCTATCGTCGACGACTCGCACTCTCAGGGTCTCCTTGAGGCTCCTCAGTATACTCGCCCGGCGAGCTTTCGTGGACGGGACGTGCCCGCCGTGTTGCTCTCTGGCAACCATGCGGTAGTGGCGCAGTGGCGGCGTCAGCAAGCGCTGCTACGCACGCGCGAACGTCGGCCGGACCTATTCAGCTCCCTGGAGTTGTCGGCAACGGACCGTAAGCTGCTCGAAGCTGCGGACCAGGGCGAGACTCGGGGCGATTGCCAGGCAGGAGAGCGCCCATGACGCAGACCAATGTGCCCGATATCGTTATCCGTCGCTTGACGACGTATCTACAGACGCTCAAGCACATGGCCGAACTGGGCAAGACGGTGGCCTCGTCCGCCGAGATCGGCCGTTGGACGGGCGTGAGCCCAGCGCAGTTCCGCAAAGATCTGTCCTATTTCGGTGAGTTTGGGCGGCAGGGACTGGGCTACGATGTCGGCTTCTTGCGCGACCAGATCGAGCGCATCTTGAAGAGTGACCAAGACTGGCACATCGTCTTGGTGGGCGCTGGCGCCCTGGGCCACGCGCTGATGAACTATCAGGCCTTTCAGGAAGGGCACTTTCAGATCGTCGCCGTGTTCGATAATGACCCCTCCAAGATCGGCACGTTCGTCGGGCAACGTGAGATCCTCCCCTTGGAGCGACTGGCTGCGGTGATCGCCGAGCGACACATCGATATCGCGATCCTCGCAGTACCGGCGGCGGCTGCGCAACAAACGGCGGACAGCCTGGTGGCTTGTGGGGTGCGCTCGCTGCTCAGCTATGCGCCGATTACGATCACCGTGCCACGCGGCGTGCACGTCCGCTACATCGACCCTGTTGCCTCGCTGCAGACGATGACTTACTATCTCTAGTAATAGTGTCAAAGAGAACGGGCCGCTCTACAAGCGGCCCGTTGCGCGTTGATCAGGTCGTTTCGAGCGCCCGCCTCAAGAGGGGCAGGTGCTGTAGGGCGCGCCCGGCGCCCAGGGCTGTACAGAGCATGGGGTTCTCGGCCACCTGGCAGGGAATGCCCGTCTCGCTGGAGAGGAAGCGGTCCATGTTGCGGAGCTGAGCGCCGCCGCCAGACATGACCATGCCGCGGTCGATGATGTCCGAGGCCAGTTCGGGGGGTGTCTTCTCGAGCACGGCCTTGACGGTGGCCGCGACCGAGGCCAAAGGCTCGGCGAGGGCGTCGGTGACCTCCGCCGAAGTCACAGTGATGGTCCGAGGGAGGCCTTGCACCTGATCGCGGCCGCGGACTTCCATGCTCATCGGTTGATCGAGGGGCAGGGCGCTACCGATGGTGATCTTGAGTTGCTCGGCCGTTTGCTCGCCGATCAGCAGGTTGTACTTGCGGCGCACATAGTTGGCGATCGCCTCGTCGAACCGATTGCCTGCCACCCGCACTGAGCTGGATACGACGATGCCGAACATCGAGATGACGGCCGCCTCACTGGCGCCACCGCCGATATTGACGATCATATTGCCCGAGGGTGTGCCCACGGGCATGCCCGCACCCAGCGCTGCGGCCAGCGGTTCGGGGAGCAGGTAGGCCTCGCGAGCGCCCGCCTGGATGGCGGCGTCGCGCACCGCACGGCTCTCTACACTGGTCACACCGACAGGGACGCTCAGCATGACCTCCGGACGGCGCTCAAAGCGGCTGCAGATCTTGCTGATAAAGTAGCGCAGCATCGCCTCGGTCACCACATAGTCGGCAATGACGCCATCCCGCATCGGCCGCGACACTTCGATGGTCTCGGGCGTGCGGCCCAACATAGCGCGAGCGTCATTGCCCACGGCCAAAATGCGGTTGTCTACCAACGAGATCGCTACTACAGAGGGCTCGTTCAGCACGACCCCCTTGCCTCGGACGTACACGATCACGTTGACAGTACCGAGGTCGACGCCTATCTGCTTACCAAACATCCCGCCTCCACCGCGGTTTGCAGAAGTAACGCGAGCAAATATAGCATATCGTAAGCCTATGGACAACTAGTACCCCATAGCCGAACAAAACGGAGAGGCCTACCTTGCCTATCATCACCTTACTCAGCGATTTCGGCACTCGCGATAGCTACGTCGCCGAGGTCAAGGGTGTGATCCTCGGCATCTGCCCGAATGCGACTCTGGTGGACATCTCGCATGAAGTGGGGCCACAAAACGTGGCCGAGGGAGCGTTCTTGTTGGCACAGGCGGCCTCCCTTTTCCCCATGGGTACGGTGCACCTGGCCGTGGTCGATCCAGGCGTTGGCTCTGAGCGCGCGCCCTTGGCGGCATGCGCCGCGGGCGCTTGCTTCGTGGGGCCAGACAATGGGCTGCTGCAACCGGTGCTCGAACGCGCGCCGGCGTATTCGGCGGTTTCGCTGTCGAACCGCATCTATTGGCGCGTTGAGCAGCCCAGTGCCACCTTCCACGGGCGGGATGTTTTCGCGCCGGTAGCCGCCCATCTGGCCAATGGGGTGCCTTTGGCCGCGCTTGGACCGCCGATGGCGTTGCTGGCAGACCTACCTCAAGACGTGAGGCCAGCCCGCGACGGCTCGGGCTGTCGAGGACAGATCATCCACGTAGATCGCTTTGGCAACCTCATCAGCAATATCCCCGGCGAATGGCTGGTTGATGGACGACAGTGGGTCGCCACCATTGCGGGGCGAGCGAATATTGCTCTTGTCCGCACCTATGCCAGCGTCGCGCCGGGGGCGCCCTTGATGCTGATTGGCAGCCACGGCTATGTAGAGTTGGCGGTCAATCGGGGCAGCGCCGCCGAGGTATTGGGCGTCACTTTGGGTGCAACGCTCTGCCTGCAGCCAGTGATGAGCAAATAGGGCGCTCAGGGCTTGCCTTGCAGCTGGATCAACAGATCGCGCAGCGACGTGAAAAAGCCATCGAACCGGCCGACATCGGTCTTCAGCGGGTCGATGCTCGACTGCACGTCGGCGATCTGCTCGTCCAGAGCTGCCGCCTGGCCCTCGACTGTCGCCATGCGCGCTTCGGCTTGTTCCAGGGCCGTGGATAGCTGCTCTTGCAACGCGGTCACCTGCTCGGTGAGCGCCGCGACTTGCGACTGTGCATCGGCGGCACGCTCCTGAGCAAGACTCAGCTCTTCTTCCAAAGCCGCGATCCGTGCGTCTTGTGCCGACAATTGGGGCACAGCCTCGTTGAGCCGCTGCCAGGTGAGCTCTTGGTTGGAGTGCATGGTATTCATGTTGTTGCTGAGCGCATCCACCTGCGCACGTGCGGCATAGTCGAGGGTGCCGGCGCGAGACCACAGTATGGCCAGCGCCAGGGCTGCGCCCAGCGCAGCACCCAACAACACAAGGCCGAGGCTGCGCCAGAAGCCGATGCCCTGGCGGTGTTGCCGCGTCTGGGCCAGGAGCGCCGAGCCTGCCACGGGGGCCTGTGCAGTAGGCCCGCCAGCATCGGGCGAGGGTGTGGTTTCTGTCGTCCTCGTCGCGCTCTCCGAGGATGCAGGCGTGATAGGCTCTGCCAGTGATTCCCGAGCTGCGGTGGGCCCGGTGCTCGGCGTTGACCGTAGGCGATTGTCCAGGCGATAGGCCTCGGCATCGGCCAGGGCGTCTTCTGCCAGAGCCTCATCGGCGAACGAGTCCAGGAGGTCGTCGAGGGACGTGTCGACATCCGAGGCCGACGATGGGCCACTACTGGCACGCTTGGCGCGGTCGGGCTGCCCCTCGCCTTCGGCCGAGATAACATCTTCGATGCCCTGATCGACAGAGAACTCATCATCGGCTAAAGGATGCCCTCGGCTGGAGCTCTGCGTCTCCGAGGGTGGGGTCGAGTCAGAAGGCTCGATGGACGACTCGTCATAGCTGTTGTTGATAGACTGTGCAACCACCGATGTCCTCCTGTTTGGGCTCATCATGCCGACCGTACTTGTCTCCATTATAGCGCTGCCCACGCGCTAGCTCAAGGAGATTGAGGCACGTTCGCTACGCGATGATGTCCGCTTGCAGGCGAGGCGCAAAGTGCTGGCCGGTCCTTTTGACACCATGCTGGCTCGGCGCTAGAATATTGCGTTGGTCACTCAACGTCGAACGACCTCGGCATGCTCGTGCCGAGGTGTTTTCTGGCCAAAGGGCAAAACATTATGTTAATTAGCCGCACCGATATCCGTAACGTCGCCATCATCGCTCACGTAGACCACGGCAAGACCACGCTGGTCGACGGCCTGCTTCGGCAGGCGCGCGTGTTTCGCGAGAACCAGCAGGTCGCCGAGCGCGTGATGGACTCGAATGCGCTCGAACGCGAACGCGGCATCACCATACTCGCCAAGAACACGGCCATCGTGATCCCCGATCCGCTCACTGGCGAGCAAGTCAAGATCAACATCGTCGACACCCCGGGCCATGCGGACTTTGGTGGTGAGGTCGAGCGGGTGATGAACATGGTCGATGGCGTGTTGCTCCTGGTGGACGCGGCCGAAGGCCCCATGCCCCAGACGCGCTTTGTGCTGCAAAAGGCACTTGCGCTGGACCATCGGGTGATCGTAGTGATCAACAAGGTCGACCGACGCGGTGCGAATCCGAGCGACACACTCAATCGCACCTTCGACCTCTTTCTCGAGCTGGGCGC
>JBDKSN010000003.1:0-16991 GCA_039680625.1 Anaerolineales bacterium | reverse complement strand
TAACCCTCGGCCCGCAGAGCCACACCATTGCCGCTGGAGCGCTTGCCGGACTGGCTGAGCCGCAGTACAACAAGGCCGCGCGGCCATCCGAGTGCCATACACTATCATGATGAGGAGCCGTCGAATGATCGAGGCACAGGTCTATCGTGAGCGCGTCTATGCGGGCGTGCTGGGCAAGATCATCGGAGTATACGTGGGGCGCCCTTTCGAGGGATGGACGCATCAGCAGATCCTCGCGCGGCTCGGCGAGGTGCGCTATTACCTACACGAGCGTCTGGGCAAGCCGCTCATTGTAGCCGATGACGATATCTCGGGGACATTCGGCTTCTTGCGAGCCATGCCCGATTGCGGCAACTCCCTCGGCCTGACCCCCGCCCAGATCGGCGACACGTGGCTGAACTATCTCATCGAGGGCAAGACCATCCTTTGGTGGGGCGGCCTGGGCATGTCGACCGAGCACACCGCCTATTTGCGGCTGGCGTCAGGCCTGCGCGCCCCCGATAGTGGCTCGATGGCCACTAACGGCCAGCTCGTCGCCGAGCAGATCGGCGCCCAGATCTTTATCGATGGCTGGGGCATGCTCGCGCCCGGCGACCCCGAGTTGGCCGCCGACCTGGCTCGCCGCGCCGCCAGCGTGAGCCATGACGGTGCGGCCATTCACGGCGCGCAGGTGATCGCTGCGATGGAGGCGCAGGCCTTTGTCGAGCCGGACCTCGATCGTCTGCTCGACGTGGGCCAGCGCGTCATCCCCGCCGACTCGATCATCTATCGCCTGATCAGCGACCTGCGCGACTGGCGCGGCCGATATGACGATTGGTATGAGAGCTACTACCAGGTCGCCAGTCACTATGGCTATGACAAGTATGGCGGCAACTGTCACATGGTGCCCAACCACGCGCTGGTCATCCTGGCGCTGCTCTATAGCAACGACAGCTTTTCGCGGGCGCTCAGCATCGTCAACACCGCCGGCTGGGATACAGACTGCAACTCGGGCAACGTCGGTTGCCTGATGGGCATCAAGAACGGTCTCTCTGGCCTCGAGGATGGTCCCGATTGGCGCGGGCCGGTGGCCGACCGCCTGTATGTGGCCACCGCAGAGGCGGGCCGCACGGTATCCGACGCCGTCAGCGAGGCGCAGCAGGTGGTCAATATGCGTTGGGCGCTGGATGGCGCCGCTCCCTGGGCGCCCAAGCACGGGGCGCGCTTTCACTTCGAGCTGCCTGGCGCCGTGCAGGGCTTTATGCCTGACGATTCGCCAGTCTGCCGAGGCACGGCACAGGTGGAGAACGTCGTTGGGCACAGCGCCTGTGGCACGCGCAGCCTGGCCATCCACCTGAGTGGCTTGGCCACTGGCCGACTGGCGCGCGTGCTTACCGAGACGCTGCCTATCCCGACTTCTTCGGGAGGCTATCAGGTGGTGGCCTGCCCCACGCTGTATTCCGGGCAGATGCTGCGAGCGCGCATCGAGGCTGACGCCATGCTCAGTGGGCCGGTGCAGGCGCGCCTGGTGGTATTGGCGCATGGCGAGGATGATGCACTCTCGGCCTATGGCCCCGAGCCACTCTCGCTGGCGCCGGGTGTGGCGGCGGAGCTGGCGTGGACCGTCGCCTTGCCGACGGGTTGCCCCGCGGCGGCGGTTGGTCTCGAGCTAAGCGCAGACGCGCGGGTCGACGGTAGCGTCTACCTTGACTGGCTCACCTGGGAGGGCGCGCCCACGGTGCGCCTGGATGCACCGGCACATCACGCGCGACGCTGGCTCGAGGCGTGGGCAGTAGCTTGTAGCGATTTCGCTACTGGGCGCGAGGCGCTCTATACCGCCATCCAGAACCACGGTGTGGGCCTGGCGCTGATGGGCACCCGAGACTGGCAAGACTATACGGTGCACGCACGGTGCCAGGCCAACCTTGCCGAGTCGTTCGGCATCGCTGCTCGCGTGCAGGGACTCAAGCGGTATTATGCGCTCGAGCTGGTCAAAGGCGGCACGGCGCGCCTGGTCGAGATGCGCTATCAGCCGCGAGTGCTGGCCGAGCTGCCCTTCGATTGGGCGCTCTATCGTTGGTATGACCTTGAGCTGACGGTAGAGGGCGAGCGGCTGCGAGCCAGCATCGACGGCCGGATGCTGTTCGATGTGGCCGTCGACGACCCATTCGAAGGCGGCGGCATCGGCCTGCTGATCGAAGAGGGACGCCTCAACGTGAATGTCGTGGAGGTGACGGCGCTCTAGCCCGGTACAATCATGCGGGCGGCCCTCAGGGGCCGCCCGTTTATCGTTTCTGCCTACGCTCTAGCGGGCGCAGGAGGCGTTCCGTTCTAGCTTGCGAAAGAGGTCGCCAAAGATCGCGTCGCGGTTCGTGTGCCAGGCCATGCGCATCACGTGGCGCGTGGGGTCAGTCGGCCCCCAGGTGATATCGTCGCGTAATACGGGCGCAGGTTCCAGACGGGTGGGCACCCATGCCGGGTTGTTCATAAAGGCTACCGTAGAGATGTCCCAGATCACCCGCGAATAGGCGAAATGGTCTGGGCTGCACTGGCGATAGGTCTCGTAGAGATAGTCACCGATGGCGCCACGGCCCTTGACATAGCGCTCGATCTCGGGCAGGGTCGTGCGCAAGTGCTCAGCCACGTTCATGCAGGGTATTTGCACCAAGGGCACGCCGCTGTCGAGCACTACCTGCGCAGCGGGCACGTCTTGCATCAGGTTGAACTCACGGGTGTCTTCCCAATAGGTAGGGTGCCCGCCGAGCCAGACGAGGACGATCTTGTCGGCGATGCGCGGCTCGAGCAGGATGGCCGAGGCCACGTTGGTGATGCACCCAATCGCCAGCACATAGAGGGGCTTGCCTTGCTGGGCCATGGCTTTGGCGACGAGGTCTTGCGCGGCATCGCTCAGCACGGGCGTGTTCTTGGCGGGCAGATAGCCCGTAGAGCCGCGAAAGACCTTGCCCTCAGCGCGTTGCCCCAAGCGGTCGAGCAGGCGCAGGATCTCTTGATAACTGCGCTCCATGCCGTCGGCCGGGCTCGTCGAGTTCTCGTTGAAAAAGGGCGCCGCATAGAGCGCCTTGACGTTGAGGTTGGGCGAGAGCAGCGCATAGGTGACGGCGAACTGGTCGTCGATCTCGTTGAACGTATCGGTGTCCATGACGATGTCCGCCGGGCCGGTGGGCAGGGCCAGGAGCTCGGTCAGACGCTGGTTCGACAGCAGAGGATAGGGGGTCATGCGCGAGTCTCCTTTGGTTCAGCGGTTAGCCAGAGCGCGTTCGTAAGTGGCCTCGGCGACGGCGGCGAGCGCCTCCCAGTCAAAGCGGGCGGCATAGCGCTCTTGAGCGGCGCGCCCCATGCGGCTGGCCAGGGCTGGATCATAGAGCAGCCGCGCTAGGGCGTCAATCATCGCCGATTCATCGCCGCAAGGCACACAGTAGCCCGTCTCGCCGTCAGCGATGTAGCTCGTAGCCTCGCCCACTGCGTCGGCCACCACGGGGATGCCCAGCCGCACGAGATCGGCCAACTTGACCGAGCAGCGGCAGCGGTTGATCAGGTTGTCATCCAGTGGGCAGAGGGCCACCTGGCAGGCGGTCAGAGTCGCTGGCAGCTCGTTCACTGGCACCCAACCCAGCCGCTCGACACGCGAGGCCAGCCCTGTGGCGACGATGGCCCGGTCGAACGCCTCGTCACGGGCGGGCTGCAGCGCCTGCCCCACGACGCGCACCTTGAGCTCGGGCACCCGAGCGGCGAGCTGGGTCAGCACCGCCACGGCGCGTTCGGGCGCGAACTCGGCTAGGCGGGTGTAGAGCAGCACAGTAGGCCGATCGGCCCGGGCTGAGGGCTGCGTGGAGGGCAACGTCGAGCCGTTGGGCAGATAGCACACACGCTCAGGATGCGCGCCCAGGCTCCAGGCCAGCGTCTCGAGGGCGTGGCTAGCTACGGTAAGGCCGTGGTGGTGGGTCAGCCCCCAGTGCTCTTGCCAGCGGAAGAGGGCGCGGGCGGCAGCAGGATAGGGTTCGACCTGCTCCCAACCACCGCGGCCCTCCCAGTCGTCGGCATCGACGACCAAGGCGGGCGCTCCGCCCCGATGGCGCCGTTGCCACGTCGACCAGGCCAATAGGCCGGCATAGGCCTTTGGCTTGAAGGCGTGGATCAAGTCGGGGCGCCAGGCGTGGGCGGCAGCGAGCATCCGATGCACGATCCAGGGCGCCGAGGCGTGGCCACGCCAGGGGCCTAGCGCAACATACTCGAGCTCGACCCCTTCGTCGTGCCAGAGGCGCGGCGGCTCTTGGGTGTGCCAGCCCGGCATGACGAGCTTGACCTGATGTCCCCGGGCAGCCAGGGCGCGGGCCAGCGGCAACGCCCGGACGGCCATGGTCCCCTTGGGGCTCAGGCCAAAAGGGCCGGCCATGACGATGCGCAGTGACGACATGGCCGCGCGCTAAGGCTCGCGCCCGCCGATCGGCTGCGGCTCTGACGTAGCCGTAGGGGGCGGCGTAGCGGTCGCCGTTGCGCTGGTGGGCGAGGGCTCGCTCGTCGCCGTCAGCGTGGGTGTGTCCGTGGGTACCGCTGTGGTCGGCACCGCTGTTGCCGGAATGGCCGTCGTCGGCGCCTTGGTCACCGTTGCTGTTGGCGTCGAGGTGCGGGTGGGGGTCTGCGTCGCACTGGCAGTAGGCGTGGGCGTGTTCTGCAGCGCCCAGTCGAACCGCACGATGGCCTGGCCGGCATGGTCATAGTATTCGACGACGAACTTGTGCTGGCCTTGGCCGAGATTGACCGAGGCCTTGTAACGCTTGTTGTCTGCGTCGTGCCACTCATCGATGATCAGGTCGTCATCGACATAGACACGCACACCATCGTCGGCCCGCGCACTCAGCTCGTAGGTGCCAGCATCTAGGCGCGTCGTGCGCGTCCAGCGCACCGCAAAGTTGTCGGCCGGCAGGCCATAGCCTACCGAGTCGTTGCCCCAGTCAAAGTCGATCGCGTCGTCGTTGCGCACAAAGAAGGGCGGATCGTCGAGCTTGGTGTTGGCAAAGTACTCGCCGCGCCAGCCGGAATAGCGCGAGACCTGCTCCCACCACACATTGACGCTGGCAACGCCAGCATTGTCATAGTATTCGACGCGGATCCTGTGTGGCTGCGCGGTCAGCCAGGCATAGCCCTCGTAGGTGTCGGTACGCGCCTCATGCCATTCGTCGATGATCAAGCGATCGTCGACATAGACGCGCACACCATCATCGGCTCGCGCCAAGAAGCGGTAGGCCGCCTCGGCGACGAGCACTGAGCGCGTCCACCGCGCCGAGAACGAGTTTGCGGGTAGCCTGCTGTCGGGGGCATTCGTGCCCCAGTTGAACGAAAGCTCGTTGTCGTTGCGTACCAGCGTAGGCTGGCCGCTCAGGGTCGCGTTGCTATAATACTCACCCTTCCAGGCAGGAAAGGCTCCCTGCAGCTCCCAGCCGAGCGAGACGGCAGCCTCACCTCCACTCTCAAAATACTCGACCTGGATGAGGTGTTCGCCCGACTCGACATACAACTCGACTGTGGAGGGCACGGCTGACTGTTCGCGCCAATTGTTGATGATCAATGCCCCATCGAGATAGACGCGGATGCCGTCATCCGAGCGTGCGGCGAAGGTGTAGAGGCCTTGCTCAAAGGGCCAACGGCCGCGCCAGCGAGCCGAGAAGCCATCGACGGGGATCTCGGCGTGCGGCGAGCCTAGGCCCCACTCAAAGGCCAACACCGTGTCTTGACGGGTGAATGTGGGCGCGCCACTGAGGTCTTTGTTGGCGAAATACTCGCCGAGCCAGGCCTGCCGGGGGACATCACCGGCGCCACTGGGCGTCGGCGTGGGAGTGTTGGTAGGTCCCACCGTGGGCGTCACGGGCGGGGCATCTTCGATGATGACGATACGGTCGGCTACCAACCGTTGCAGCGCGTCGAGTTGGCCCTCGGCATAGAGCGTCTGCCCGGGAACGATCTCACGCGCCGAGGCCCGCAGCCCACTCAGCCAGAGCACTTCGATATTGTCGGGTACGATGATCTGATCGGCCACACCTTCGGTGGGCACGATAACGATGATCAAGCCGCCAGGCTCATAGCTACGCACCACACCAACCACCGTGTCTGGCTCCTGGGTGCCCGGAGCACGTGGGGTGAGGATCTCACTGATAGACACCGCAGTCGCGGTGGACGATTTGGTCATCGTCGCCAAGGCGAGTGGTGCCGTCGGCTCGGGTTGCACCCGACTGCGCGCAATGTTGACGACTACCACGCTCAGCCCAACCACAAAGAGCACCAGCGCGCCTAGCGCGATCAAGATCGTTCGCAGAGGCAGGCGTTCTTTCATCTTTAGCCTTTGCTCAGCAGAGCTAGTAGACGCGAATCGGAATGGGCGTAAAGGTCAGCACCGCCAGCACCAACAACAAGATGGCAAGGCGAACCTCGCCAGGCGTGAGGGGTGTGACATTGTCGAGCGGCTCGACGCGCACCCGTGAGAACACCCAGGCCAGGACCGCCCAAAGAAACCATCCTGGCCATAATAGCCCCATGGGCAGTAATATGGCAATGACCGCCCAGGTGAGCTTGGCCGCATGACGGCCCAAGAGCGCCGTGGCCACATGGCCGCCGTCGAGCTGGCCAGCGGGTAACAAGTTGAACGAAGTGACCAGCAGCCCGGCCCAACCCGCCAGCGCCACCGGATGGAGCATCACGTCTTCGGTGGCCGAGGGCAGCCACTGCCCCTTGAGCAGGTACTTGCACAGGGCATAGAGCAACGAGTTCCCTTCGAGCATATAGCCCGAGCCGGTAGGGAGCGTCGTCACCTCGGATAGGGCGACGCCCAGCACCAAGATGGGCACGCCGACGATCAACCCGGCCAGGGGGCCAGCGGCGCCGATCAGCAGCAACGCGCGCCTGCTAGGGGGCACATCCTTGATCTGGATGATCGCGCCCATGGTGCCCAAAAGGCTCATCGGCAGCGGGATCAAGTAGGGCAGAGAGACAGCGACACCGAAATGCCTGGCGACGAAATAGTGCCCCAATTCGTGGCTCACCAGAATCGCGAGCAGGCTCACGGTAAAGGCCAAGGCGTCGCCTAGGTTGGCAGCGAGCGCCGGCCAGGTGATGGCGTCGCCAGAGATGTGCATCACGGCATAGGTAAACACCATTGACGCAAACGTCAGCACCGCCAAGAGCGCGGGCAGCCAACGGTTCGACTCGCGTGGCTGCACCACTCCAGCGACGGCCAGCACGACTACCTGCCCCTCTTCCTCACGAAGAAGCAGGGTGCGCCCGCGCTCACGCAGTCGTGGAGCAACGGCCGCATACAGCTCGTCAGACGGCGCCCGCAACTCGCCCTTTAGGCGGATCGCGCGCCCGTTCATAGCTCCCAGCGTCACCTCATGAATGGCCAGATAAGGCTCGATCAGTGCCTGGAGCCAGGTGAGCTCGTCGTGTTGTGCCACTGCCGGCGGAAACAGCTCGGTGGCCACGGCACTCCTTGTCGCAAGATGCGGCTATCATACCACAGCCACGAGACTCGAACAATGGGGGCGCATTGTTGCATTGTCTCGCTCTGATGGCCCATGCTATAATCCGACACCAGTCAGGTAGCGAGGAGTAGACCATGCTGTGCAGGCGATGGCGGATGTGGGGCGGGCTGGTTCTGGTGTTATCCCTCTCGCTCCTGGCTGGATGCGCGGCGTTCACGCCCAAAGTGACCGGCCGTGTGCTCGATGCCGAGACCGGTGAGCCCGTGGCAGCGGCCGAGATCCGTACGGCAAACGGCGTCTATGAGGCTGATGAGAAGGGGCGCTATGTCCTGTATCTGGGCAGGGGCAACTACGACCTTACCTTTGCTTCGCCCGCGCATGTTGCCCAGAAAGTGGCCATCAGCCTGACGGGCACGCAGTTGCTCAAACGCGAGAACGTCAGCCTGCAACCGCGCCTCCTCGTCCTCACCATCCACGACGCCGAGAGCCAGGAGCCAGTGGCGGGCGCCACGGTGCAATGGGGCGTCGAGGTTGCCGTGACGGATGCACAGGGCGTTGCCAGCCTGCGCCTGGCGGTGGATCAGCCTCTGAGCATCGTGGCTGACGGCTACCGCGAGACCATGGTCGACGCCGCCCAGTTGGCGACCGCCCTAGCTGCTGGCGCCGAGGCGACAGCCTTTGCCGTGGCGGTAACGCCGCGCACGCTCACCGGCCGTGTGTTCGATGCGGTGAGTGGCGAGGGCGTCGCCGGGGCCACCCTCACCTTGGGCAGCCAGACGGTGACGAGCGATGCGCAGGGCGCCTATCGGCTTGCCCATCTGCCAGCCACGGGCGAACTCACTGTGACCGCGGCGGGTTATCGCGATACGGCCCCTCTCCCCTATGCCGGGGAAGAGCAGGCCGATATCACCCTCCAACCATGGTTGGCCCCCATCACCGTGCTCGACGCCGCCAGTGGCGAGCCGGTGCCCGAGGTGGTCATTGTCGCCGGCAGCAGTCAGGCCATCACCGATGCCCAGGGTGTAGCCCAGATGCGCGCCGAGCCAGGCGCCACGCTCGGCGTCAGCGCGGAGGGCTATCATGAGGCGACGGCCGAGTTCACCGGCGAGCCGCTCACGGTGCGCATCGAACCCTCTCGGTTGGTGGTGGTGCTCACGGATAGCGCCACGCAGGCGCCCTTGGCCTCGGCGCGGGTGATCGCCTACCCAAGCGACGGCGAGCCAGAAGTGCTGTATAGCGATGAACGAGGCCGTGTCGACCTGCCTGACGCGCTGCGCTACGAACGACTGCTAGTCAAGCAACCAGGCTACAAGGCGGTCGACGTGCCCATCGAGCGCATCGGTCGTCTGGATGTGCCCGTGACACCGTTTGAGGCGCACGGCATCTACATCCCCTTTGGGCTGTTGTCTCTGCCCGATTATGTCGAAGACCTGCTCGACTTGGTCGCCGAGAACGAGGATCTCAACATGGTCACGGTCGACGTCAAGGGCGATTGGGCCTACCTCGCCTGGGAGTCGACCAACCCCGTGGCCCAGGAGGTCGGCAACTACTGGCCTGAAGAGCACCTGGCCCTCGACAAACTGCTCGAGATGTGCGCCGAGCGTGACATCTATGTGGTGGCGCGAATGGTGATCTTTAAGGACACGCTCCTCGCCGAGAAAAAGCCCGAGTGGGCGGTCAAGCAGGCCAATGGCAGCCTCTATGCCGATGGTGAGGGTCTACACTGGGTCGACCCTTTCCGTCAGGATGTGCGCGACTATATGATCTCGCTGGCCGTCGAGATCGCCGACATGGGCTTTGACGAAGTGCAGTTCGACTATGTGCGCTTCCCCTCAGACGGGGGCACCGCGATGATCAAGGGCCTCGAATATGAGAAGGAAGCGGTGTTCGACAACCGTACGGCGCTGATGGCCGAGTTCTTTACGCAAGCCAGCGAGGCGTTGGAGACGACCGGCGCCTTCTTCTCGGCAGACATCTTTGGCTTGGCCGTATGGATGGATCCAGATCGCGACCTGGGCATCGGCCAGCGCGTCCAAGACATCGCGCCCTATGTCGACTACCTCTGCCCGATGCTCTATCCGCAGACCTTTGGCTCGGGCAACTTGGGGTACGACAACCCGCAGCTCTATCCCTACGAAGTGGTCTATCGCAGTGTCCGCAAGGCCAAGACGCTCAACGGCACGCTGGTGCGCCCCTGGTTGCAGCACTATTCCATCGGCGTCTCGTATGACCTGCGCGAGCTGCTCGCACAGCGCAAGGGCGCAGAGGATGCCGGTGCAGCTGGCTGGACCTTCTGGAACGCCGGCGGCAAGTACAATCGTGACCTGTTCGCACCCGACCCCTATGCGCAAGTGACCGACCTGCCCACACCCGACGACGTCGAGTGACCGTCGCATCACGCACGAGGCCGCCAAGTGAAGGCGGCCTCGTTTCCTTTGGCTAGTAGGCGATGCCTGGGATGGGTGTCGGCTCGGGATAGAGCTGCTTGTAGCGCTCGATCATGGCCAGGGTCTCGGGGTCGTCGGCAAAATCAACGGTCAGGTTGACGACTGTCTCGGTATAGTCGTAGGGCACCCCGTCGCTACCGATGAACACCTGGAGCTTGCCCCCACGCTCCCCATCCGAGGACATCTCGACGATGAGCGTGTTACCCTCTCGCTCGGGCGCAGACAGCAGCCGCTTGGTCTTGCCACCGACGATGATGTTGATCCCCGGCACTGCTGCAGCCAGGGCGTGATTCTGGGCGAGGCCGAGCCGCGAGAGGACGATCACCACATCGACCTGGTCGCGCAGCTCGGCCACATAGCGCGCGGCAGTTTCCGTGGGGTCTAGGTAGGCTGAGACGCCCTGCATGTCGGGCAGCTCGGCCACTTCTTGGTCCGAGATACCGATGATGCCGAACGACACACCGTCGCGCTCGATGATGGTATACGGCGCAAACAATGGCTCCTGGGTCTTTGGGTCAACGATGTTCGCGGAGAGCACGGCAAATTGTGCCTCGGCTGCGCGGGCCTGCAATACCTCCAGGCCGAGCAACGCATCCATGCGCCCAACGACCATGGCGTCATACTGGGCCAGATTCATCCCCTCGACCGATACGCGCCCCTCAGACTTGAGCGCCACATACTCGCCCAGCAGCGAGCTGCCGGCATCGACAGTGAGCACCACGCCATCGGCCGCTTCTCGCTCTTGTTTCATCCAGGTGACCCGCCGGGTCAACCCCCCTTTGGGGATGCCTCAACCACACGGGTCGATATGGCCGTTGACATCGTTGGTGTGCAACACGGTGAGGGCAACGCCCTCTTGGGGACGCCCAGTTGCCTCGGGCGTGGGCGATGGCACGGGCACAGGCGTGGGCGGCAGAGTGGGCAATGGCGCGCTGGTGACCGCGGGTGTGCTGGTTGGCGGCAATGGCGGGCCCAGAGTCACGCTTGCTGTAGGTTCCCGGGTCTCTTGGCAGCCGCTCAGCACGAGTGCTGCCACCAAGAGCAAGGTTGCCGTGAATGGCCGTCGTGGAAATAGCCCCATCCTCGCCTCCTGCGCGTGGCCTTGCGGGCGGAATATGGCCGAGATTATACGCCAGGCGGGGATCAGCCTCAATGCGACTTGCGCACCCTCATGAGTCTTTGGCCTTGCTACAGAGCCAGCCCAAAGAGCAGCGCTGTCTCTCCAGCGGCAAAGTACGTCTCGATAAAGCCACGAAAGGCATAGCCCCGTTGGGGCAATAACGAGATGAGCGGATCGTTGCGGCTCTGCACGGCCACAGTGATCTTGGCCAGGCGGCTCTGCCGCGCCCAAGCCTCGACGCCTTCCAACAGCCTTGCGGCCACGCCCTGTCGTTCGCCGGCGGCGTCGACGAGCAGGTGGCTGATCCAGCCCTCGCCAGCCGGGCGCACCTCCATGATCACATAGCCTCGCACCCGGCCAGCATCTTCGGCCACCAAGAAGCACCGCCGCTGTTGCCACAGGGCAAAGAGATCGTCGGCGCTGTAGGGCGCCTCGACGGGCATCTCTTGAGGCAGTCGCGCTCGTGTGAAAGAGACGGCAATGAGGCCCTCAGCATCCTGATGCTCGACCTTCCACACATAGCGCGTGTGGTAGACCGGTTCGATACGCTCGCAAAGAGCTACGTCAGCAATCGTCGCGCTGCGAATCTCCATGCGCCCGCCTATCGTGTTGCCCGCGCGCGGGTCCCCGGCACTGGCTCAGTGGAGACGATGTTCTCGACTACCGTGCGCGAATCGACGTTGCGGATGCGCGCCGACGGGCTGATGATGATGCGGTGCGCCAACACCGGCACTGCTAGGATCTTGATGTCGTCGGGCATCACATAGTCGCGACCCTGCAATGCTGCCCAGGCCTGCCCGCAACGATACAGGCCCAGCGAGCCGCGCGGGCTGGCGCCCAGATACACATCGGGGTATTCGCGGGTGGCGTGCACCAGGGCGACGATATAGTTCTTGACCAGATCGTCGACATAGATGGCGCGCACCTCTTGTTGCGCCTGGAGCAGCTCTCCGACCGAGACCACCTGCTCGATACTCTCGATGGGGTGCCGATACTGCTGGGCATCGAGGATCTGGATCTCTTGTTCTGGCGTAGGGTGCCCCAGGGTGATGCGCATCAGAAAACGGTCGAGCTGCGCCTCGGGCAGGGGGAACGTGCCCTCATACTCGATGGGGTTCTGCGTGGCCATGACCATGAACGGCTCGGGCAGGCGATACGTGCGGTCATCCACCGTCACCTGGCGCTCTTCCATCGCCTCCAGCAGCGCTGACTGCGTCTTGGGCGTGGCGCGGTTGATCTCGTCGGTCAGCACCATCTGCGCCATGATCGGCCCCGGGCGAAAGTGGAACTCGCGCGTGCGCTGATCGAACATCGAGATGCCCGTGATGTCGCTGGGCAACAGGTCTGGCGTGAACTGGATGCGTTGAAACGTGCAGCCCACAGACTTGGCCAACGCCTTGGCCAACATAGTCTTGCCGACGCCAGGAACATCTTCGATGAGCACGTGCCCCTGGCTCAGCATGGCCACCATCGCCAGGCGGACCTCGGTGTCTTTGCCGATGATGACCTTCTCGACGTTCTCGACGACGCGCTCACCGACTGACTGAATGATCGCCATCTGGGCCTGCTCCTGTGGAGGGGTTCACCTCGTTGAGCATACATAAAACGCGACCCGTGTCAAAGCCCGCCGAACAAAGATGGAACTGAACCGTAGACAACCGAACAAAACCACAATTACCAGTTTGTCAGCACGGATAGTCCGGCTATACTTGGCAGCATCGACCTCGTCGCTCGTCGGAGCAGCGAGGGATAGTGCATTCTACTGTCAGGAAGCGCCCCTATGACGTTCAAGCCAATCTACCTCACCGCCGAAGGCCTTGCCGCGCTAGAGCAAGAGCTGCAATACCTCGAGACCGTGCGTCGCCAAGAGGTCGCCGACAAGCTCAAGCGCTCCATCGAAGAGGGCGACCTCTCCGAGAACTTTGGCTATGTGGAGGCCAAACGCGAGCAGGCCGTGCTCGAAGGGCAGATCGCCGAGATCCGCGCCAAGCTCAGTGCAGCGCGCCCGTTGACCAACCACAACAATGGTCGGGTGAGCCTCGGCTCCACCGTGACCGTACAGGAAGATGGCTACCCCCCCGAGACCTATCAGATCGTCAGCATGGCTGAGGCCGACATCAGCCACAAGCGTATCTCTGACGAGTCGCCGATTGGGCGCGCCCTATTGGGCCACGTCGAGGGCGACGAAATCGAGGCCGTGACGCCGCGGATGACCATCCGCATGCGCATACTCAAGGTCGAATAACCACCAGAGGAGCCCCGCCATGACCGAGATCGACGAGCGCCGCGCTCAGCGCCTGGCCAAACTGCAGCGGCTGCGCGAGCTAGGCATCGATCCCTATCCGCCGCGCGCTCACTATACCCACACGGCCGCCCAGGCCGTCGCTGCCTTTGTGCCCGAGGCGGAACACCAGGTCACGGTCACGGTAGCCGGACGGCTCACGGCGATCCGCGTGATGGGTAAAGCCGCCTTTGCGCACCTGCGCGATGGCTCGGGGGCGATCCAGATCTATCTACAGCGCGACGTGCTCGGCGAGTCGTATGACGTATTCCGCCACGAGGTGGACATCGCCGACTTTGTGCAATGCACGGGCGAGCTGTTTACCACGCACACCGGCGAGATCACCGTGCGAGTGACTTCGTGGGTGTTCTTGTGCAAGACGCTGCGGCAGTTGCCCGACAAGTGGCACGGCTTGCGCGACACGGAGACGCGGTATCGCCAACGCTATCTCGATCTGCTGGCGAATGAGCAGGTGCGGGACATCTTTGTCAAGCGCACCCGTATCGTCTCGGCGGTGCGCCGCTTTCTCGACGCGCGCGGTGACTATGAGGTCGAGACGCCCACGCTGCAGCCGATCTATGGCGGCGCCAACGCGCGGCCTTTCACCACCTATCACAACGAGCTGGAGCAAACCTTTTACCTGCGGATCGCCGATGAACTGTATCTCAAGCGCCTGATCATCGGCGGGTTCGACCGCGTGTACGAGATCGCCCACAACTTTCGCAATGAGGGCATCTCGACGCGGCACAACCCCGAGTTCACCGCTTGCGAGGTCTATGAGGCCTACGCCGACTATCACGACATGATGGTGCTCATCGAGCAGCTGTACAGCCAGGTGGCCACCGAGGTGCTGGGCTCGCCGGTGATCACCTACCAGGGGCAGCAGATCGACCTCACGCCCCCGTGGCGGCGCGTCACCATGCGCGATGCCATCCTCGAGCGCTCGGGCATCGACATCGAACAGCATCGCGATCAAGACGCGCTCGTTGCCGCCGGCCGCGCCAAGGGCCTCGATCTCAGTGGCCAGCCTACGTGGGGCAAGGGGGTAGAAAAGCTATTCGACGAGTTCGTCGAGCCGACACTGATCCAGCCGACGATCGTCGCCGACTATCCCATCGACATCTCGCCCCTGGCCAAGAAAAAGCCGGGCGCGCCGCACCTGGTCGAGCGCTTTGAGTTCTTTATCGGTGGCTTAGAGTGCGGCAATGCCTTCACCGAGTTGAACGACCCTCTCGACCAGCGCGAGCGCTTTGCCCAACAGGCGCGCGCCGCTGCCCAGGGCGATCAAGAGTCTCAGCCGTTGGATGAGGACTTTCTCTTGGCGATGGAGCATGGCATGCCGCCTACAGGCGGTTTGGGCTTTGGCGTCGATCGTTTGGTGATGCTATTGACCGACCATGTGTCGATTCGCGATGTAATCCTGTTCCCACAGCTGCGCAACTGAGGTAGACCCATGGAGTTCGACGAGCTCTATGCGCGGGCCAAGGCCGTGCTCAACCCACGTCGGCTGTCTGAATGGGCAGAGGCCGGAGGCGTCGGTGCAGCTCTGTTGACGGCCGAGGGTGCCGTATACGTGGGCGTGTGCATCGACACGGCCTGTTCAATGGGCTTTTGCGCCGAGCACGCCGCAGCCGCGGCCATGATCACCGCCGGTGAGAGCCAGGTGCTCAAGATGGTGGCCGTCGACTGGGATGGCACCATCCTGCCGCCCTGCGGGCGCTGCCGCGAGTTCATCAGTCAGCTCCACGAGGCAAACAGCGAAGCCGAGGTGTTGGTAGCGCCGGGGGTCGTGATGCGCCTGCGCGACCTGCTGCCCTATGATTGGAAAGGCAGTCACCGCTGAACGGTACATCCGCAAACGTCGCCAGTGACCCAGTCACTGGCGACGTTTGTTTGTTATTGATGTGTCCATGCGCAGCAGCGATCAGTACACAGGCCCCTGGCGTAGCATCATGAACTGATGCTGGCCGAGCGCCTCGGCAGCCGTGATCTCGCCGGCGATCACGCGCAACGTCAGCTCGAACAGGCGCTGGCCCACCTGGGCCACGGTCTCGGTGCCCGCGATGATCGGGCTGGCGTCGAGGTCCATGTCCTCTTGCATGTGCTGATAGGTGTGGGCATTGCCCGTAACCTTGATCACCGGCGCAATCGCGTTGCCCATCGGGTTGCCCCGCCCTGTGGTAAAGACCACCACCTGGCTGCCTGCAGCCACCAGGCCGGTGACTGAGGCCAAGTCGTTGCCGGGCGTATCCATGAACGACAGGCCCGGGCGTGTGGGCGGCTCGCCGTAAGACAGCACATCCACCAGCGGGGTGGTGCCGCCCTTGAGCACGTCGCCCAGTGCCTTCTCTTCGACGGTGGTGATGCCGCCACGGATGTTGCCCGGGCTGGGCTGCTTGTTGATGAAATCCTCACCCGTGGCCTTGAGCAAGCGCTCGCAGGCATCGATCGTGTCAAGCAGCTTGCGGGCGATGTCTGGCGAGGCCGCCCGCGCGGTGAGCACGTGTTCAGCGCCCAACAGCTCGCTCGTCTCGGCCAAGATGACCTTGGCTCCGGCTGCGACCATCTGGTCGCTAAAGGCGCCCATCGCCGGATTGGCGGCCATGCCCGAGGTGGCGTCAGAGCCGCCGCACTCTAGACCAATGGTTAGGCCGCTCAAGGGGCAGGGCTCACGCTGCAGCTCGTGGGCGGCAGCGACCATCTGCCGAGCCAGAGGCACCCCCTTTTCGACGGTCCGACGCGTACCGCCCAGCTGCTGGATCACCAGCAGCTCGACGGGCGCCACGCCCTCGGCGATGCCCTGCGCCAGAGAGGTTGCGTTCATCGTCTCGCAGCCCAGGCTGACGACGATGCTGCCGATGACGTTCGGGTGCCGCCCGTATTGGGCCAACAGCCGCTCGGCGACGGCGATGTCGGCCTCGGTCTCGCCGCACCCGCCGCTATAGTCCAGGAGCACCGCGCCCTCGACCTGTGCGGCGATCCATTGCGCTGCGCGCAGTGCGCAGCCGCACGAGGGGATGATCGCCACGCGATTGCGCACGCCCACGGCGCCGTCGGCGCGCCGATAGCCCTGAAAAGTGATGGTGCTCATCGTTGCACCGCCCCACGCACACTGGTGAGATTGTGCACGTGCACATGCTCGCCTGGCGCAATGTCGCGCGTAGCCAACCCGATGCTAGCGCCGTACTTGATGACCTGTGCACCCTTGGCGATGGGGCGTATCGCAACCTTGTGCCCAAAGGGCACCGCCTCGCGGGTGACCACGGGCGGGAGGCCGGCCTCTCTTGTACACAGTGCCTCGCCCGCAGACAGATCACGCAGGGCCACGGCTACGTTGTCTGTGGGATGGATCAGCAACGCATTGACCATACACACCCCCACGAGGTGAACTGGCTGCGAGTCTATCATCGCGAGCAGACGTCGCCAAATGCCGCCGCTCCTGAGCGGCGAGCAGATCGCTGCCACGTCGGTCAGTGGCTAGATGAGGCCGCCGCTGATGCGTGGAGTGCATTGCTGATGCACAAGGTGGGCAGAGAGGGGAGTTGGCGCTCTTCTGAATAGGGAACCTCCATCACCAAAATCTTGACAAAGCGCATAACTGCCGCTATACTCGGGACAATCATACAGTCACTGGCTTCGATCGGGAAGAGTATCCGTCATAGCGGGGTGCA
>JBDKSN010000002.1:0-12916 GCA_039680625.1 Anaerolineales bacterium | reverse complement strand
GTGAGCGATACCGGCCCCGGCATCGCGCCCGAGGATCTGCCGAACGTGTTCGAGCGGTTCTACCGCAGCGACCGCGCCCGCCAGCGAGATGCCGGCGGGTCGGGGCTCGGGCTCACCATCGCCCGCTCGCTCGTCGAGCGCCATGGCGGCCACATCTGGGCCGAGAGCCGCCCTGGCGAAGGCTCCACCTTCCTGTTCACCCTTCCCACAGCGTGATCTGCCGTGGCCGCCCATCGGTGGCGCTGCCCGTGAGATCACCGTCTTTTCTTCATCAGCTGTCCGCACGACGCCCACAAGTGCCTGCTATGCTACCTGTAGCGGAGAGACCACACGCCCTACGACATCACGTGGAGCGAACAAGGAGCATAGCAGATGATCAAGCACACCTCCATCGTCATCGCCCTGGCCATCGTTTTGGCAACAGTGCTCAGCGCCTGTTCAGGGCTCACTAGCGCCACGGCGGCCACCACGGCCAATCGGTCGTCACTGGACGAGGATATCGCCCTGGCAGCCGGTACCCTGGCCCTCGAAGGGACCGATCAAGCAGTCACCGCGGATCAAGCCACAGAGCTGGCGTTTCTTTGGAAGGCTTATGGCAGCCTCAGTACGGACGACTCTACTGCCGCAGCAGAGCTGGAGGCTTTGCTCGATCAGATCAGCGGCGACCTGACCGCCGATCAGCGGGAGGCGATCGCCGCCATGGCCCTCGACGACTCGGCGGTGCAAGAGCTCGTCGCTGATCTCGGGGTCATCGTCAACAGCAGGAGCGAAGCTGAGACGTCTACCGCTGCCATGGCCGCAGGGCCGATGGGCGGCGACGGCGCCATGCCCGCCATGGAGGGCGGCCAAGCCCCAGCCGATGGCGGCATGATGGTCGATGCTGGCGCTCCTGCAGCAACGACCAGCACCAGCGCGGCATCGTCGACCACTTCAGCCGCCCCTCTGCTCACTGCGCTCATCCAAGAGCTCGTGACCACGCTCCAGGCCAAGATCTGATCGGCATCTCCCGAGAGCCCGCCTCTGGGGCGGGCTCCTCTTCTGGATAGCGGCATACCTTTGTTCGGCGACGAGCCACATTGTGCCCACGCCATCGCGCCCTCAGGCCACCACCCATCCCCCAATCTTTTACCGAACATTCATTCTATTGCGCTCGGCTCAGAGGGCCACTATAATGAACAAAGTGTGTGGGCTACTTACGTCGTGGCGGATGGCCTGTGGGTCCCAAGGAGGGGCTTGCATGAAAAAGATCGCCGTCAATGTGGTGGTGGTACTTGCCATCTTGCTGGCAGCGGCGCCGGCCGTGCTTGCCGATGGCGGTGTGACGATGGTCGTCAATGCTCCACAAGGCTTGAGCCTGCGCGCTCAACCGGGCCTCGGGCAGCCGCTGGTAGGAGTCTTGCTGAACGGCGAGCAGGTCAAACTGCTCAAAAAGTCTGTGTGGAAGCAGGGCATCGAGTGGCACAAGGTCGAGCTGCACCGCTATGGCTACACTTATGTGGGCTTTTGCGCCGCAGCCTATCTGACCAGCTATGGGGGCTACCCTGAACCGGTCGATAGCTGGGCCGATGGCGAGGGCTGGAAGGTGATCGCCCCGGATGGCATCCGCCTGCGCAGTGGGCCGGGCCTTGCCCACTATGCGGTGCGCATCGTGCCCTATGGCACCATCCTCAAGCCCACCGGCGCAGCGCCGGTTGCAGCCGACGGCTATACCTGGCGCCAGCTCAAGTATGGTGGGCAAACGATCTGGGCCGCGCAGGAGCTGCTCCAGCACATCGTGCCCTTGTGACGCCTGAGGAGGAGAACACGAGCCCTGCGCTCTCACGCCTGACGTGAGGAGGCAGGGCTTGTGTGTGTTCCACACCCTAGTGCCAGCCTAGCGCCGCACGCCCTCTTGCAGGGCAAAGGCGAATTCGATGAGCAGCGCGATAGATAGCAACACCAACGCCGTGCTCAGCCGCAAGAACCCCAGGAACTGCAGCGCGAGCATCACGCCCGTGGCGATGGACAAGAGCAACGCCTGCCGCAAAGAGCGCGCCAGGTCGCCGCTGCGGCCCAGCGAACGCCCTAGACGATGGTAGAGCAGATACGAGAGCGGCGCCGCCGTAAGCAGGACGGCGCCCACCCAAACAGCGATGAAGGCGTATTGCGCACGTGCGTCAGGGTACGTGCTGTTGACGAGGTAGGCGAGGCCGGCCCAGCAGCACGCCCCCAGTAAGGCAAAGACGGTCATCAAAGTGCTGTTACGCATCGCCACTTCCTCCTGCTGTGATGATAGCCCAAAGGCCATCTGGCGGCCAAGTGGTATGGACAGCGAACCATGAGCGGAATTGCGGCGTATTCCAGCGTATCCTTGCGAAATCCATTGACTTGGGCCTATCGCGGGCCGTATAATCTAGATGGTTGTGTGGGTGTCACCACCGAGACGAGGTGAGACATGAGACGAGTTGTGCTGCCCTTGATGCTAGCCGTCGTCCTTCTGCTGCTGACACCGCTTGCCGCCTCAGCCGAGTCGCCCCTTGCCAGGGTACAGGCCCCTAAGGGCTTGAACTTTCGCCAGGCTCCGGGGCTCGACGCGCCCATCTTGTTCGGGCTGTACGACGGCGAGATGGTGAGCCTGCTCGACGGCCTCGATACGCCAATCTATGAGGATGGCATTCGTTGGGTCGAGGTGGGTGTCTACCGGTGGGGCTATTGGTACACCGGTTATGTCGCCTTCGCCTACCTCGATCAGTATGGCGCCTACGGTGGCTATGAAGAGCCGGCGGGCGGTTGGAGCGGCCCCGATGGGCTGAAGGTGACGGCCAGCGCATTGAACTTGCGCTACGGCCCAGGCCTGTGGCATCACATCGGCCGGATTGTGCCCTATGGCACGATCCTCCAGCCAACTGGCGCGGGCACTGTCGCGGCCGATGGCTATGTCTGGCAGCAAGTCCAGACGGGCGGCGGCCTTTGGGCGGCCAATAGCTACCTCACCCCCCTGCCCTAGCCGTTAGCCTGTGGGCGACGCCAAACCGCGCCTCCTATCGGGGGCAGCTTCGTGGGCTGCCCTCGATACCTCTATACGCGTAGTCCCTAGGGCAGCTAGCCACGGCCGACTAGTGGGCGACTGGTGCTGTCGCTCGCTAGCGCTATGATAGGGTCAACAGCCACTGGGAGGTGCGCATGACCGATGATATCGTCCTCAACAAGTCGCAGCGACTCGCTCGCCTGAACCACCTGCTCTACCGGCATCCCTCTGGCCTCACCACCCGCGAACTCGCCCGCCTGTGCCATGTAGATCAGCGCACGATCCAGCGCGACCTGCACGACCTAGAAGACCTGGGCATCCCCCTTTGGGAGGATGACGGCACACCTCGTCGCTATGGGATCGACAAGGGCTACTACATCCCGCCGATTCATCTGAGCCTGCAAGAGGCGGTCTCGCTGTACCTCGCTGGCCGATTGCTCGCGCGCTATTGCGACCACTGCGACATCCACACCAGCACGGCACTCGCCAAACTGGCCAATGTCTTGCCCGAGCCCATGTCTGCGCATATGCACGCCACTATCGCACAGATGGCCACTCGCCAAGACGATCGCGAGCATGAGGAAGTGATGGAGACCCTCGCCACTGCCTGGGCCACTCGCCGCGTGGTCCATGTGCACTATCGCAGCGCGCACAGTGACGAGATTCGCGAGTACGACCTCCGCCCCTATTGCTTAGAGGCCTCGGGTGAAGGCGGCGCCATCTATGTCATCGGGTGGGCCGAGCCGTCGGCCGCATTGCGCACTTTCAAAGTCGAGCGCGTCGTCCGCGCCACGTTGACCAAAGAGACGTTCGAGGCGCCAGAGGAGCTCGACGTCGTGCGCCTGCTCGACACCTGCTGGGGCATCATGTATGGCGAGCAGCGTGAAGAGGTGGTGCTACGCTTTGCCGCCAGCGCAACGCGGAGGATCCAAGAGACCGTCTGGCATCCCTCACAGACACTGCAGGAGTTGCCCGATGGAGGCTGCGAGCTGCACCTTCAACTGGCCCATCCCGAGGAGATGGTCTATTGGATTCGCGGCTGGGGTCCCCAGGTCGAGGTGGTTGCGCCGCTCCGGCTGCGCGAGCAGATGGCCGCTGAGGCCAGAGAGACGGCGTGCATCTATGGCGACGGCCGCCGCGAATAGGCGCAGCGCGCTTGTGCCTTTGGCTCCTCTCGGCTATCATCCGTGCGGATTAGCCCTGTTCTTGAGGAGCCAGCTTGTCTACCATCGTCCGTTTGCCCGGCCTGACGGATGTCCATGTGCATCTGCGCACCCCTGGCGGCGAGCATAAAGAGGATTTCATCAGCGGCAGTGCTGCGGCGCTGGCGGGTGGGTTTACCCGGGTATTGGCCATGCCCAACACTCGGCCTCCCCTCGTCACTCTCGATGAATGGCAAGCCGCCCAGGCCCGGGCCGACCACGAGGCGCTCTGTACAGTGCATCTGCTGGCCGGGGCAGCGCCCGCGCACCTGACTGAACTACCCGCACTGGCCGCGGTAGCCCTTGGCCTCAAACTGTATATGGATGAGACCTACGGCTCGCTGCGCATGACCGCCCTGCCCGACCTCGTTGCCTGCTTTGCCCTCTGGCCCCGTCGCAAGCCAATCGCCGTCCACGCCGAAGGCGCCTCGGTGGCCGCCGCCATCGGCCTGGCCGCGGCCACGGGCCACGCTGTCCATATCTGCCATGTGTCGCGACGAGCGGAGATCGAGCTGATCGCCGCAGCCAAGGAGCGGGGCCTGCCGGTGACCTGCGAGGTGACGCCCCATCACCTGTTCCTGACCGATGTGGATGCTCGCCGCCTCGGAGCGCTGGCCGACATGCGCCCCACCCTTGGCACAGCCGACGATCAGGCGGCGCTGTGGGCCGCGTTGGATCACACGATCGATTGCGTCGCTACCGACCATGCGCCGCATACCCTTGTCGAAAAACAGGGGCCGAACCCGCCGCCAGGCGTTCCCGGCCTAGAGACGGCCCTGCCCCTGCTGCTCGATGCCGTCCATGATGGGCGGCTCAGCCTAGACCGCCTGGTAACCCTGCTCGACGTGAACCCGCGCCGGATCTATGGCCTCGACAGTCAGACAGATACCTGGGTGGAGGTAGACTTGGAGGCGCGATACACCCTCAACGATGAGACTCTGTATACCAAATGCGGCTGGACGCCCTTCGCGGGACGCCCAGTTACCGGGCGCGTGCTGCGCGTCTGCCAGAACGGGCGCCTGGTCGTCGATGATGGACGCATCCTGCACTGAGCGTGGGGCACTGCCCCAAGGAGGTTGACGATGGGCTATGATGGGAACCTCAGACCCCTGTTCGATATGGCGCACATGCCCACCCGGACGGCGCCCTTTACCGAGTTTCTGGGCCAAGACATCATCGCGGTCGACCAGTTCGACCGGCGACGCCTCGCCTACATCTTTCAGCGCGCCGATGAGATGCGTGACCTGGTGGCCCATGCTGGCGCCTGCGATCTCTTGCGCGGCTATGTACTCACCTGCCTATTCTATGAGCCGTCGACGCGCACCAGTGCCTCGTTCATCGCCGCGATGCAACGGCTGGGCGGCACGGTGATTCCCATCACCCAAGGCGTGCAATTCTCGAGCGTGTCCAAAGGCGAGAGCCTGCCCGACACGATTCGAGTGCTCGAACAGTACAGCGACGTCATCGTACTGCGCCATCCCGACGTCGGCTCGGCCCAAGTGGCCGCCGACGCGGCGACGATACCGATCATCAACGGTGGCGATGGCATCGGCGAGCACCCAACCCAGGCCCTGCTCGACCTGTTCACCATCTATGAAGAGCTGGGCACTGTCGATGGCCTCAAGATCGCCATGGTGGGCGACCTGCGCTACGGCCGGACGGTGCACTCGTTGACACGATTGCTGTTGCAGTACAATGTAAGTTTGCGCTTTGTGTCGCCGGACACCTTGCGGTTGCCGCTCAACCTGATGAATACGGTCATCGACCGCGGCATGAACGTGCGCGAAACGGACAATGTCTATGATGTCATCGGTGACGCCGACGTGTTGTATGTTACCCGTATTCAGAAAGAGCGCTTTGCCGATCCCAAAGCGTACGATGAGGTCAAAGATGCCTACGAGATCACGCCGGCGCTGATGCGCCTGGCCAAGGAGCGCATGGTGGTCATGCACCCGCTGCCCCGCGTCGGCGAGATTCACCCATCCGTCGATGATGATCCGCGCGCGGCCTATTTTCGCCAAGTGCGCAATGGCATGTTCATCCGTATGGCCTTGCTCGCAGCAGTGTTGGGTCAAGCCTGAGCCTGGCCAGTTTCACGATGCGCGCAACAGGCGCTATACTTTCAACCTAGTCGTTCGCACCTTCTCGAGGGAGAGCCCGTGCGCGTTACCATCGTCTCCAAGGCCTGTGTGGTGGGGGCCTATCAGACCAAACTCGAGGCCATCGCCGCCCATGACGACATCGAACTCACGGCGATCGTGCCGCCCTATTGGCGCGAGGGCCGCCACCGCATCGAGCTAGAGCGCGCCCACGTCTCTGGGTATGAGTTGATCGTTGCGCCGGCCGCCTTCAATGGCGCCTACCACTGCCACTGGTATCCGGGCCTGCGTGGCCTCTTGCGCGCGTCGCGGCCTGACCTGGTGCACATCGACGAAGAGCCTTACAACCTCGCCACCTACCAGGCGTTGCGCGCCAGCGAGGCCATCGGTGCACGCAGCATCTTTTTCACGTGGCAGAATATCGCCCGCCGGTACCCGCCGCCGTTCCGCTGGCTAGAGAAATCCGTCTACGCCGGAGTCCATGGCGCCCTGGCGGGTAATGCCGACGCGGTCAGCGTGCTACGCGCCAAAGGATACAAAGGCCCAGTGCGCGTAGTGCCCCAGTTCGGCGTGGACGCCGAGCGGTTCTCGCCAGCGCCATGCACCGAGGAGGAACCACCGCAGCGCCCCTTCACCATCGGTTACGCGGGTCGCTTGGTGAAGGAAAAGGGCCTGCTCGTGCTGATCGAGGCGCTGGCCGGCCTCGAGGGTGAGTGGCGCGCCAAGATCTATGGGAGTGGCCCTTTCCGTCAACAGCTCGAGCGCGCCATTGAGGCGGCAGGGCTGAGCGAGCGCATCGAGATCTATGACCGCATCTCATCCACTGAGATGCCGGCCCGTTACCGCGAACTGGATGTGTTGGTGCTCCCCTCGCTCACACGCCCCAACTGGAAAGAGCAGTTCGGCCGCGTGCTCATCGAGGCGATGGCCTGCGGCGTGCCGGTGATCGGCTCGACCAGCGGCGAGATCCCGCGCGTCGTCGGCACGGCGGGGCTGCTGTTCCGCGAACGAAGCTCGTCGATGCTGCGACAACAGCTTGCGGATTTGCGAGAGGATCGGGCCATGCGCGCCCTCCTCGCTCTTCGGGGCCGCGAGCGCGTGCTCGACTATTACACGCAGACCGCCATCGCCAAACAGACCGTCGAGTTCTATCGCGAGGTCATGGCGCGCCGCACCTGACGTCCCGCCGAGTCGAGCAAGGCGAGCCCGGTCTCACCTGCCGCCGAGGGATCCTTTTCAGCAAGCTCTCGCTTCCTGCGCCCGGCTCCTTGCAGCACATCTTACACTATGGTATCATCTCTGAGGTTCTGCCTAGTCAGTGAGATGATCAACCATGAAACTGTCTGCACGCAATGTGCTCAAGGGCACTGTCAAAGCGATCACAACGGGAGCGGTCAACACCGAGGTGATCGTTGTGCTGCCCAGCGGTGAGGAGATCGTGTCGATCATCACCAAGAGTTCAGCAGAGCGCCTAGAGCTCGCCGTAGGCAAAGAGGTCTATGCGGTGATCAAGGCCTCCAGCGTGATGATCGCCACCGACTGATTGCGCTTACAATTACATAGCCCGTTCTCCGAATCACATGGCCTAAGGCCGGCGCCTTCTCTGGCGTGGCGATGGCGTGTGGTCGTGGCGCATCGTAAGGTGCGCCAAACGGTGCGGCTGAAAACGGCCGTGCCCCCCGCGTTTGGAAAGGGGAACAGACGAAACCGGTCGCTTGCAGAGCAAGTTGGTTCTGCTCTGGAGCATAGGCCAGCGTCTCCGCTTACCTGCGCGGGACGCTGGCTTTTTGTTTGTCGCGGCATATGCGGCGGGGAGGCTATCATCGGCGACTTGTGGCGAGGCCTCGTGCAGGCCCTGCAACTGATCATCACGGGCGACGCCGCCCTAGTCCAGATCGTCGGCTTGACCATGCGCGTCTCGGGGACGGCGCTCCTCTTTAGCTCGCTGGTGGGCATCCCCCTGGGGGCCTTCCTCGGCCTCAAACGCTTCTGGGGGCGCAGGCTGCTCGTGGCGCTACTGTACACTGGCATGGGCTTTCCGCCGGTGGTCGTTGGCTTGGTCGTCTACCTCTTTCTGTCGCGCAGCGGGCCTCTCGGCGCGTTGCATTCGCCGCTTGTGCCGGCGCTGTTCACGCCCAACGCCATGATCGTCGCCCAGACCATCATCTCGTTTCCGTTGGTCGCCGGCTTTACCATGGCCGCCGTCATGGGTGTCGACCCGCTGTTGCGCCTGCAAGTGCGCGCCCTGGGGGCCACGCCGGCACAAACCGTCTGGGCAATCCTCAGCGAGGCACGCATCGGCGTCATCGTGGCGATCATTGCGGGCTTTGGCAGCGTCATCTCTGAAGTGGGCGCAGTGATGCTCGTGGGTGGCAATATCGAAGGGCGCACGCGCGTACTGACTACCGCCGTGGTACTCGAGACGGGCAAGGGCAACTTTGACCTGGCCATGGCGTTGGGCATCATCCTGCTGGCGCTCTCGTTCGTGACGAACCTGGCCATGATCTACCTCCAGGGGAGGACCTTCAGCGAATGAGCGCCACCCTCTATCGCTTGGAGCGTGTACACAAGGTCTATGGCGACCGCACCGTGCTCGATGAACTGAGCCTGGACATCCTAGAGGGAGAGATCCTCTCTCTCGTTGGGCCGAGCGGCGCGGGCAAGAGCACCTTGCTGCGGCTGCTCAATTTCCTCGAGGCGCCGACCAACGGCACAATCGGCTATCGCCAGGGATCCTACAGCGCCGCGAATACTGTGCCGCTCAGTGTGCAGCGCGAGGTGACGACGGTTTTTCAGCGCCCCATCCTCCTCAACCAACGCGTCGATGCGAACGTGGCCTATGGCCTCCGGTTGCGGCGGGGCGCTGATATCGACGGCCGCGTGCGACGCGCGCTCGACCAAGTTGGCCTGTCTGCCCTTGCCGGGCAAAAGGCGCGCACTCTCTCGGGCGGCGAGGCGCAACGTGTGGCTTTGGCGCGCGCCATCGTGATCGAGCCGCGCGTGTTGTTGCTCGATGAGCCCACGGCCAACCTGGATCCGTACAACGTCGGGCTGATCGAAGAGATCGTACAGCGCCTCAATGCGGAGCAAGGCACTACGGTAGTGCTCGTCACGCACAACGTGTTCCAGGCACGACGCCTGGCGCACCGCGTGGGCCTTCTTCTGGAGGGGCATCTGGTCGAGCTGGCCGAGACGCCAGCTTTCTTCGAGGCGCCGCGCGATGCGTGCACGAGCGCCTTTGTCCATGGGGAGATGGTGTACTGAGGAAGAGCCGCTCGTAGTCCCACTCACAATGAAAGGAAGAAACATGTCGTTCAAGCGACTGTCTCGTGTCGTTCTGCTGTTGGCCTTGGTGGCCAGCCTCGTCGGCTGCACCCAGGCTACGCCGACCGCAGTGGTCGAGCCGACCGTTGCTGCTGCGACGCCGACTCCCGTACCCCCTACCGCCACACCTGAACCGCCCACGGCGACTCCCGAGCCGGCGACGGCCACTCCAGAACAGCCAACCGCAGCTCCCACCGCGGAGGGGCCTTCGTCCAAGACGGCCGCCGCGAATGAGCTTGTGCTAGCCACCACGACCAGCACCGAGAACTCGGGCCTGCTCAAATACTTGTTGCCTGACTTTGAGAAGGAGACAGGCATCAAAGTGAGCGTCATCGCTGTGGGCACCGGCCAGTCACTCAAGCTCGGCGAGAACGGCGATGCCGACGTCGTGTTGGTGCACGCGCGCGCCCTCGAAGACGAGTTCATGGCAGCGGGCCATGGCGTGCGTCGTGAAGACGTCATGTACAATGACTTTATCATCGTCGGCCCCGAAGCAGACCCCGCGGGCATCGCTGGTATGAACAGCGCCGTCGATGCCTTCAAAGCGATCGGCGACACCAAGAGCACCTTTGTGTCTCGCGGTGACGAGTCGGGCACCCATGTCAAGGAAAAGGAAGTCTGGGCAGCCGCGGGGATCGAGCCGAAAGGCGACTGGTACATCTCGGCCGGGCAGGGCATGGGCGCCGTGCTGACCATGGCCGACGAGCTACAGGGCTATACCCTCAGCGACCGCGCCACGTACCTGGCGCGCACGCTCGAAGGCACCGACCTGGTGATCCTCGTCGAGGGGGATCCGCTGCTCTTCAACCCGTACGGCCTCATCGCCGTCAACCCCAACAAGGGCCCGCACATCAAGGCAGACCTGGCCAATCAGTTCATCGACTGGTTCATCTCTGTGCCCACCCAGGAAAAGATCGCGGCCTTTGGCATGGAAGAGTTCGGCCAATCGCTCTTCGTCCCCGACTCACAGCCATGGCGTGACGCCCACCAGGGCACCGGCACCGTCGCTCTCAAGGCGAGTGGCAAGGTCGCGATGACCACCGGCTGGACTCTGGCTCAGCTCAAGGCCATGGACATGGTCAAAGCCGAAGTCGAGAACAAGAGCGGCACGATCGATGTCTTTGAGGGCGTCCCCTTGGTCGACCTGCTCGCGGCGCTCGAGCCGGCAGCTGACGCCACGACCGTCGTGCTCGTGGCCAGCGATGGCTTTACGGCCGAAGTGCCCCTCGCCGACGTGGAAGCTTGCCCCACCTGCGTCGTCGCGCCGCAGGAGGATGGCACGCTGCGTGCTGCCATGCCAGGCATGAGCAGCAAGTTCCAGGTTAAGGATCTGACCGAGCTTCGTATCGAGTAGAGATAGGCATAGATAGGGCGAGGCGTGCTGAGCGCGCCCTCGCCCTATCTGCCAAAACCCCGAGGAGGTCCCTGTGTTCAAGAGATTCCGCGTCTTGATGCTCGCCCTGGCGATGCTGGCCCTTGTTGGCTGCCAGGCCACCCCCGTCGTCGAGACGGTGGTTGTCACCGCCACGCCCGACACCAGCGCGACAGCGGCGCCCACGCCGACCCCGGTGATCGTCGTTGTTACCGCTACGCCGGCGCCGGTCACACCTACCGTCGACCCCGCCGCCACGCTCAAGATCGTTGGCCTATCCGCCGAGAAGGTGGTGAGCATCGACGAGCTCAAGCAGATGCCCGCCACTGAAGGCTATGCCGGTACCAAGAGCTCGACGGGCAAGATCACCCCGCCGGCCAAGTTCAAGGGGGTCTCGCTGCTCGACTTGTGCAACCTGGTCGGCGGTTGTGACGAGACCACCGCCCTGAGCATCGTGGCCAAAGACGGCTATGCCATGACGATCTCATACAGCCAGATCGTCAATGGCGAATTCACGACCTTTGACCCAGCGACGGGTGACGAAGAGGGCGACAAGGGTAAGCTCACCCCCATCGTGGCTTATGAGTGTGAGGGAAAGCCTATCCCCAGTGAGGAAGAGGGGCCACTGCGCCTCGTTATCGTCAGCGAAGAGCCCAATCAGATCACCGACGGCCATTGGTCGGTCAAGTGGGTACGCGAGGTGCAGGTCAAGCCAGCGGTCACCGAGTGGACGCTGCACCTCGAGGGGGCTCTTGTCGAGGAGATGAGCCGCGATACCTTCGAGTCCGGCTCGGCGGCCTCGTGCCACGGCGAGCCCTGGGTCGACAGCGAGGGGCACGAGTGGGTCGGGATACCCCTCTATTACCTCGTCGGCCGCGTCGACGATGGCAACAAGCATGAAGGCGGCGCTTTCAACGACGAGCTAGTGACCAAGGGCTACGAGATCGATGTCATCGCCGCAGACGGCTACACGGTAACATTTGACGCAGCGCGCGTGAGCCGCAACAAAGATATCATCCTGGCGTATCAAATGGATGGTGCCCCTCTGCCCGAAGACGACTGGCCCTTGCGGTTGGTCGGCGCCGCCATCGAGAAGAACGAGAGCATCGGCGCTGTGGCTCAGATCGTGTTGCGTGGTGACGCAATCGTGCCGATCACCGCGGACACAGAGACCCCAGCCACTGCGACTGCAGAGACCGGTACAGAGAAGGCAGCGGTCGCCGCGCCCGAGATGGAGGCTGGCATCCTGCACGTCTATGGCAAGGTCAAGACGCCTATCGCCTTTGAGGCCGCTGATCTGCAGCAGATCGGCATCGTGACCGTCGACGTCGAGCACCCAAAGAAGGGTACGATCACGGTCAAGGGCGTCCGCCTGAACGAGGCCTTGGCCAAGTGCATGCCCGAATCGGCGGCTCAGTCGGCGGTGTTCACCGCCGGAGATGGCTACCAGATCGAGGTGCCGCTGGCCGATGTGCTGGCCTGCGAGGATTGCATCATCGAACTCGGTGCAGAGAGCTATAGCCTGGACATGCCTGGCTTGGATTCTGGCGCATGGGTCAAGGATGTCCGGCTGATCGAGATCAAGTAGCGCCAAATCCTCAAGGGCGCCGCCCTCTTGCGGCGCCCTCAACTCCGCCCCTGGTGAGGTGAGCTGGTGCCCCACACGAATCGGCTGACGCGCGCATTGCATCTTATGGGTATAGTGATGGTCGCTCTCACCCTCGCCGCTTGCGCCCAGGCAAAGCCCAGGGTCATGTCAGCGGCCACGGCGGTGCGAACCGCTGAGGCAACGCCGACGATCCCAGCCACGGTCATCGCGACCGCGCCCGCAATCACGCCCATGCCGCCAGCGACAAGCACCCCCGAGCCAGAGGCACCGACGGGCCAGGTGCGCCTCCGCGTGTTCGAAGCG
>JBDKSN010000001.1:0-22181 GCA_039680625.1 Anaerolineales bacterium | reverse complement strand
CGCACCCGCCGCTCGATGGCCATCGCCGGCAGCTCCCAGTGGATGAGGGCATCTTCCCGCGAGATCGGCGGAGCGAACGTGGCCTGCGAGTCGTCTTGGGGTGTGGGTGTGATCGCGCCGTTCAGCCAGGCGGGAAGCTTTTCGATGAGCAAAGCGGCGCCCAGCTCGGCGAGGCGGGCTGTGAGCGTGGCCGTGGTATCGTTGGGGGCGATGTCCAAAGGCGCCTGCGCGATGATCGGGCCGGTGTCCATGCCCGGGTCAGTCAGCATCAGCGTCACGCCGGTGCGCTCATAGCCCTCCAAGATGGCCGTGGCGATGGGCGCAGCGCCGCGTAGCAACGGCAGCAACGAGGCATGGATGCCAATACACCCATGTGGCGGGATGGCGAGTACCGCAGCGGGCAAGATCTGCCCATAGGCCGCGAGGACAAAGACATCAGCATCGAGCTCGCGCAAGCGCTCTTGGGTGCGCCGGGCGTGTCGCAAGCGTTGCGGCTGGAGCACCTCCACGCCGTGAGCCACTGCTAGCTCTTTGACCGGTGAGGCCTGCACACGCTGGCGACCGCGGCCAGCAGGCCGGTCGGGTTGTGTCACCACAGCCAGCACCGTATGCTGCGCCAGGAGCGCTCGCAGCGCCGGCAGGCTAAAGTCGGGCGTGCCGAAAAAGACGACTCTGGCCATCTGCTTGCCTTTCATCAGGTTGCGGCTCATTCTAGCATCGCTGCGCGGGCAGGCCAATTGCTCCGCAACCGAGCTCGACGGGCCGCGTAGAGCCAGCAGACGCGAGTGGGAGGGAGGATATGAGCGGAGGCGCCAAACAGCCATTCGATCTCGATGCGCACGAGCTGCCGGTCGCACCCCCCACGGCCACCGAGAACGAGCGACTGTTAGCCTGCCTCGGCTATGTGAGCCAGATCATCGTGCCCCTCGTGTTGCCCATCTTGCTCCTTGTTAACCGCACCACCCGCCAGAGTGGGTTTGTGCGGCACCATGCTGTGCAGGCCGTGGCGCTCGTGGCTGTGGGCATTGTCTATGGCCTGCTCGTCGTGTTCCTGCTCTTACTGTTGCGGACTAACGAGTCTTGGGCAGTGCTCGGGCTAGGGTTGTTGATCTTGCCGCCCGTGTGCGTCTTGCTCGTCTTTGGTATTCAGAGCCTACGCGGCCTGTGGATCGAGGTGCCGCTCATCACCAACTTGCTCAAGGACCTGCGCCTGCTCTAGAGACGCTTGACCTCCCCTGGATGCGCCCGTATAATGAGGCCAGCTCAGCTCGGGAGAAGCCCGTTGGTAGACAATGAGCGTTGGCTGCTGCGGCGTCGATTCGACGAGTCCTTTCTCCAGCTCGTGCCCGGGCTAGACCCCATTGCTGCGCGAGTGCTGTATGCCCGTCACCTGGATTCCCTTCCGGCGATCGATCGCTTTCTCTCCCCGCCGTTGTCGCTAGCTGACCCCTGGCTGTTGCCCGATCTGCCCAAAGCGGTGGAACGCATCCGCGCCGCCATCGATGGCCAAGAGCCGATCGTGGTCTATGGCGATTTCGATGCCGATGGCATGTGTGCGGCCACGCTGCTCACGGCTGCACTAGAACGGTGTGGGGCGCAAGTACGGGCCTATATCCCCGATCGTTTTGACGAGGGCTATGGACTGAACTCGTCTGCCCTGGCCCGCCTGCAAGCTGACGGAGCCAGCCTGGTGGTGACTGTCGACTGTGGCATCCGTTCCTCTGCCGAGGTCGCGACGGCCCAGGCCCAGGGCCTGGACGTGATCGTCACCGATCACCATTCGGTGCCCGCCACACTGCCTCCGGCCCTCGCCGTGGTCGATCCCAAGCGTCCGGACAGCCTCTATCCCTTCGCCGACCTGGCCGGTACAGGGGTGGCCTTTCGTCTGGCTCAAGCGCTGCTCGACGATCAAGGTGACGAATTCCTGGATCTGGTGGCCGTGGCGACGGTGGCCGACATCGTGCCGCTGGTGGGCGAGAATCGCGCCCTGGTGCGGGCGGGACTGGAGCGGCTGCGCTCAGAGCCGCGCCCGGGGCTTGCCGCGCTGATGCGCTCAGCCGGTATCGCGCCCGGCACGGTGACGAGCGCGGATATCGCCTTTCGGCTTGCGCCGCGCCTCAATGCCGCCGGGCGCCTGGCGAACGCCCGTCTAGGCTATACGCTGCTCTCCAGCTTGAGTGAGGACGAGGCGCAGGCCCCCGCCGAGCAACTGGAGGCGCTCAATCGCCAGCGACAGGAGATGCTCGACGAACAACACCGCCTGGCCCAAGACGCGCTGGGCGAGGCCGCTGATGGGCTCTGTCTGTTCGTGGCGCTAAAAGGGCTGCACCAAGGGATCGTCGGCCTCATCGCCAGCCGCCTGTGTGAAGAGCACTATCGCCCCACATTCGTGATGACGCCTACGGACGCCGGCTTGACCGGGTCTGCGCGCAGCATCGCGGGCTTTCACGTAACGCACGCGCTCGAGGGCTGCGCCGATCTGCTCGAGCGCTTTGGTGGGCATGAAGCGGCGGCGGGCTTTACGGTGCGCACGGGCGCCCTGCCCGAGTTCCAGGCGCGATTGCTCGAACGCGCTGCCGAGACGCTCGGCGCTGACGACCTGGTGCTCAGCCGCCGCGTCGACACTATCGTCGATCTTCAAGACCTTGGTCTGGCAACTCCGCGCGCATTGGCCCAGCTGGGACCTTTTGGCGAGGGCAACCCAGAGCCTTTGTTGGCCTCGCAGGGCCTTGCCGTCACCCAAGTAGCACGCATGGGTCGCGAAGGCCGCCACCTGCGGCTGCGCGTCAGCGGCGGAGCCGGCGCGGTCAAGTGTGTGGGTTGGGGCTTGGGCGATCTCGCCGACCGCCTAACGACCGCCTCGCGCATCGATCTACTCTATACCCCCGAGATCGATACCTACAACGGCCAAGAAGCGCTGCAACTCAACATCGTCTCTCTCCGCTTGGCGCAGTGAGCGAGGGAATCCCCCATTCGGGGGATGGTCGAGCGCCCACAACCTGCTAGAATGGTTCTAGTCTAGCTCATCGCCATCTACGCTGATTGTTGGCATTGCGGCCGCCTGTATGGGCGGCCGCACGTCTTTTGTCAGGAGAGGGTTGCCGTGGCGCTATCTTTGGCGACTGCCAGTTTCGTGATCGAGAGAGACGAGTCGCGCTGCATCGCTTGCCAGGTCTGTGTGCGGCAGTGCGCGAACGATGTGCACTACTATGATGAAGAGAGCGAGCGCGTCTTTTCGAACGACGCCTCGTGCGTGGGTTGTCATCGCTGCGTAACCATGTGTCCTACTCATGCATTGGTGGTGCGCCAGAACCCGCTCGAGTTTCGGCCGCACCCCAACTGGAGCGCGGGCAAGCTGCGCGACATCTACCGACAGGCCGAGACGGGCGGCATGTTACTCACGGGCATGGGTTGTGATGAGCCGTACCGCATCTATTGGGACCACATGTTGCTCAACGCTGCCCAGGTCACCAATCCGTCGATCGACCCGATGCGCGAGCCGATGGAGTTGCGCACTTTCTTGGGCGCCAAGCCCGAGAAGCTCTCTTTCGACGCCGATGGCAACTTGCTCGAAGATTCACTGCCCGGTCCGCAACTCGAGCTTGCCGTGCCGATCATGTTCTCGGCCATGTCCTATGGTTCGGTCAGCTACAATGCCTGTCTGGCGTTGGCTCGGGCGGCGACCAAGATTGGCACCTTCTGCAACACGGGCGAAGGCGGCCTGCACCCGACGCTCTATCCCTATGGCGATCACACCATCGCTCAAGTGGCTTCTGGGCGGTTTGGCGTGCACTTGGACTATATGAATGCCGTAGCTGCGCTCGAGATCAAGATCGGTCAAGGGGCCAAGCCTGGCATCGGCGGACACCTACCGGGTGAGAAAGTCTCGCTGGATGTTTCACGCACACGCATGATCCCGCAGGGTACCGACGCCATCTCACCAGCGCCGCATCACGATATCTATTCGATCGAAGATCTGCGCCAGCTCATCTATGCCCTCAAAGAGGCGACTCAGTATACCAAGCCAGTGAGCGTCAAGGTGGCAGCCGTGCACAATATCGCGCCCATCGCTAGCGGCATTGTGCGGGCAGGGGCTGACATCGTGGCGATCGATGGTCTGCGCGGCGGCACGGGGGCGGCACCTACCGCAGTGCGCAACAACGTCGGCATCCCCATCGAACTGGCCCTCGCTGCCGTAGATCAGCGACTGCGCGAAGAGGGCATCCGCCACCGTGCCTCGATCGTGGTCGCAGGCAGTTGCCGCAACAGCGCCGACATCCTCAAGGCGATCGCTCTGGGCGCCGACGCGGTCTATATCGCCACGAGCGCCCTGGTGGCCATGGGCTGCCATCTTTGTCAGAACTGCTACACGGGCCGCTGCAATTGGGGTATTGCAACGCAGGATCCTTATCTCACCAAGCGGCTCAATCCCGACATTGGCGAGCGTCGGCTGGTGAACCTGATCCGGGCCTGGTCGCTCGAGATCAAGGAGATGATGGGAGGCATGGGCATCAACTCGATCGAGAGCTTGCGCGGCAACCGCGATCATCTGCGGGGCGTCGGCCTCAATCAGGTGGAACTGGACGCGCTCGGCATCCGGGCCGCGGGATACTAGGAGGCAGGATGAAGCGGATCGTCATTCATGAAGAGCATTGCATCGGCTGCCGACTGTGTGAGGTGCACTGCCTCGTGGCTCATTCGGCTTCCCGCAATATCATCAAGGCGTTCAAGACCGAACGCAAGGCGGTCATGCCGCGAGTGATGGTCGAGGAAGATGGCCCGCTCTCGTTCGCACTCCAGTGTCGGCAGTGCGAGGACCCTAGTTGCCTCGAAGCGTGTGTGTCGGGAGCCATGCATCGCGACGAGCGCACTGGCGCGGTGATCTGTGACGAGACGCGCTGCGTGGGCTGCTGGATGTGCATCATGGTCTGCCCGGTGGGCGCCATCCAGCAGAACCTATTAGGCACCCACATCGCCAGCAAGTGCGACCTCTGCTATGACGCTGAGATGCCTGCTTGCGTCGCTCACTGCCCCAATGAGGGCTTGACCTACGAAGAGGTCTCTGAGGAGAAGGCCCCACGATGAGAACGGTCATCATTGGCAACTCGGCTTCGGCAGTCGGCGTGGTCGAGACGTTGCGCGAGCACGACCAGCGCGCCGAGATCGTGATGGTCTCTGAAGAGCCGCACATGATCTATTCGCGGCCGTTGCTCGATCATTACCTCGCCGGCAAGATCGGGCGGCCACGTTTGGCCTATCGCTCAGCCGATTTTCATCAGCGGCACAACGTCACGCCCTTGTTTGAGACGCGCATCGAACGCCTGGACACGGCGGCCCATGAGGCCATCGCTACCGACGGGCGGCGGATCGGCTATGACAAACTCGTGATCTGCACCGGTGGCCTGCCGATCTTTCCACCGATCCCTGGCCGCGAGGCTCAAGGCGTGTACACCTTCACCCGGTTGGACGATGTCGACGGCATCAACGCTCGCATCGAGCAGCAGCAAGTGACGGATGCCGTGGTTGTGGGCGGCGGTATGATCGGCATCAAAGCGACCGATGCATTGACTCGCCGAGGGGTCCACGTCACCATGCTGGAGTTGGCGCCGCGCATCCTCAGTGCGGCGCTGGACGAGGCTGCCTCGGGAATCATGGCTGAGCGTCTGCGCCGGGCGGGCGTCTCGGTATTGACCGGCAATACCCTCTCAGCGATCAACAGCACCGGTGGCCAAGTGACCGGCGTGACGCTCCAGGACGGCAACGAGGTGCCAGCCCAGCTCGTGGTCTTTGGCATCGGCGTGCGGCCCAATACGACGCTGGTGCAGGGCAGCGATATTGTCGTCAACCGGGGCATTGTGGTTGATCGGCAAATGCGTACGTCGAACCCGGACGTGTATGCGGCGGGCGATGTGGCCGAAGCCTATGACTTGGTGGTCGATCTGAACCGCACGGTGGCGATCTGGCCCAACGCCTACCGGCAGGGCGGCATTGCGGGCGCAGATATCGCCGGCCTGCTCAGCCACGACCGAGGTGGAGTCGCGATGAATGCCATCGAAGTCGACGGCCTACCGGCTATGGCTATCGGCAGCTCGAACGCCGAGGGGGGCGACTATGAGGTGTTCGCCGAGCTAGACCCCGAGCGATTGCGCTACAAACGGCTGGTGTTACAGGGGGGGCGCCTTGTTGGGGCCATCTTGGTAGGGCAGATCAATCGCGCGGGTATCTATACCGGCCTCATCCGCACACGTATGGATGTGAGCGACTATCGGAAACAGTTGCTGAGCGAGAGCTTTGGGCTCTTGTCTCTCCCTGAGCACTATCGCAAACACATTGTCACTGGCCAAGGCATCGAGGTCTAGGGGGGCGCAACATGGCCTGGATATCTGTTGAGAACCGCTATGGTGATGACAAGGTTCTAGACGCCTGTGGCTTGATTGGATTCATCGATACGTCGGGCGCGCTGCACGATGGCGCCTCGGTAGTAGCCGCTCTAGATAGCATGAAAGAGCGCGGCAACGGTCTTGGCGCTGGTTACGCTGCCTACGGCATCTATCCGGAGCTATCTGACTGCTATGCGTTGCATGTGATGTGCCGCAGTGAGGCGTACCGTGAGGAATTGGATGCCCACTTGCGCCACAGACTGACGATCATCCATGACGAGCCCATCCCCCACCGCACCGTGCCCGGGATCGTCGATGCGCCCCTACTCTGGCGCTATTTTGTGCGGCCACATCAGGCCCAAGAGGATGGGCAGTCGAGCGATGACACGATCGTCCGTGAAGTCATGTTGATCAACACTATGTTCGATGGGGCCTTTGTGTTCTCGAGTGGGCAGAATATGGGTGTGTTCAAAGGCGTAGGGCACCCCGCCGAGATCGGCGACTATTATCGCATCGACGAATATCGGGCGTACCAGTGGACCGCGCATAACCGCTTTCCCACGAATACGCCGGGCTGGTGGGGTGGCGCGCATCCGTTTGGCTTACTCGATTGGTCGGTGGTGCACAACGGGGAGATCTCGTCGTATGGCATCAACCGCCGCTATGTAGAGGCGCGTGGCTATCGCTGCACGATGAAGACCGATACCGAGGTGATCGCCTATGCCGCCGATTTGTTGATGCGGCGGCATGGCCTGTCGGCGGAGCAGGCTGCTCGCGTGTTTGCTGCGCCGCTGTGGGCAGAGATCGCCACTCTGCCTGAGACAGAGCAGCGCACGCTCACCGCCTTGCGCCAGACCTATGGCCCTCTGTTGCTCAATGGGCCATTTGCCATCATCGTGGCCCGCAATGGTGAGCTATTCGGCCTGGGCGATCGCGTGCGACTGCGGCCACTGTCGGTGGGGATCAAGGATGATCTGCTCCTGGTCTCTTCAGAGCTCTCGGCGATGTATCTCATCGAGCGAGGGCTAGAGCACATCTGGACGCCAGAGGGCGGTCAGGCGATTGTGGGCCGGTTAGGCGTCAAGCCGACTGTGCCTGAGGCCGTAAGGCGTATCGAGGAATATGCGGTCGAGGAGCGCTCCTATGCCTGAGATCTCTCTGCAACGAGCGAATAGTCGCTTGGCGATTGTAGACGACCAGGCGGTGATCGATGCCGAAGGCTTGTACTATCGCGAGCTCAACGAGCTCCTACGCGAGGCGCTCACTGTCGGGGCCACACATCTGGCCGTGCGCAACGTGCGCGGTCAGCGCTATATCGGCACAAACCTGCAACGCCCGGTACGCATCGACATCGAAGGAGTGCCGGGCAATGACCTAGGCGCCTTTATGGATGGGCCCGACATTTGGTGCTCAGGCAATGCCCAAGATGGGTGTGGCAACACGATGAACAGCGGCCGCCTGGTGATCAATGGCTCGGCCGGGGACATCCTGGGCCATTCGATGCGTGGCGGTGCGATCTATGTTCGCTGGAACGTCGGCTACCGGGTGGGTATCCACATGAAGGAATACGGCGAAGCCATGCCAGTGATCGTGATCGGCGGTACTGCACAGCACTTCCTGGGCGAATACATGGCCGGCGGCGTGTTGATCGTGCTGGGGCGGCAGTTCGGCCCTGAGGAGACACATCCCGCACGCTATATTGGCGCCGGAATGCATGGTGGTGTAATGTATGTGCGCGGTCGCGTGGATGAGCGCTTCATCGGCAAGGAAGTCGGTATCGCAGCGTTGGGATCAGAGGACGCCATGATCGTCAGTCGCTATGTCCAGGAATATGGGCGACTGTTCGGTGTGGATGTGTCCGATCTGCTGGCAGACCCGTTTGTCAAGCTCTATCCAAAGACCAAGAGACCCTATGGACGTCTGTATGCCTACTAGGAGGGGCTATGCTGGCTGCGCTGCGCGTGGACTGTGCCGCCGAAACAGCGCGCATCATCACGTTCATTCGCCAAGAAGTGGAGGGTGCAGGGTTCAAGAGGGCGGTTCTGGGGCTTTCGGGGGGCGTTGATAGCGCCCTCGTCGCCGCATTGTGTGCGCAAGCCCTCGGCCCTGACCATGTCAGGGCCGTTCTTATGCCCTATCGTACGAGCAACCCTGAGAGCGAGGCGCACGCGAGGTTGGTCGGCCAAACACTAGGCCTCGATTTGCTGCGTGTAGACATCAGCGGCATGGTCGATGCGATCGTCTCGCAGTTCCCCGATATGTCGAGCGCGCGCAAGGGCAATATCATGGCGCGCTGCCGCATGATCTATCTCTACGATCAGTCGGCCGCCTGTGACGCTCTGGTAATGGGCACCAGCAACCGTACCGAGACCCTGCTTGGCTATTTCACCCTACATGGCGATGGGGCCGCGGCCATCAAGCCGATTGCGCATCTCTTCAAGTGCCAGGTGCGAGAGCTATCGACCTATTTGCGACTGCCCGAGGTCGTGATCGCCAAGGCACCCAGCGCCGACCTGTGGGCTGGGCAAACCGATGAGGGCGAATTGGGGTTCACTTACGACGAGGCCGACCAGGTGCTCTACTTGCTCACCGAGGAGCATCAGACGGTAGAGCAAATCGCCGCGCAGGGCTTTGACCTGGCTACGGTGAAGGCGATCGAAGGGCGAATGCAACGTTCTGCTTTCAAGCGGCGACCGGCCGCGGTACTCGAACGAGGGGTTTAGCATCATGGCGGAATCAAGAGGCATGCTGGCTCTCGAAGATGGCACGATTTTCGAAGGTCGCTCGCTAGCCGCTCAGGGCGAGTGGGTAGGCGAGATCGTGTTTGAGACGGGGATGATGGGCTATCAGGAGGTCATCACCGACCCGTCGTTCTGGGGGCAGATGGTCTGCTTCACCTGCCCGCACATCGGCAACGTGGGCGTGAATCCCGAGGATGCCGAGTCCAAACGGCCCCATGTGCGAGCGGTGATTGCGCGGCAGCTCACGATGCGGCCCAGCAACTGGCGCGCCACGATGCCGCTGATCGAGTATCTCGAGCAATATGGCGTGCCCGCGCTCGACAGCGTCGACACCCGCAAGCTGACACTCATCCTACGGGAGAGGGGCGTCATGCGGGCGGCGCTTTCCTCGACGAATCTGGATCCGACACGATTGATCGAGCTGGCGCGCAATGCGCCCGACATGAGCGTGTTGCAGCCGATCCCCCTGGTGTCGCGCGCCGAGAGCGAGCCATGGACCGAGGCGGCCCCGAGCTATTGGATACAATACGTCAAGCGAGGCCTCACTCGAGTAGACGACGCGCCATTGGTCGTGGTCATCGATTGTGGTGTCAAGCTGAATATCCTGCGCTGCCTGGTGAGTGCCGGGGCGCGGGTGATCGTGGTGCCTCACAATGCCTCTCCCGAGAGCATTCTGGCGCTGAACCCCGCTGGGCTGTTGGTAGCCAACGGGCCTGGTGATCCGGAGCAGGCTGGGACAACGATTGACACGGTGCGCGAGCTGCTCGACAGGCTGCCCATGTTGGGCATTTGTATGGGGCAACAAGTGCTCGCCCTGGCCATGGGTGCGCGCACTTACAAGATGCCCTTTGGCCACCATGGCGACAATCACCCTGTGCAGAATCTGCAGACGGGCGCTATCGAGATCACCTCGCAGAATCACAACTATGCCGTCGACCCCGACTCATTGGCGGGGCTACCCCTCGAAGTCACCCATCGCAACCTCTACGATGGCACGATCGAGGGCCTGCAACACCGCACGCTGCCGGTGGCGAGCGTGCAGTTTCACCCCGAAGCGGCGCCGGGGCCGCACGATAGCCTGCATATCCTCAGCACCTTTGTGGCCTCATTGGGCCCCAAGAAGGCGTAGCACGATGCCCAAGCGAACTGACCTCCACAAGATCATGATCATCGGTTCCGGGCCGATCGTCATTGGCCAGGCCTGTGAGTTCGACTATTCGGGGACGCAAGCCTGCAAGGCTCTGCGCGAAGAGGGGTACGAGACCCTGTTGGTCAACTCGAACCCAGCCACGATCATGACCGACCCGGCGACTGCCGATATTACCTACATCGAACCGCTGACTGTGCCCGTGCTCGAAGCGATCATCGCTCGAGAACGGCCAGATGCCTTGCTCTCGACCATGGGCGGGCAGACTGGCCTGAACCTGGCCATGGACTTGCATCGGGCGGGGATCCTCGCCAAGTATGGCGTCGAGCTGATCGGAGCCCGCGCCGAGTCGATCGACATCGCCGAGGATCGCGACTTGTTCAAGAAGGCGATGGTCGAGATTGGGCTCGAAGTGCCGCGCTCCAAGGCGGTGACGTCGCTGGAAGATGCCCGCGAGGTCCTCGCCGATGTCGGCTTGCCCGCGATCATTCGCCCATCGTTCACGCTGGGCGGCTCGGGCAGTGGCATTGCCTATAACCGTGAGGATTTTGACCGGCTGGTGCAGCGCGGGCTGGGCGAGAGCCCAGTGCACGAGGTGCTGATCGAAGAGTCTGTCATCGGCTGGAAAGAGATCGAGCTCGAGGTGATGCGCGATGCCGATGACGAGTTCATCGTGATCTGCTCGATCGAGAATGTGGACCCGATGGGTGTGCATACGGGAGAGAGCATCACCGTGGCGCCCGCCATGACTCTCACCGATAAAGAGTACCAGGTGATGCGCGATCAGGCACGCTTGGTGATGGACCGCGTCGGCGTCGAGACGGGCGGTTCGAACGTCCAGTTTGCGGTACACCCCGAGACGGGGCGCGTGCTGGTCATCGAGATGAACCCGCGTGTGTCGCGTAGCTCGGCGTTGGCCAGCAAGGCAACGGGCTTCCCCATCGCCAAGGTGGCGGCCAAGCTCGCTGTGGGCTATCGCTTGCACGAGCTGCCTAACGACATCACCGCAGTGACGCCCGCCTCTTTCGAGCCGACTATCGACTATGTCGTAGTCAAGATCCCCCGCTGGAATATGGAAAAGTTCCCCCATGCCGATGTGACCCTGGGCACGCAGATGAAGTCGGTGGGCGAGGTGATGGCCATCGGGCGCACGTTTGGCGAGGCGCTCATGAAGGGTCTCGGTGCACGCGAGGATGGCCGCGACAGCCTCTTTGACGACAACATCGCTCGCCTGCCCGTCGACGAGCTGCGGCGGATGCTCCAAGTGCCCAACCCAGACCGGGTCTTTGCGATCGCCCCGGCGTTGGACCAGGGCCTATCGACGCGAGACGTCGCCAGCCTCACCCAGATGGATCCCTGGTTCATCGACGAGATGGCCGCGCTCCGAGCGCTGCGCGATGAGGTGGCCGGGCGTAGACTGGAGGAGCTCGATGAGCCACTGGTGCGTCGGCTCAAGCGCGCGGGCTTTCGCGATTCGTTGATCGCGCGCCTCGTCTCGCCGCGCACTACCGAGCTGACGGTGCGGGCCTGGCGCAAGGCGCTCGGCGTACTGCCTGTTTACTCGCGGGTCGATACCTGCGCCGCCGAGTTCCCGGCCCATACGAACTATCTCTATAGCAATTACGAATCGGTGTGCGAGGCCGAGCCGACCGACCGGCAAAAGATCGTCGTGCTGGGCAGCGGCCCCAACCGCATCGGCCAGGGCATCGAGTTCGATTATTGCTGCACGCATGCCTCCTTCGCCTTCCAGGAGCTGGGCTATGAGACCATCATGGTCAATTGCAACCCAGAGACCGTGTCGACGGACTATGACGTGAGCGATCGGCTGTACTTTGAGCCGCTCACGCTCGAGCATATCCTGAATATCTGTGACCTGGAGCAGCCGGTGGGCGTGGTTGTCCAGTTTGGTGGGCAGACGCCGCTCAAGCTGGTGCGTCGACTGGTCGATGCCGGGGTCAACATCTTGGGCACGTCGGCCGACGCCATCGACCTGGCCGAAGACCGCGAGCGGTTTGGCGCCTTTATGGACTCGATCGGGCTGCCCATGCCCACGCACGGCAGTGCGCGCACCGTCGAAGAGGCCTATGCTGTGGCCGAACAGATCGGCTATCCCGTGATCGTTCGACCGTCTTATGTCTTGGGCGGGCGGGCCATGGCCATCGTGCACGATCGCGCTGCCCTCGAACGCTATGTGCGGTCGGCCGTGGAGGTGTCTGAGGACAGTCCCTTGCTGGTGGATCGCTTTCTCGAAGACGCGTTTGAGATGGATGTCGACTGTGTCTGCGACGGACATGAGGTGCGCATCGCGGCGATCATGGAGCAGATCGAACTGACTGGGGTGCACTCGGGCGACAGCGCCTGTGTCATCCCAACGGTGATGGTCGGCGATGAGGCGCTGGAAACGTTGAGCGACTATACCCGGCGATTGGCGCTGGCTCTGCACACCGTCGGTCTGCTGAACATCCAGTACGCGATGCTCGATGGCGTCGTCTATGTGATCGAGGCCAACCCGCGTGCCTCGCGCACGGTGCCCTATGTCAGCAAGGCGACGGGTGTGCCCTGGGTCAAGGTGGCCTGCGAGATCTTGGCGGGCAAGACGTTGGCCGAGCTAGGCGTGCCGGATCGGCCACGATTGAAGGGACACTTTGTCAAAGAGGTGGTGCTGCCCTTTGCCAAGTTCCCCGATGAGCCTGCGATCCTGGGACCAGAGATGCGCAGCACGGGCGAGGTCATGGGCATGGACGAGAGCTTTGGCCTGGCCTTCGCCAAGGCGCAGATGGCTGCAGGGAACGATCTGCCCCTAGAAGGCAGCGTGTTCATGAGCGTGAATGACCGCGACAAGGCCAACCTCTTGCCTATCGCGCGTGAGCTCGCTGCTCTGGGCTTTCGCATCCTGGCGACGCGGGGCACGGCCGCTTTTCTGCGCGAGCATGGCCTGGAGGCCGAGACGGTGCTCAAGGCTTTCGAGGGGCGGCCAAATGTGGTCGACCACATCATCAATGGCGATGTCGATCTGATGATCAACACCCCGTTGGGGGGGCGCTCGTTTGACGATGAACGTCGCCTACGTCAGGCGGCCATCTCGCACGGCGTGCCTGTGTTGACCACGCTTTCTGGGGCACGCGCTGCGGCGCAGGCCATCGCTGCACGTCGGGCCGGAAAGCTGGGGGTCAAGAGCCTGCAGGAATACTGGCAGACACGAGAGGCGTGAACGATGCCGGCGGTAGTGCAGCCTATCACCGTACGCGAGCTGTGGGCGCTGGCCCTGCCCGCGGACACCATGCTCCTGGCTGGCGAGGCCGGCCTAGGGCAAGTGGTCGAGTGGGTGACTCTGCTGCGCGCAACCTTTCCGGTCTTGGGTGAGCTGGCACCGGGCTATCTGGTGCTGGCACGCCCTTCTCTCGCTCAAGCCCTCGACGGGCGACTGACGGCACAGTATCTGGTGCACGAGCTATGCGGCGCCCAGGCGGCCGCCCTTGTCGTCGATGAGCCGCCCGGTGAAGAGGCGATTGTACTCGCTGAGCAAGAGGGGCTTCCCCTGCTGTTGATGCCACCGGATGGTGACCTCTACCAGATCGAGCACGACCTGCTGCGTGCGCTTCTCGATGCCCAGGGCCTCCTGGCGCGAAGAGAGGCCGAGGCGCGTGAGCATTTTCAGCAGGTCTTGTCAGGGGGTGGGCTGGTCGCCGTGCTGCGTGACCTGGCGGCAGCGACCGCGGGTGCGGCCTCGCTGTTCACGGACGGGGGAGCGGTCTTGGCCGAGGCCGATGCCCTGCCTTCGGGCGCCGATCGGGTGTCGGTACGCTATCCCGTTCAGGTCGCTGGCCGCCAAGTGGGCCAGCTTGTGCTCTACGTCAGCGACATACAGTCAAGCCCACGCGTTGCTGTGCTGGCGCGCGCGGCCGCCGACACCTGCGCTGTCGAGCTGCTCGAGCAGCTCACCCGCCGCCAAATCGAAGACGAGCTTGGTGCTGACCTCACCGAGCAGCTTCTGAACGGTGGCACGGCGGCGCAGTCCGCGCTGTCGCGTCTTGAGCGCCAGGGATATGCGCTTCAGGGAGGGCGAGATCACCTCGTGGTCGTCGCGGCTGTCGGGCGACCCGACGTCTCGCGCCGGGTGATTGAGCGTTTGCGCGATGTCGCCTGGTCTGCTCGTCGAGACGGGGCGACGACTTTGCAGCTCCATTACCGTGACAGCTTGCTCCTCTTCATCTCCTATCCTGCGCCGTTGGAGACGCATGTCGTCCGGCGTTGGCTCAGTGAGGCGGTGGCCCACGAGAGCGAGGGTGATGCCCTGGGCATCAGCCGTGTCGTCAAGCGCGGAGCCGATCTAGGTCAGGCCCTGCGGCAGGCGCTGGGGGCGCAGAGCCTAGGCAGCCGGATCAGAGGGCGCCAGGGACCCTATTGCTATGACGATCTGGGGCTGTATCGACTGCTTTCCGACCTGCGCGACCGGGCCGAGCTACAGCGCTTCTACCAAGAGACTCTGGGTGACCTATTGGCATACGACATCGATCACGGCACCGAGCTCGTGCACACGCTGCAAGTGTTGTTCGATGGGAACATGAACGTGAGCCAGACGGCGCGTGCTCTCTTTGTGCACCGCAACACGCTCAGCTACCGGTTGCAACGCATCACCGAGATCTCGGGCTACGACCTGAACGATGCCGAGACGCGGCTCGCATTGCAGTTAGCGCTCAAGTTGCACCAGCTCATCGCCCCATGAGTTTGTGCAGTCTGCACAGATTCACAGGGGCAGACTCTAGCACGATGCATCATGACCTGCGACGAGCTTGTCGATAGAATATGGCATTGTTTTGAGAACCGCCCCATGCGATCATTGCCGATTCATGGTGGTCCAGGCCGAAGGCGGCGTACTCCATCAGCCAAAAGAGAGGCAAGACACATGGCTCACACGAAGGAATCGGTCATCGCGGCGTGCAAAGAACAGGGTGTGCGGTTCGTGAACCTGCAGTTCACCGACATCCTGGGCAGCGTCAAATCGATCACAGTGCCCATCAGTCAGCTCGATGCGGTGTTGAGCAATGGCATCTGGTTCGATGGCTCGTCGATCCAGGGCTTTGCGCGGATTAGCGAGAGCGACATGTTCCTCGTTCCCGATCCTTCGACCTTTGCGATCTTGCCCTGGCAGGGCGGCGTTCATCAAGAGGCGCGGCTGATTTGCAATGTGTTCACGCCCGATGGTGAGCCTTTCAGGGGTGCGCCGCGAACCGTGCTGGCTAACGCGCTGGAAGAAGCGGCAGACATGGGCTATATCTTCCGTGTTGGTCCAGAGCTCGAGTTCTTTTTGTTCGACACGGACCAGGCGGGGAACCCAATTCCAGGCGCTGTGCAAGACGAGGCGAGCTATTTTGATGCTTCTACGGATCGCGCCGTACTCGTTCGCCAGGATATGGTCACGGCCCTAGAGGCCTTTGGCATCGAGGTCGAGGCCAGCCATCACGAGGTGGCTATCGGGCAGCACGAGATCGACTTCAAGTATGGCGAGGCGCTCAAGACGGCCGACAGCGCTGTGACTTTCAAGTATGTGCTCAAGGCGATTGCCAAGCAGCACCGGTTACATGCGACGTTCATGCCCAAGCCTATCCGTGGGATCAACGGGTCGGGTATGCACGTGCACCAGTCACTGGCCGACATTCACACGGGCAAGACGCTCTTTTGCGATCCCAACGATCCCTACGGGCTCTCGGACATCGCGAAAAAGTTCATTGCCGGCCAGCTCAAACACGCGAGGGCTCTGTCGGCGGTGGTAGCGCCGTTGGTCAACTCATACAAGCGCCTGGTGCCCGGCTATGAGGCGCCCGTATACATCAGTTGGGCGCGCATCAACCGCTCGGCGCTGATCCGCATCCCCCGCGCGCCGACGCCCGAGGCTACCCGTTGCGAGCTGCGTTGCCCCGATCCCTCGTGCAACCCCTATCTGGCGTTCGCCGCGATGCTCAAGGCGGGCCTCGATGGCATCAAGAACGATCTGCCGCTGTGCAACCCGAGCGAAGAGAATCTCTATGAGAACGAGCTGGCCCGTGCTGGCCTGTCGACTCTGCCTGGCACGCTCGAAGAAGCCCTGGAGGAGCTCGACAAGGACACGGTGATCAAGGATGCACTTGGCCCGCACGTGTACGAGAGCTTTGTCGAGGCCAAGACGGCCGAGTGGGACGACTATCGCCTCTCGGTGTCGGGCTGGGAGCTCGACCGCTACTTCCGGACCTTCTAGGGTATCTCCCGCTGATTCCACGAGGCTCGGCCCTTACGCCGAGCCTCTCTCTTTTCGGCGCGAGGGGGATAGCTTCGGGGATGTCTCCTGATGGCACCGCGCAATTGCCCAGGTCGGGTGGGCCTGCTAGAATGGCGCTGTTCACGCCTCTTGGGCCGTCCCTGATGGTCGGCCAGAGAGCCTCTCGCGATAGGAGATCGCGTGTTTGCTAGCGCGCCCAACGATAAGCTAACCCGTGGCCAGCGCCTCGTGCTGCTGGTGGGCCTGATCCTGTCGCTGTTTCTGCGGCTTTGGCGCATCGACGAGTTCATCACCATCGATGAGCACAACTGGCGTACGCGGAGCATCGAGTTCTATCAGGGGCTGGTGAGCGGAGACTATATCCAAACCTGCCGTACAGAGCACCCCGGGGTGATCACGATGTGGGCGGGCGTAGGCGGGTATCTGCTGAGCCAGCAGCTGGAACAGGCCGACGTGCAGTCGCCCTGGCTGCGCCACGTGCTCTATCCGCTGGATCATGACCAGGGCACTGGGCTCTATCCCGAGACGATGTGGGCGCGGCGCATCATCGCTTTGGTGACGTGGCTAGGCATCGTCGGGCTGTTCTTCTTGGGGCGCCACCTGCTGTCGCCGACTGCCAACCTCTTTGCGACCCTGTTCCTGGCTCTCGACCCGTTCTATCTCGCCTACTCGCGGCTGCACCACCTCGATGCCCTGCTGGCGTGTTTCATGGCACTCTCGCTCGGCGCTTTGCTCGTCTATGCAGAGGGGGGGAAGCGTCGTTACCTGCTGCTCTCGGGCGCGATGGCGGCCTTGGCCACCCTGAACAAGGCACCTGGAGTGTTCCTCGCGGTGGGCATGGCGGGCATCTTGGGCTGGTATGCGTGGCGCCGGCGCGGCGAGCGCCAGGGCTGGTGGCGGCGCTGGTTGGCCGATGCACTGCTGTGGGCGGTGGCGGCGTTGGCCGTCGGGTTCGCTCTGTGGCCAGCGCTGTGGGTCTCCCCTCGTTTTGCCTTTCAGCGAGTCCTCGATGGGGTCTGGCGCCAGGCATCGAACCCCCATGAGAAGGGCAACTTTTTCCTGTCTATGCCGGTCGAGGATCCGGGCGTGTTCTTTTACCCGGTGGCATGGCTATTGCGTACGACGCCGTTCATCCTGGCCGGGCTGCTCGGCCTGTTGTTGGGCGATCGCAACCAGCGAGGGCGGGCACCGGCCCAGTGCCTGCTCTTTTCTGCGCTGGCATATACCCTTTTCATGACTGCGAGCTTGAAAAAGTTCGATCGCTATCTATTGCCGGTCTTTCCTCTACTATGTGTTCCGGCTGGCCTCGGCTGGGAACGTCTCGTGAACTGGGGGAGGGCGCGCTGGCACGGAAGGCAGTGGCTGCCCACGGCCGTGAGTGGGATCACCGTCATGGCTTACCTGGCGATGCTCTTGCCAGCGCGACCGTACTATACGTCGTACTACAACCCTCTGGTTGGGGGAGCAGCGGTGGCGCCACGGGTGTTGCTGGTCGGCTGGGGCGAGGGCATGGAACAGGCGGCTCGCTATCTCAACACCAAGCCGGATGCGCAGCATCTACACGTCTCGTGCATCGACGCGAACGAGTTCGAGCCGTTCTTCTTGGGCTATACTACGCCGATGGAGAGCACGACGCTGGTGGATCCGGACTATTTCGTGACCTATATCAGCTACCTCCAGCGCGACTATATGCCCGAGGTCACTGCCGAGCTTAAGGGGCAGAAGCCAGAGTTTGTGGCACGAGCACCGAATGGCCTGGCCTATGCGTGGGTCTATGCCAACCATGTGCTCGAGGACGAGATCAACTCGGTGCTAGACTTGGTGGCTGCCGAGCCTGGCGGTGGCTTGATCGTGCTCAACACCTCGCCAGCGGCGGTGCGGAGAAGCACGCTCGACTTGGATGTGATCCGCACCGAGCGACGCGACGCCCTGCTGACCGAGCTTCAGTGGCAGCGCGGGAAGCACGCAGCCGCGTGGCTGGTCACCTTTCCCGGTGTGCATGACGAGTCGACTGCGAGGCTGCATGCGGTGCTGACCGAGGTGGCCACGCGGGATCGCGTCGTCGAGCGCGACGGGGTCCTGGCCGAACGCTACGTACTCTCGGATCGCTTGCTGGCTGCAGAAGGCGAGACGGGCATGCACTATCGGCTGGGCGACCAGATCGACTTGCTCGGTTATGACGGCGACGTCGCCGCGGTCGATGCCGGAGACACGTTGACCCTGGGCCTGCACTGGCAGGCACAGACGGCCATCGCCGCGGACTACAAAGTGTTCATCCACGTCGTCGATGAGGCGAATCAGATCGTGGCTCAGGACGATAGCATGCCCCAAGGCAACACTCGCGCGACGACGACCTGGCATGTGGGCGAAGTTGTGCTCGATGAACACAGTATTGCCCTGCCCGATGGGCTGCCAGCGGGCAGATACCAGGTCTATCTGGGCATGTACGAACTCGCGACGATGCAACGGCTGCCCATCGTTGACAAAGACGGCCTGCGTGTCGCCGATGACCGACTGCTGATCGCTACGATCGAGATAGAGGACTGAGTGCGGGCTATGGCTTGGCGCTGCGCCACTGGTTGATCTGTTCTCTAGGGGTGATCGAGGCCTCACGCTCAGCCTGGGCCCTCTCGGCGGCTACCTGCTGGTGGTCGACACCTGGCGGGCCATGAACGGCAAAGCGCGATACCAAGCGTGAGGTGTGCGGGCTCCCACATGCTGGGCAGGGAGGGCAGGCATCCTCGGCGGCGCTCAGCATGTGTCGGTACAGCTTGTCGAAAGTCTGGCCGCAGTCGGCGCAGCGAAACTCGTAGACGGGCATGGCTCTTCTCTGGAGATCGTACCTGTCTCTATGATAGCCCGGGAAAGACGTTTCACCAAGTGAAACAGAATGAGGAGGCATGGCGATGGGGACGATGAAGGCGGCCGTCTTTGAAGGGCCGGGTCGGCTGACAGTGAGGGAATGCCCGGTGCCTCAACCTGCTGCCGATGAGGTACTGATTCGCGTGGCGGCCTGTGGGATCTGTGGCACAGACCGACACATCATGCACGGCGAGTTTGCTACTCACCCGCCGGTGATCATCGGCCATGAGATGGCCGGCACCGTCGTAGCGGTGGGCGCAGACGTGGCTGATTTGCACGAGGGCGATCCGGTGGCCATCGACCCGAACATCCTCTGCGGGATGTGCCGACCGTGCCAGCGCGGTGTGGTGCACATGTGCCAGCATCTCACTGCCCTGGGCGTCGACCGCGATGGTGGTTTTGCCGAGTACGCGGTGGCGCCTCGCAAGCAGTGCTATCGGCTGCCCGAGGGCGTCTCGCTATTGCAGGGTGCGATGGTCGAGCCGCTCGCCTGCTGCGTGCACGGCATCGACTTGGCCGGCATCCGCCCCGGAGACCGCGTGATCGTCATCGGGGGTGGGGCCATCGGCCAGCTCTTGGCGCAGCTCGCCCGACTCTGCGGAGCGGCAACCGTCGTGGTGAGCGATCCCGTGCCCGAGCGCCGTGCTTTAGCCTTGAGCCTGGGCGCTGACGCCGTGTGTGATCCGCTAACGACGGATCCAACCGCCCCCGGCATGTTGGTCGAAGGCGGCGCTGACGTGGTCATCGAGGCGGTGGGTTCGCAACCGACGACGCGACAGGCCCTGGCCTGGGCGGCTCCGGGCGGCACGGTGCTCTGGTTCGGCGTGACGCCACCAGGGCAGACCATACCTGTCGAGCCCAACATGATCTTTCAGAAAGAGCTGCGCATCCAGGGGGCGCGCATCAACCCCTTCACGCACAGTCGAGCGGTGGCGTTGCTCGGTTCGGGGCGCGTGGACGTGGCGCCGCTGATCACCCGGCAGATCAGCCTCGACGAGCTGCCAACCGAGCTGGCCGATCCCAAGCCAGGGCAGATCAAGACGGTCGTGCTGCCCTAGACCGATCGCCCAGCACTGGGCGGCTTGTTTGGCAATGGCTGGTCAAGAGAAGAGCCCTCGTCACTTGGCGAGGGCTCTCTGTGTTCATCTAAGCCGACCCAGTAGGTAGTGATGGGCCCAATGGAACTTGAGTTCCCAGTGGGCAGGCACCTGGGCGTGATTGTGATAGCGATAGATGGCCATGTCTTTGGTTGCGGTGATCTTGTTGTAGGCGGCAAAGACGGTGGAGGGTGGGCAGATGTCGTCTTGTAGCCCAACGCTGCACAGCGTCGGACACTGGATCCACTCTGCCAAGTTCATGTTGTCGAAATAGCTCAGCGTGCGCCAGACCTGGTCGTAGCGCTCTGGGTAGCGCCGCAGGTACTCGGCGATCTCGAGATAGGGGTCGCGCTCGGCGATGTCTACCGCGCGCTTGTAGTGGCATAGGTAGGGCATCTCGGGCATGGCGAGCACCGGGCGATGGTCGAGCGCGGCGACAGCAAGCGTCAGAGCGCCGCCCTGGCTCATGCCGGTGATGCCGATGTGTTGGGTATCGATCTCAGGCCGAGTGCACAACCAATCGAGCGCCCGCACGCAGTCGATAAAAACGCCGCGATAGTAGTACTCTTCGGGGTCGAGGACGCCCAGCGTCATCCAGCCCTTGACGTGTCCACCGGTATACTGGCCGGGGTCAGAGCTATTGCCCGACTGCCCGCGTGTGTCGACGGTCATGACGGCATAACCCTGGCCTGCCCAGCTCAGGCACTCGTACAGATCGTGCTTGGCTCCGCTATAGCCGTGATATTGCACGATGGCCGGAAAAGGGCCATCGCCCTCGGGGACGACGTACCACGCGCAGATACGCGCACCGCGCCAGCCGTCGTAGAACACCTCATAGGGTCGAACGCGCAGCACGGGGTAGGACACTGGAGTGACCGTGGCGTTGAGCGGCGTCTCGCGGCCTTCGGCCCGGGTGGCATCCCAAAAGGACGCAAAATCGGGTTCGCGAGTGAGGGGCGGGTCATAGACGCGCAGTTCGTCGAGCGGCAGATCGTACAACGACATGGGCTTCTCCTGCATATAGGCTGCACCAGATAGGCGCCCAGCGCCTGGTCTGGCTGTGGCCAAGAGTGACCGTATGCGGCGAGCACCTCAGGCCGGGGCTGAGGCCGTCGCCGCGGCGATGGCACCGCGGTGCGCAGCGATTAGCCGGTCGAACATGGCGTCGACGCGCGGGTTGATGATATGGCGATGCACGGGATCGGCGTCGTGCCAGGCCAGCGAGCGGGCGATGCCCTCACCAAAAGTGACCCGAGCGCTAAAGTCGGGCACTACGCGCTTGATCTTGGTATTGTCAAACACCACGCTGTGCGCCTTGTCGCCATACAGGCCGGGGCCTAGCTCGGGGCAGATGCCAGCAATAAAGTCGGTAGACAGGTGCACAAGCTCGGGTTCGCAACCAGCGGCGTGGCCGATGGCGCGATAGATGCTATCCCAAGTGAGCACCTCATCACTGGTGATGTGGAACGCCTCACCGATGGCGGCGGCCTGGCCGAACAGGCCCACAAAGCCGACGGCAAAGTCGGTGTTGTGCGTCATCACCCAGAGGTTCTGGCCATCTCCGGCCGAGATGATCGGCTTGCCCTGGCGCATGCGCGCCACGATGGTATAGCCGTGCCCGCCAACGCCGCTGGGGATCCAGGTTTCGCCGTAGGTATAAGAGGGCCGCACCACGGTCAGCGGAAAGCCCGTGGCGCG